>CAYTIR010000009.1:0-21744 GCA_964437955.1 uncultured Staphylococcaceae bacterium
CCCTTCCCTCAGTAACATAATAGAAACGGGGAATCAAAGTTACCAGCGTCGATTTACCTCCACCGCTCATACCTACAAAAGCGACAGTTTCGCCACTGCTGACATTGAAGTTTATATTTTTCAATACGCTTGTATCTTCACCATCATAATCGAATCCGACATCTTTAAATTTTATGTTTCCATCTGTCTGATTCAACACCTTCGCATCATCACGGTCCTGGACATCGTATTTCACATCAAAGAGCTGGAACACCCTGTCCATAGATGCAATGCTCTGTGTAAGTGTCGTAGATGAAGAAACCAATCTGCGCAATGGGCCATACAATCTGTCCAAGTATGCGATGAAGGCCGCCAGTGTACCCACAGTCAGATTGCCCTGGATTACCTGATATGCACCAAAACCGACTACGAGCAGCGGTCCGATGTCCGTAATGGTATTTACGACCGAAAAGCTTCTGGCAGTCCATTTTGCATGGTTCGTCGCCTTATCCAGGAAATTACTGTTCCTTTCATTAAAACGGCCTTCTTCATTCTTTTCCACTGCAAAACTTTTGATGACATTTATTCCCTGGATCCTTTCATGCAGGAACCCCTGCACTTCAGCCAGTGCCTGGGATCTGTCTCGCGTCAGCCTTCTTAAGCGGCCAAAGAAAAACCATACGCCGAAGATATAGAATGGGAAAATAATCATAGATACGAGCGTAAGTTCACCGTTCATGCTGAACATGATGGCGAGCGCAATGAGGATGGTTACCAAGTCGAGCCAGACGTTCATCAATCCTGTCATGATGAAATCCTTTGTCTGTTCCACATCATTGATGACGCGCGAGATAATTTCCCCCACCTTGCTGTTCGAATAAAATTTCGCGCTCAGCATTTGAAGATGACCATACATTTTCTTTCTTATATCATAAAGTATTTTATTACTCGTCCACTGTGCCAGATATTGCCTGAAGTACTCTACCGGCGGACGGATAATAACGAAGATGAAGGAGAAAAGCAGCAGGATCCGGATCAGCATGTTCACTCTATCATCAACTGTTAAACCTTCGGCAAGTATGATGCTGTCGATTACGTATTTGATCAGGAGCGGCAGAAGCAAGGGGATGCCGAACTTCAGTATACCGATAATGATCGTCAGTACAATCAGCCATGTATACGGCTTTACAAATTGCAGATAACGTCTAATCAATTAAAAACTTCCTTTTCCAAAAAAACAATCAACTGGTTCCAGTTGATTGATCTTTAGTATGATTTGAAATCATTGTTGAATCTCTGTTGCCAGACTTTGATGAAATCTGGAGCGAAAGGCCCCTTCTTCCTTTCAATCCATTGCTGAAGAATATCCACATTGCGTCTCAGAATTTTGTCTATGTCATCCGGATATTTCATCCTTTGTTTATGAAGGCGGTATTCATCTTCATCCAACAGATGATATTTACCATCTGGATATACTTTTATATCCAGATCATAATCGATGTACTTCAAAGCTTCTTCATCATAGACAAATGGTGAGGAAAGGTTGCAATAATAGTAGACTCCGTCTTCACGGAACATGCAGATTACATTGAACCAGTAATCCACATGGAAGTAGACAATTGCAGGTTCACGTGTCACCCACGTCCGTCCATCACTTTCTGTAACCAGAGTACGGTTGTTGCCTCCGATCACTACATGATCGGTTCCTTTAAGAATAGTAGTTTCAGACCATACTCGGTGGATGTTCCCATCATGTTTGTAGCTTTGGATTTTGACCTTGCTGCCTTCTTTGGGTATGGATTCGAAACCCATATTCCACACCACCTTTATAATAATACTTTTATATTATATCATAGGCGCATTTATATTTACATTTTTTGATTTCAGGCTTCAAACTGATTATAAATCTTCTGCATCGCCTTGCTCATCGGAAGACTTCCCACCTTATCCAAAGGAATGAAATCAGGGTGTGAACCTTTCGTGTAAAGTATATACCCTTCCATGTACCAGACCTGATGGGTAAATACATGCTTAACACTCCCAACGTGGAGATTCGGATGATCGAGTGACAGATCTAGTGCCTCCTCAATGGACTCAACAGAAGTGTCGATATCATACTTGGGCAGTTCATACATGCCCTGCAAAAGTGTACCTTCCTGCTTTTTCAACATGATTTCCCCTTCATCATTCAATATAAAATATACATTATAATATATTTCCTTTTTAGCTTTTGCCTTCTTTTTCACAGGCAGCCCGGAAACCTCACCTGCTTTATACGCTTCACAATGTTCCTGGACCGGACACATGATGCACTTGGGCGTCCTTGGTGTACATATTGTTGCCCCCAGTTCCATAAGTGCCTGGTTGAAATCCCCCGCTTCGAGCGGCATGATACTTTCGATGTCATGTTTTATGGATTTCTGGACAGAGACTTTCGTCATATCCCTGTAATCCAGGTTCAGCCTGGCCATTACACGCAGTACATTCCCATCAACAGCAGCAAGCAGATTATTGAACGCAATACTCTGCACTGCCCCTCCAATATAAGGTCCGACGCCTTTCAATTTAAAAAATGCTTCGGGATCATCGGGAACCACTGAATCATATGTATTCTGCACCTCTTTTACCGCAGCATGAAAATTACGTATTCTGTTATAGTAGCCAAGCCCTTCCCAGTCTTTCAATAAACTCCCTTCATCCGCATCGGCCAGACTGTCAATATTCGGATAATTGGTTATAAATTTTTCAAAATAGGGTATAACAGTAATAACTTGTGTCTGCTGCAGCATGACTTCGCTCAGCCAGATACGGTACGGGTCGGTTGTCTGCCGCCATGGAAGGTCTCTTTTATTTGCCTGGTACCATACCAATAGGTTATTATTAAAATCTGAAATGTTCAGCATCGTGATATCTTCCTCTACATAAATTATTTCTCTTTTGAATGGGGAGTCCTAATATGGATACTTTAACACATACTCTGATGGGTGGAACAATTGTCGGTCTGGCCGCCGTGGATCCTGCTATCGATCCCATTTCCGTCGGATTCATCACCACTGTTGTGGGCGCTTCGCTCGCACCCGATGTCGATACAGTAATGAAAATGAAAAACAACGCAGTCTATATAACTCATCACAGGGGCATCACCCACTCCCTGCCATTCACATTTTTCATATGGCCAGTATTATTAACAGTATTGTCTGTACTACTATTCGATCTCCCCGCATTGAATATGTACCTCTGGATACAATTTGCAGTTTTTCTGCATGTTTTCGTAGATATATTCAATTCATACGGAACACAGGCTCTGCGGCCAATAAACAACACATGGATACAACTCGGGATTATCAATACAGTGGACATCCCGATCATCATCATGCATGTGCTCTATTTCATATTATGGTTCCTCGGCATCTCACCCGTGCTGCTCTTCTTCATATTATACGGTATAATGTTTGTATATTACCTCGGCCGTGCAGGAATGCAGCAATTCATAAATGAAAAGGTGGAGCGGCAGCTGCCCGGGGAGTATATAACACGGACATTCTGCATGCCCACCATCCATTTCTTCGAATGGCGTCTGGTAGCTGTAACACAAAATGCATACTATGTGGGCCGGAGTTTCCGTGGGAATATCATTTTCTATGACCGCTTCAATAAAAGCGCCCGGATTGATGAAGAGATATTTGAAGCTGTGAAAAAGGACATCAACTTTAAAGCATTCACATTTTTCTCTTCCATTTACCGCTATGAAGTGAAGGAGCTTTCAGAAAACCTGACTGAAATCAGGTATGTCGACCTCAGATATTTGAAAGATGGTCACTACCCCTTCGTCTGTATCATGCAGGTCGACAATAAGAACACTGAAGTAATTCATAGTTACACCGGTTGGGTGTTCTCGGAAAGTAAACTGCAGCGCAAGCTGATAAATAACTAAAACGACAGGATGTTATACATCCTGTCGTTTTTTTCTGAACTGATATAGATTGAATTTCATCTTACTGTAAAATTCAAGCATCCACAAATATAGAAATATAATTTGTGCAAAGAACAGAATATCATGAGGCAGCCTGTTTATATTCCAAGCCATCTGTACTGCATTTGCCTGCAGACTGTTGATCACATAATAGAATGGATTAAGACTTAGAATATTTTCAATGATATCCGGGATTGACTCCGGCAGGTAAAGCACCGGTACTACAAGGACAAGAACGATGAAAACTATCACATTGACCTTGCTGAGATTCGGTGTTTCCACTGACAGGAACAATAGTATGAATGGGATGATCAATATGACACCAAGAATTGTATAATACAGCAGTGAAAACATATTAATCAGCCAATTATCTACAACCAATGCAGTGAAAGAACTGTAAAGCACAGTGAACATCAAGAATATGAAAGTCTGAAATATGATTGTCGGCAGCATTCTGAAGTACAACGGAACATAATTGACTTTTACCACCGAATCTTTATAAAATGATGTATTTCTGTTTAAAACAACCATGCTGAACAGCCAGACAGCTGCCATTAAACCAATAATGGTATATAAATACCGGACGATTTCCTCCGGTCCCAAAAATGTCATGGCCAGCAGCAGAAATACCAGTCCGATGCCATACAGCAGGAGAGGCGTTAAATTATGCTTTGAGAAATACCCTGTCTGATCAAGAAATTGTCTCCACAAATATCTTACTTTGTAATTCATCATGCCCCTCCTATTGACCAATATACAGCCATCTTTCGTTTGATGCATCCAGAATCATGAATCCGCCGTTCTGAAGCCTGAAAATGATGTCTTCAGATTTCAGCCCGTATTCTTCATACAATCCATCGATATTCGAAGCAGGGAGAGTCATCGAAAACACATGTCCGTTCCTGAAATGGTACGTGACTGGAAACCCTGAAACAGACGCATGATTTTCATCTGAGGAAGACAGATTGAATCCATCTGTTATAGTACTTGCTTCACGGCCCAAATACCGTGTATAGAATTGATATGAATCGACGAACTTTTCACTTGTGTATGGAAGCAGTGATTCAAAAGCTGTTTCCGGATACAGACTCGCAGGATTGAAATATATCAGGCTGTCCTCATCCGCCTCATACTCTTCACCACCAAGAATCACCTTATAGCCATCTTTCTGATTTGAGTCTACTTCAACCAGACTTAAGTGTGCGAGTGTCTGTTCGCCAAACTGCATTCCATCTTTTGCAGTAAGTGCATAATAAGTACGCTCATTCTCCATTTCCTCATCGGGTGCAGTAACTGTCTGATCCTGTTTAGTATTTGCGGTTCCATTGAAATTGATATCCATGAAGATGAAGACACTGGACATCAGCATCACAAAAAGCAGAACGATTGAAATTATGATTTTCCGGATGTTCAGGCTGTCAATAAGGCTGGTCTGATTCCGGCTCAGCCGTTTAAGAGAATGTTTATATCTCGCATACTCGGAAACATCCTGTTTCCATTCAAGATCGAATAGTGCTTCTTCATCCACACTTTTAAGCTGACTTTTCTTCCTCATATACTCATTGTATGTATCCACACCTTTTTTAACACTGCCATCATAGCGGACTTGGCCATAACTGAGCCATACGAAATAGTTTGCCAACATACTGATCGGTTCGATATCGTTTTCTAAAAGGAGGATTCCCCGATCTGACTTTTCTTGATTGTTAACGGCGGTTTTGAACATCTCTGCATCCTGTTTAGTCAGATGACGGTACATATTACAGTAGATGATGATTTCTGCATCGGTCACTTTCGACATTTCTATCAATATCAATGCAATTTCCCGACGCGTTAGATCTTTGACCGGCGTTGCCCATCTTTTCCTGAAGAGCGGCTGCTCTTTCAATTCTGCAATCACATTTTGAACATCATCCGGCCTCATATATTCATCCAGCAATTCCTCTGCAAATATGTTAACTGGATGTCTGTGGTGGATATGGTCCATGACATCCAGGCTCAGGATGGTGCTTTTTGTTTTTATCTTCCCTTTGGAAACATCAAGTGTGCCGCTGACCACTTCTTTTAAATAATAGAGTGATTCATAGTCTGACAGGATTCCAAGCACTTCTCCTTTATACAGATGAAAAGTGACATCCTTTAACATCAAACCTTCAACACGGCCGAGCATACGGTCTTTAAACTTCATCGATTCTTTAGCATACGTCAGGTTGCGCGCCCTGAGCAGAATGATGTCGTGCATGTAATCAACCTTTCCTGCTTAACTGGAGCATGCTTACTGGGATACCCGTCTCTTTCTCATTACCGCCCAGATAAAACCCCCAGGCGAAAACTCCTTTTATATATTCCACTTTAAAATAAAAGTCTTCATTACTGATAATCTTATATATCTTTCCAGGCTCAATCAGAGACAAGTCAATAAGATGACTTTCTGCAATCAGCACCTGGCGCTCATGTACACGATACTCATTTTCAATACCCATCATTTCTGCCTTGCGCATTTTTTCCCGTTTATCAACGATATACGCTTCTATTTCACGCCTCGTCATTGTGTTAAATGAACTCATCATCTATACCGCCTAACTTTTCCTGGATCATGTCGTAATTATAGCCTCGGCGCATCAACGCCTGGATCAGCTTTTGTTTGGAAGCATATGATCCATCTTTTTTCATATGCTTATTGTAATACTTTTCAAAGTCTTTCTCAAAATGAGACGTTTCATCAAATTCATCATCTTCGAATGAAATCATACCCATATGATCTTTATCGTATCCTTTTTGGTAAAGTTTCTCCTGTAATTTCATCTTGAATTGACGATATGCACCTTTGTGCCGCTTCAGCTCTTTGGCCTTAATACGATTCATCCGTGCTTCATCAATTTCTGCATCGAATTTGGCCACCATAGGGTTTATGATATTTTCCTCAATCTGATGCTTTTTCAATTCTCTGGAAAATACTCCGGGACCTTTGTCACTTGTGTTCAGCATTGTATTTTTCAAAGCTTCAGCATAATGACTATCATTGAGGTAGCCTTCATCTTTGAGTCGATGGATGGTCTGTGAAATGATTTCAGCCCCGTAATTTTCATCCAGATGTGTTTTCATTTCATTTATCGAACGCAGCTTATAACTGATATATTTAAGGGCATCAACATACGCACGGTCGTATTGGATGGCTTCCAGTATCCGGTCATATTCTTCCTCATCCAATTCAGCACCTTTAATCAGTCGATATCTCACCAATGATTCTTCATGAGCTTTGAATGAATTACCGTTGTCCATGACAATTTTGAACATGCCCCGTTTTAGTTCAACCACTTTTGCAATATGCATCTAAATCCTCCTAATCCAGAAGATCGTTCGCAAAAAATTCCCTGAGCGCTTTGGACCTGTCCCGTCTGTGTTTGCGGTGTTCAGAACGCTCTTCCCCCGTTTCATCCAACCATTTCAACCTGTCATTATCCGGTATTAATTTCGGCACTTTAATCGGCCTTTTATCATCACTCAGTGCAACAAACGTCAAAAAACTGAAAGCAGCAAGACTGACATCCCCCGATTCTTCCAATTCCTCTTTTGAAATCTTGACCAGTACCTCCATCGACGAAGTCCCTGTATGGGTTACCATTGCTTCCAAAATGACAACATCACCCAGGTTGATCGGTTCAAGGAAATCCACAGAGTCGATGGATGCGGTAACCACTTTTGATCTTGAGTGGCGTCTTGCCGAGATTGAAGCGATATCATCTATGTACTCCAATAATCTTCCGCCGTAGAGTGTCTGGTGATTATTTGTATCTGGTGGCAGTACATTTGCAGTCTTTACAGTATATGATTCCGACATTCTTTTTTCCATACTATCCCCTCCATACTTAGCACTACTATAATAGCATATTTTGGCCAATAAAAAAGAAGGGATAAGCCATATCCCTTCCTGAAAATCTTTATCGTTTTAGATAATTAAATTTTACGCTCCAGTGCTTCCTCCGGAGTATCGATTACAAGTGCATCCTTGCCTGGAAGTGCTTTAGTCAAGAAGTATGACAATACTCCAGCAAAAGAGAAAATGGCGAAAACGAATGCAACCAGTATTAGAAACATCATTGCAAAACTCATAGGTATCCTCCTATTGAACTTTCTTATTAACTTAATTCTATCATAAATTTCTATTTTTGCATCAAGAATTTAAAAAGCCCAGTTTCCTTTTTCAAAGATTTTCGTTTCCGTTCCCGAATCATCTATACCGTATATATCCAGCTGATCAGACCCGATCATGAAGTCAACATGACTGATCGAATCATTAAGTCCGGCACGTTCAAGTTCCTCCCTGGACATCGACTTCCCGCCTTCGATACAGAATGCGTATGCACTGCCGAGGGCAATGTGACATGAAGCATTCTCATCAAATAATGTGTTATAGAATAATTTACCCGTATTGGAGATTGGTGAATCATGGGGAACAAGTGCAACTTCACCCAGATATTTCGCCCCCTCATCAGTATTGAGAAGGTTTTCAAGTACGTCATAACCCACTTCCGCTTCAAAATCGACAACTTTGCCGTCTTCGAATGTGAGTTTGAAATCATCAATGATGTTCCCCCCGTAACTCAGGGGCAATGTATTGGAAACATAACCGTTCATACCTGTTTTTTTCGGAACACTGAAAACTTCCTCAGTCGGCATGTTAGCCATGAATCTTTCCCCGTCCTCATTGACACTCGAAGCCCCTGCCCACAGGTGGCCTTCCGGCAGTTCCATAGTAAACTCTGTTCCGGGAGCCTCATATCTCAACGCTTTATATTTTTTTGAATTTAAATAATCCACTTTCTCATGAAGTGTATTATCCAGTTCCTCCCATGCCTCAACCGGGTTTTCAACATCAGCACGGACTGTATAGAGAATAAGATCCAGCAGTGCGTCCACCGCTTCCTCATCACTCTTATCCGGATAGACAAGCTTTGCCCATTCCACGGATGGATATCCGGCTACACACCAGCTATGATAATCTGACTGTATCCGGTTCGAGAAATCTTTGAACGCATTTCCGCCTGCAATCTGCATCGCCTGCAGCTTTTCCGGATCTACCCCTTTTAGAAGCTCCGGTGATGCAGACGTAATACTCAGGAATCCTGCTTTTTCATCTGAATAATGCATTCTTTCATCAATCGTCCATTGATGGATGGTACTGAGTTCATCCTTGGATTGATACTCTGCATGCATGCGTGTCAGAGCATCATCAGATAGACTGATCTTGACTTCTTTCGCCCCTTTTTCGTAAGCCTTTTTTGTTACAAGTCTGATCAGAGGCAGTGCATCCGCACTGGACCTTATAAAAACCCTTCCATCTTTTTGCACGTTCAGTCCGATTTCCACCAGCAGGCTGGCATATTTATCAAGTTTGGCATCAAGTTGTTTCAATGAAACTTCCCCCTTTATGAGTTTCTGATCTTTGAAAGTTCTTCAATGATTGCAGATTGTTCTATGGCTGTGATAGTCGACCTGCCTGTCACCATACCATGGATTTCTTCTATTTCCCCTACTTTTTCATCACTGAAATCTTCAGGATTGAATAAGCCTTTATTAACAACATTCAATTTAGACTCTATTTCATTCAACATCTTATTTTTATCCATATGTAAGTCCTCCGTTCCATTTCTATTGACATATACATATTAACAAAGTTCTGAAGATAATAAAATTTAAAATCATGATATTGGATGAATATAGTTTGAATTTGATTTAAAATGGATATAAGCAACTATACAAGTACTAAAAAGGAGAATTTACATGAAAAACAAACTTATTCCAGCAATCCTTATTGGTGCTGCAGTCGGTGCAGGCCTCAGTATGATTGATAAGGGTACACGAGATTCAGTACTCAGCAGTTCCAAAGACCTTAAATATTATGCCCAAAATCCGGATGAGGCGAAGCAGAAACTCTCTTCCAATTCTGGTCAGTCATCCAAATTTGATTCCCTTAAAGAAGAAGTGATGTTCTGGAAAGAAACAATCGAAGAGATCCGCCAGAAGAACCCTGAACTTGAACAATCAATCAAGGATGCCAAAGATACATTTAAACAAAAACGTGAACAGAAACATTTAAATTAAACTGAATATTACATGGGCTGACTTACAGTTGGCCCTTTTTTAATAAAGAGGTGAAATTTCATGTCAGAAAAAAAGAGCAGTTCAAACTATTTAAACGAAGCAAAAATGGCTGAGAAGCAAAAGGGAAAGTCTTCAGACGGCAGTGGTGATACTTTTGTCGATGAAGTGATATTTAAATCAAAGACGCCCAAAAAAGACAATGAGGCACTTTATGTTTCAAAAATCAACAAACCAGCGAAAATAAAGGAAAATCCGAATTTCTTCCAGAGTCTTTTATTCCAATTCTCAAAAGATAATACTTCGGGGATGGCTGCACAGCTGGCTTATTATTTCCTACTGGCAATCTTCCCGCTGCTTATCTTCCTGTTGACACTGGTTCCATTATTCCAGATCGACCAGGCGACGATAACACAGATGATTGAAGATTACGCGCCTTCGGATATTGCAGGCATGCTTGAAGGTATCATATCCGACGTCATGGGGTCATCCAGCGGCGGCCTGCTGTCCGTAGGTCTGATCGTGACACTGTGGTCTGCCTCTAACGGCATGACTGCACTGATGAATGCATTCAATGTTGCTTATGATATCGAAGACAACAGAAACTTCATCGTTGCAAAACTCCTTTCTGTCGTTTTCACAGTCATACTTGCGCTCTCTGTCATACTGACATTCGTACTGATTGTCTTTGGTGAACAGATTGGCAACCTGATGTTCGGAGTGATTGGACTGGATCAGCAGTTCCAATCATTATGGAATCTTGTCAGAAGCCTACTGCCTGTCCTTCTCGTATTCGTCGTATTCCTTGTGATGTATACGACTGCGCCAAACATCAAACTCAAAGTCAAGTCAGTCATCCCAGGCACTATATTCACAACAATCGCTTTCCTAGTGGCATCTTGGGGCTTCAGCTTCTATATTTCCGGCTTCGGGAACTATTCTGCCACCTACGGCAGTATCGCCGGTGTAATTATTCTGATTTTATGGTTATATATCACTGGTGTTATAATAATACTAGGCGCACAAATAAATGCGATTATGCATAAGCGTACTTTACGAAAAGAGAAAGAGGAAAACAAACAAGATGAGTCTATTGCATGATTTACTTGAGTTCAATCAGCAGTTCGTAGAAAACAAAGATTACGAGAAGTTTACGACGACTAAATCGCCGGATAAGAAAATGGTTCTTGTGTCCTGCATGGATACAAGACTGACTGAATTATCCACTAAAGCACTTGGCCTTAAAAATGGAGACATTAAACATATTCAGAACGCCGGTGCAATGATTTCCCACCCTTACGGCAGTACGATGAGAAGCATCCTGGTCGCAGTATATATGCTTGGCGCCGATGAAGTAATGATCATGGGCCACCATGACTGCGGTTTTGGTGCACTTCAGCCGGAACCTGTCATGGAGGAAATGGAAAATCGCGGTATCAAACCCGGGGTCTTCGATACTTTGGATCATTCAGGCATCAATATCAAAGAATGGTTGAAAGGCTTCGACAGTGTGGAAGAGAGTGTAACAGAAAATGTCGCTAAGATCCGTAACCATCCACTCATGGTAGCAGATATACCAGTCCACGGTGTCGTAATCAATCCTGATAATGGAAAAGTCGATTTAGTAACCGACGGTTACGAACATAGCTAAACATTTCCACCCAGTGTTTTTTTACACTATTATGAGGTATAATATAGGTAAGGAGGGGATAAAGATGCGTAATAAAGAAAAAAGAGGTACTCCTGAACGCGGTATCGACCGCATGCAGAACGAAGGCGGTGGTGGCAGTGCTCTTTATGACTTAATCGACCGACATCTTGACGAAGAGACTCCCCAGAATACCGACATCCTTCCAGAAAATCAAGCGCCCGAAGACAATGACGATAAGGAAGATAAGAAAAAATTGGCTTAGGCCGGTTGATTCGTAATAGAAGGATGATGAAAAGGCCGTAGATTGCATGCAATCTACGGCCTTTTTTCTGTTGAACATTAATTCGTTATTTTATTCTTCAACAAGAGTAAGCAATTTTGGTCCTTCACTGGTTACGAGGATGGTATGTTCTTTTTGAGCAACAAAACTGCCATCTTTTGTTTCAAATGCCCAGTCGTTCTTACCATCAGTTACAAAGGAAGCCTTTGATGATATGAATGGCTCGACTGCTATGACCATCCCCTCTTTCAGAAGTTCGTGATTTGTCGGGTCATAGTAATTCATAATATGCTGCGGCGCATCATGAAGACTTTTCCCTACACCGTGCCCCGTAAGATTCTTAATGACGCTCAATCCATTTTTACGTGCAACCTTATGCACTGCACGCCCGATCTGACTGACTTTTGTTCCCGGCTTGATCTTCTTGATTGCTTCATCCAGTGCCACTTCACAAATATCAATGACCTTCTGCTTCATCGGGTCTTCATTTTCACCCACGATGAAAGATATCCCCGTGTCCGCAAAGTATCCGTTTTTCTTAGCTGATACATCAATATTCACGAGGTCGCCGTCATTGAGCACCCTTTTGCCGGGAATACCGTGTGCTACTTCTTCATTAATGCTGATACAAGTATAGCCCGGAAAATCATATTCGCTGACCGGTGCACTTTCTGCTCCCATTTCTTTAAGAAGCCTTCCACCGATATCATCCAATTCTTTAGTTGTCATGCCAACTTTTGCAGAGTCAACAAGTGTTTTGAGCACCTTGCCGCAAATTTGACCAATCTCTTCCAGATGTTTCAGTTCCTCATCAGTTTTGATAATCATTTTCTTCCCTACTTACTTTTAAAAATATATTTTCACTTTTCATTATAACAAATTCTTCATGGTATACTGCCATTACAGCTTAAATTTTTATAGAAAGAAGTAATTATATGACTTTGGATATTCGTAAAATTATTGGTCCTCGAATCATAAAAACTGGTCTTTCAACATTCCTTACCGCAGTCATCTGCATGATGCTGAACCTGCCACCGATATTCGCCGTGATTACGGCAATTGTGACAATCGAACCTACCGCATATGCTTCTTTAAAAAAAGCTTATGTCAGATTCCCGGCATCGATCATAGGAGCGTTTATCGCTGTTGCATCACTTTATCTGTTCGGAGAAAGTGCGTTGACATATTCTTTGGCTGCAACACTGACGATTTTCGTCACATATAAATTAAACCTTCATGCCGGAGTCCTTGTCGCAGCACTTACAGCCGTCGCAATGGTACCCTCTGTGGGCGACGCATACTTTTATAATTTCTTTTCGCGTCTGGCCACAACTACGATCGGGCTCGCAACCAGCACATTGATAAACTTCCTTGTTCTACCACCTAAATACACAGGTCAGATACAGGATATGACATTATCGACTACAAAAAGGACGCATGATTTACTAATTCAGAGACTTGTGGAACTTACAGAAAGCAGATTCCTATCGAAAAAATCGGAAAAAGCATATGGAGCCATCCAAAAACAGATTAATGAATCGGAAAAACTACTAAAATACCAGCAGGATGAATTTAGGTACCACACATCGAACCGTGAAGAACTTCGGCTTATGAACAGGCTGGAGCGTGAAATCCAGTTCAAGAAGCTTTATTTCATCCACGTCGGAAACCTGATATACCTGCCAGAAAACATAACACTTGATTTTTCCGATGCCGAAAAAGATGCGATACACGGAATCATTCAATATTTGAAATCCGACTTCTCTTCTTTAAAAATGACCAACCCGTCAATCAGGGCACTGCGGCGTCAGATTAAAACGATGGATGAAGAAAAAGAAGCGTTTAAAATTCATACCTTCTATGAAATCATCATCATCTATCAGATGATTGTTCAGCATGAAAAGACGACCGGTGATGTAAAAAAGGTGAACACAAAAGTGAGCACCGATTAATTTCATTCATAAAAAATCATATATCGTCAAATTGCGATAGGTGCGTTCTGACAGGTGGGATACTGTCACCCCGATGAGCCGTATTGACTCATCGGGGCTTTTTACATCGTGATACAATGAATACGCGTAATGAAATATTTCCTCTCCCCGGAAAATCGGATTATCCGTCATCATCTGTTTAGTATGTGTGACGTAATCTGCTGTCTTGGCCTTGACGGTCACCACTCTGCCTGCAAACTGATGCCTGTCAAGATTGATGCTTACTTTATCGCTCAAATTTTCCAGCACTTTCAGGATTTCAACATCATCATTGATATCATAGTTGAACGTCGTCTCTTTACCAACCGATTTTCTGATCCTTTCAACTTTCAGCTCCGCTGTCCCGATGCCTCTTGCTTTTTGATACAGACTCGCCCCCCGTTTTCCGAACTGCTGGATCAGATCCTCTTCTGACCAACTGTACAGATCCTGTCCGGTGTATATTCCAAGACCCTTCATTTTTTCTTCGGTCACCTGTCCAACTCCCGGAAATTTTCCGATGGGCAGCCCATTTAACACATCCTGCACATTGCCGTAATGAATTACAGTGGTTCCCGCAGGTTTATTCATACCGGAAGCAATCTTAGCCAAATACTTATTGTAGGAGACACCACTCGAAGAAGTCAGTTTCGTCGCCTCATAAATCTCTTTTTGGATACTGAGTGCTATCGACCTTGCAGTGCGTTCCCTGGAAACCAGATGGGTAATATCGAGATAGGCTTCATCCAGTGATAAAGGCTCGACAACTTCAGTATATTTCAGAAAAATATCCATGACCTTTTTTGAGATTTCTTTGTACCTTTCAAACCGCGGCGGCAGGTATATACCATCCGGACATAATTTATGTGCCTGTTTCGTAGGCATCGCAGAATGCACACCGTATTTCCTCGCTTCATAACTTGCAGTGGATACGACCCCCCTGCTCCATGATTTCCCACCGACTATTATCGGTTTACCACGGTATTCAGGATTGTCCCGCTGCTCCACCTGGGCGAAAAATGCATCCATATCAATATGAATTATTCTTCTTTCCATCACATTCACCTGACATTATTGTTAATTGCTCCATTATAGCATAAATAGCGAACTAACGTTCGCTATCCGTCAACTTTATTCGGTTCTGTTTTATACAAAGTCATGCCGACATCTGTATCCTCTGCATATTTTAAATGCTTGTATTTCATCATCAGATATACGTAATAAAAATCGCCTGCACAACCACCGGTATGAATCGCCAGCAGGTATTTATAAGAAACATGGGGGAATGTGAACATCAGTATAAGCAGGATTGAAGTAATCACAATGAATGGCATAAGGATGATGATGATATACTGCTTTCTGGAGTAGACCTCACCCGGTGCTGTGGCGTAGAGCATACCTGACATATAACCAAACTTAATTTTGGACTCCGGTGAAAATAACTTAAAGAACAGACCATGGATACCCTCATGGGTTGTGAACACCGCAAAAAGCAATCCCAGAGTCAGCAGTATAGTCCTGAAGATGACTTTGAATTCAACACCGCCCTGTGACATCCGTTCGATGAACACCCTGCCGTCCATCCAGATCGAGGGAATCAGTAAGAGCACAGTGATGATCACTGAGATCACTGTAATGATATTCAGCGTTTTCTTATCATCAAAGATGTCCAATATATATTTATCGATTTTCCCTCTCCCTTTCGAGTACGATTTTATAATGATGGGCTTCGTGGATCTTTGCAATCTTTACGGTTTGTATGACATTCGGATAATTCGGCACAGGGTCCGGATATCTGATCCAATATAACTCATCTTTGCCCAGGCCGCCCAGACACTGTTTCAACCTGTGTGTTTCAGCCTCAAGCATCAGACGGAGTTCCCCTTTGGAATATTCTCTTTTCATTTTCGGAACCAGTATCTCCGGCGCTTTCATCGTTTCACCGGCATAAATATTCTCCATTTTACTGTCATAATACTCCGGACTCCGGCGGGAAAGCTTCATAAATGTCCGGGATAACGGAACGTACGCTTCCGACAACTGGCGGGTCAGTTTCAAAAGCAGGTAGCAGTGGTAGATTACTTCACCCACACTCCATTTATCCGGATCCGCCCTCTTGTATATGTCATCGTTGAATTCATCAGTACAGAAGTAGTCATCCCTGAGTGTCTCCAGCTCCTCAAAAATATCTTCCAGTTCCATATACATGCTTATCACTCCCAATCAACCAAATGGATCACCTTAAAAACTTGTATCCGACTCCCCAGACCGTCTCAATATACTTTTCACCGTGACGCTCGATTTTCTCCCTGATTTTTCTGATATGGACAGTGACCGTACTGATGTCCCCCAGCGCTTCCACACCCCATATCCTGTCAAATAGATGCTCTCTCGAAAATACCTGTCCGACATGAGTGGATAAAAAGTGCAGAATATCGAATTCTTTGGCAGTTAAAGTGATGATGTCACCATGCAATGTGACTACCCTCGAACCGGGATCTATGACTAATCCTCGTACTTCCGTCCTACCGTCTCCCGTGTACTTTTCAGTGATTCTCCTGTACCTGGTCAGGTGGGATTTCACCCTGGCCACGAGTTCATTGGGACTGAACGGCTTGGTGATATAGTCATCGGCACCGAGGTTCAATCCCCTGACGATATCGATGTCGGCTGATTTTGCTGTCACCATTAAAATCGGCACCTCCATCTCATCCCGTATCTTTTTCAATATTTCAAAGCCATCCACATCCGGCAGCATGATATCCAGCAGTATAAGGTCATACCCGCCGCCGGATACCATTTGGATGCCGTCAATGCCATTGAAAGCAATATCCGTATCAATGCCGCCCACTTCGAGGTAGTCCCTCTCAATCTCAGCTATGCTCGTGTCATCTTCTATGATTAATACCCTGCTCATTCTCCACCTCCTCGCTCAAAGGGAGTTTGACTGTAACCAGCGTCCATTCCCCCTGTTCACTCTCAATATCTATATACCCTTTGTGTTCCTTAATAATATTCTCCACAATGGAAAGTCCCAAGCCGCTGCCACCGGTGTCTTTATTACGTGACGACTCTTCTCTGTAAAAAGGCTGGAATATTTTTGTAAGCGACCCATTGCCTATGCCTCTGCCATTGTCTTTTACTTTAACGGCAGCATAACCGTCTGACGAGGATAGCTCTATTTGGATTGAATGATTTTTCTTATCCTTATATTTCACACTGTTATTCAGTATATTCATGAACACTCTCGAAAGCTTCATCCTGTCAGCCTTGATGAATATCCGATTCCCTGTCGTGTGTGTGTAGGCCAACTCAATATTCGGGTCTTCCAGTTCAAATTTTACTTCATCAGCAATATGACTTAACAATTGGTCCAGGTCGATGGTTTCCATTGCGAGTGTTGATGCATCAATATTCAGGCTAGAGAATAAAGACAACTCATCAATCAGCCGGTCGAGTTCCCTGGTTTTTCCTGCAATCGTCTTTAAATACCTTTCCCGCTTCTCCGGTGTTTCAGCCACCCCGTCAATCAGACCATCGACATACCCCCGTATGGAAGTGACAGGTGTTTTCAGATCATGGCTTATTCCAGCGATCATAGTCTGTTTCTCTTCTGCATGCGCATCATTCAATTCTTTGGCTTGCTTTAATTTCAAGCGCATATCATCAAACTCGCGGGCTAAATCGGATAGCTCATCTTTCCCTGTTATCTCCACAGGAATATCCAGATTCCCCTGTCCGATTTCCTTTGCTGCCGCCCTCAACTTATTTAAAGGTCTAATAATTGTTCTGGAGAGCAGTGTGACCAGCAAACTGTTAATGATAATGATCGCCAAAGCAAAAAGAATCAGCCGTACTGTCGTAAAATCACCAATATTACTGTCATTGACGGACTGTCCTAAAACGACAAAGAATATATATCCCAGCAGGATCTCAATGATAAAAAATGCAGCAACCGGTAATACAACCAGCAAAATGTTCGATAGCAGCAGGCGGTGTTTTATCGTCATCTTATCCCTCCGCAACCTGTTACATTCATCTTACCAACTTACGTATGACAAATGCCACTATGCCGAGTACAATGCCCATGATTGCACCTGTCATCATACTGCTCATCACTGCTGCAATCCGTGGCACGATGGTCCGGATGTATTGCGGGGCGGCCGTGAAATTCCCACCCAGTTCCGGCAGTGTTGGAAAAGAAGCTGTCCAAAATACCTGGTGTACTAATGCCAGCATCACTCCATAGATGACACCGAGCACCAGCATGCTTCTGAAAGGATTTGCATTTTTATTCAGCACTGCCACTGCCATCCATATCAGAACAGGAATAAATACGAACATTGAGTTTATAAAAGTGCCTTCTTCAAACCATCCCAGATCGTGTCCGATTACCCGGGGCACACCCAGTATCGCCAGTAATAAAATACTCAAAAATGATAAACCTGTCACTTTCTTCATGATCATTCTCCTTAATATTTGATATATAAAGAGAATAAGGAACAGAAATTACCAATCTATAAAGCAATTATTAAATATTCCTTAAGTTTTATCTTTGCACATACACCGTTTGCGTTATAATGTTCTACAGGAGTGATTTACATGTCAACATACACAATCGCAGGGGGCGGCATTGCGGGAGCTTCCATAGGGTATCACCTTGCAAAAGCCGGTCATACTGTGACACTATACGACCGCGGTGACACCGGGCAGGCCACTGCTGCTTCAGCAGGGATCATCGCCCCGTGGATCAGCCAGAAGCGTAATAAAAAATGGTACCGTCTTGTGACTGCGGGCGCCAGGTACTACCCTGAATTCGTTGAAACGATAGAAGCCGAAACCGGTGTTTCCACCGGTTATAAGCGAAAAGGAGCCCTTTGTCTGTTCAAAGATGACGAAGTGCTGGAAAAAGGATTCAAACGGATCTATTCGAAAAAGGATGATGCCCCTGAGATGGGCGATGTATATAAAGTACCGCGGGAAGAGGTCAAAAAGATGCACCCCCACCTGACTGATCTGTATCCCGGTGTATATGTGGAAGGCGGCGGTCAGATTGAAGGTGCGAACCTGCTTAAGGCACTTAAGGCAGGGTTTCTGCACTACGGTGGACAATGGGTCAACGGGGATTTCGATCCTGCAAAAACGGAAGGTTTGCTGATCTATGCTTCTGGTGCCTGGGCAATCGAGCAGGGATATCAGCCTGAAATCAGACATCAGCGCTCCGAAGTATTCCATTTTGAAGTTAAAGAACCGCTGAAAACCTCAGATACACCCGTTGTCATGGCACTGGGTCCCATCTATCTGGTGGAGCTTGGCGGCAACAAATATGCAATCGGTACAACCCATACTGAAACCAAAAGCTTCTCCACAGAACCATCACAGGAAAACTATGAATATCTAAAAGCTCTGGCACAGCGGTATTTCCCTGATTCGGAAATCGAAGATATCAACATGATGGTGGGCCTTAAACCATTCGCCAGAGACTATATGCCGTATATTGGCTTTGCAGAAGAAAATGTATTTGTCGTCAATGGCCTTGGCTCTACCGGCCTTACAGCAAGCCCGGTACTTGGCAGGGAAGTTTCAAAATTTCTGAATGGTATCGAGACTGAACTGAACTTCGAAGACTATTCCTATATATAATGATAAAACCCGGAAGAAATCTTCCGGGTTTTATCATTATATTATTGCCATAAGTACCGAAACACTGTAATACAGCAGGACAGTCACATTTATAACAAGCAGGACGATTGATAAACCATCCTTCCTGTATTTGAAATTGATACTGCTGAATATCGTTCCCAAAATCGCCAGCAATAAATTCAGAACCCATATATATGAAGGATCAAAAATAGTGGCAAGGGTAAAGATGAGTATCGGTATCGCTGCACAAAACACCCTTAACATAAGTTTTCCCCCTTATGCGTTCGGACAGCTGAGTTGCCATTTGATACCAAATTGATCAGTAAGCATTGCATGTCCCTTAGCGAAGAATGTTTCCTGCAGTTCCATCTCAATGTGTCCCCTATTTCCAAGGACATCATAAGCATTTCTGATATACTCCAAATTTTCATCCGTCACTGCTACAGTAATATTGTTGCCCTTAGTGATATCCGACTGGCTGCCACCATCAGACAACATGATTTCAGTCCCGCCCACATTGATTTTACCATGAATGATCAGGTCCTTATCCGGTGAGTCTGCATATTCGCCACCTGGTACTTCACTGTATTTCATCAAATATGCCGGCTCAGTCTGAAAAGCTTTCTCGTAAAGTTTTGCTGCCTCCAGTGCCTCTTCTTCAAACATAAAATACGGATTGACTGTCATTAAACCTTCCCCCTTCAGTTTAAAAAATATCCCTTTGAAATGCCCCTTTAAATATGTTTCATCATTCAGAATATTACAGTATTTTAAGAATAAAATCAATATGGCGTTATATTGCAAAATTTTATTTCTGAATAAATAATCCCTGTATTTTCATAACCGGATAATAATTTTGAATTCTGTGAAGCATATAGACTATAATGGATAGATATAGTTTAACTTCGAACGTGTTTTGTACTTGGAAAGAAGGTGAAAAATTTGAGTATTTTGTACAACCAGAGCATCATAAAAAACTTCTTCTATTTATATGCCGTACTTTTCATAATGTTCCTGATCTATTTCTTCAGCAACATTTCCGTTCTCGGTACAATCGTCAGTATACTGTCGTTTACAGTTCTGCTTATTTCATGGCTCTTTGCTTCGAGGTTATTCAAAATGATAGGTGCTGCGTTCATAACCGTAGGTATAACATTGAGTCTTTCAGCTGGTGATTCACTACTTACGATAATGAATAATACAACCAGCAATCTGCCCCTTCTATTCTTCTTCAGCATACTTCCCTGGATAGGCACCGTAGTCAAAGTCGGAGGGCTGGATGAAAGTATTACTGAAATGGTACAGGATGAACAGAACAGGGTTGAAAAAATATATGGCAGAAGCCTCTTCACCACTTATTTTCTTGGCGTATTTTTAAATCTGTCTTCGATTTACATAATTCAGCAGGTACTGAGCAACCTGTTCAAAAAAGCGACAGTCAGTCTCAGGCAGGAGTTCATAATAAAATCCACGCTTCGTGCTTTTTCTCTTGCAGTGATTTGGAGTCCGCTCGAAGTCGTGGTCGGACTGACTGTCGATTCGACCGGGCTGTCATACTTCACATTGTTGCCCTGGCTTATCTTATGTTCAGTGGCAACGTGTCTTTCAGAAGTCTGTATTTCAAGAAAAGAATTCAAAAATGTTGAACTCGATGCACCTTACAGAGATGTGAATAAAAAGGAATTAAAACATTCCATCATTAAGATGCTGATATTGCTTGCAAGCTTCATGATACTGGTCATGACGCTGAACACTTTCTCAGGACTGGGATTCATCATGACAGTCGCGTTGATCATCATCCCGTTCTCCTTCGTCACAGCAGTCATCATGCAAAAATTCGAGTTGTTCGTAAAGGGGGGGTGGACAGCATGGCGGAACCACAATAATACACTGCAAAACTTTGCAGTGCTGTTCCTTTCCCTGGGAATTTTTTCAGAAGGCTTCAATGTCAGCCCTCTGCCCGGTCTGATGCAGAAAGTATTCGGGTATATCGATTCCTATGTCGTGATGATACTTATTCTTATCATGCTAGTCATCTATGCATTATCAATGTTCGGTGTACACCCTATCGCCACCCTTGCAATACTTTTTGAAGTACTGGGGCCGATCATGAACTCTGAAAACATGCTCAGTATCGCAATCGTCA
>CAYTIR010000009.1:21754-50912 GCA_964437955.1 uncultured Staphylococcaceae bacterium
CATGATCGTGTGCGGACTATCCATTGCTCCTGCAGCACCTTATGGACTGAACGCAACCATGACCTCGCAATACTTACGGATAAATCCGTACAGAATCACCAGAATCAATATAGGATTCGCTTTCAGGATGGGCTTCATCGCAATTACAATCGCGATGATTCCGATGCTGTTTTAAGTCGAAAAAACACCGGAATGCGTGCATTCCGGTGTTTTTTATCTCTATGTTGGATCAGGTCATCAATTCCTGATACAGCAGTATGAAGATGAACAATAGCAACAATCCGATTATCGCCAGGTTCAGGATGCCGGCCAGCATCAGTACAACCATTTGCCAGCCTTCATAATTCCGAATATATTTCACCAGCTTATAACCGATGAAGAATACAAAAGGCGCTACAAATAAATATGAGAAAATCAACGGTGCCCTGCTCTCCGGACCCAGCTCAAGCAAGAACAATGATATCAGCAAGGCAAGGGTCAGGACCGCAAAATACCCTAATGATATGATACGGATTTTTTCACTTTCATTTTTCCCAAGGAAATATACCACTCCGAGTATTGCGGCTATGTAAAATAAAGCGATAAAGTAAATCATTCATGAATCTCACTTTCATATAAATTATTTGATCTGCATACGCTTTGCGATTCCATATATTATCGGGCTGAATATCAAAATCAGAATGACGGGAAGCAGCCATCCGCCAAGCAGACTGATATTATTGATTGCTACATGCATCATCTCAAAGATTGCGATTGAAAAGACGATGAAAATTGAATTTTTACTCAAGTTGAGCATGATACGGCTATTGAGATAAAACGCCTCCCGATTGGTATCGTTCAGCCTCACAGGATAATTATGTATCTCAGGATACCGTTCAAGCACTTCCATCCCCAGCCCGGGTACAATCCCAATCACAGGCAATATTAGTAACTCCCACTGCGAACCGAAACGATCTACTTCACCGGCCGCATTAAAATGTGCAGGAATTTCATCAGGGAGATTTTCCCAGCCGAGGATCATAAATGAGATAGTAACCGCAAAGACACCGTAGCCGATGACATTAGCAAATCTTTCTAGCATTGTTTTAGGCAGATCAATTCGATCACTTTTATCCATCTATCTCTCTCCCCTGAGTATTTCCCTATATCAGTATACTATAGAACTGTTGAGGTTTCATCATCATGAAAAAAGGAAGACAGTCTCCTGTCTTCCTAAAAATATCATCTGCTTGAACCTGTTATTTCACTGTCGCTTTTACATCAACAGGGATGCCGTTCTGAGTCATTTTGGAGTATGGGCATACTTTATGTGCATCCTGCACATATTGATCAGCATCTGATTGTTCCACGCCTTCAAATTCCACTTCAATTTCAGCGGCAAGCTTGAATCCGCCGTCTGACTCATCTTTTTGCAGTTTAGCCGTTGCGATTACCACATGTTTTACGTCCTGGGCGTTGGCTTTCTTTAGAACACCGTCAAGCGCGCTATGGTAACATGCGCTGTATGCCGCAGCAAACAGCTGTTCAGGATTCGATTCATTCGTATCCTCACCTGACATCTCTTTAGGCTGTTTTACGCTCATTTTAAAGGAATTGTCCTCACTGTGCACTTCTCCGCCGCGTCCACCAGTGTTAAACACTTTTGCTTCATAGATACTCATTAATAGCTCAACTCCTTATTTATTATACTTTAATCCTATTCCTTAAAAACAGCAGTCTCAAACATTCTGTTTCGCTTACGAGCTGGTTCACTCAGTAAATATATGAATGATTAACTGTAAGGTTATAATATAGACACGCGGTATTTGCCGTTCTATTTCTACCTTCACCCGTCTTACAAATGTACTCCATTGTATTTACCTCTGTTTTTACATATACTGTTAATAGTTAGTTCATTCATATAACAAACTATCTACTGCCAAATAAATAACCATACATAAAATTGAGGTGTCATTATGTTCAATTCTTTAATTTATAAAATTATGGAATGGATTACCCGTTTTGCCTATATCCAGCTCATGTGGATCCTGTTCACTTTGGCAGGACTCGTAGTATTTGGACTGTTCCCGGCAACAACAGCTGCATTTTCTGTGATTCGCAGATGGCTCCTGGGCGAAACTGATATACCTATTTTCAATACTTTTTGGGAATACTATAAAACAGAGTTCCTAAAAAGCAATCGTCTGGGATTCTTTATTTCCATAGGTATATTTTTCATCTTATTTAACCTGTACTTTGTTGATGCCACAACACTGGATAACCTGTCAATTTTGCATATCATGTTATTTTCAGTTGTTTTATTCTACTTGATATTCATGTTTTACTTATTCCCTTCTTTTGTCCATTTTGAAGGGGGCATATTTAAAGTGATGAAAAATGCATTGCTTTTTATGCTGATCAGCCCCGTACACACATTGTTTATGGTGGTTTCGATTGCTTCGCTTCTGGTGATTTTCTATACAGTTCCTGCACTTGCATTTATATTTGGCATCAGCACTTATACATTTATAACAACCTGGATTGGCATGAAGGCATTTAATAGGATAAATAAGACAGTAAATGAATAAATTAAAAGACACCTTCTCAGGTGTCTTTCTTTATCCTTTAACTGCACTGGAGGCAAGGCCTTCAACAACTTTATTACTAAAGAAAATGAATGCAATAAGAATTGGCAGTACACTAATAATGAGAGTTGCGCCAATTGCACCCCAATCCGTCATATACTGACCGATGAAATTTTGTATTCCGACTGTCAGCGTTTTATATTTATCTGAACTGATGAATGTATTAACGAATACAAATTCATTCCAATTATAGATCATATTAATGATGACAGTCGTAGACATTATCGGCATTGTCATCGGCAGGATTATTTTGAAAAATACCCCGTGTATCGAGCATCCATCTATAACCGCCGCCTCTTCAATTTCACGCGGCAATGTATAGTAGAATCCGAGGAGGATCATGATGGTTATCGGCAGATTATATGCTGTATAAGTGATAATGATCGATAATGGATTATCTATCAGGTTCACTTTAAGAAACATGCTGAAAAGTGGAATGATGGCTGAATGTACCGGAATCATCAATCCCACCATAATCAAACCAAGTACCAACCCGCTCAACTTCCATTTCATACGGGTCAGTGCAAATGTTGCCATACTAGCAATCAGTACAGTCAATATCACAGCAACCGCAGTAATCCAAATACTATTCCAGAAATATAGTCCAATGCCGCCTTCCCACACTTTCAAATAATTTTCCCACCTGAATTCAGATGGCAGTGCGAAAGGTGAACCTGAAAAAATCTCTGAATTGCTCTTTAATGAGAATAAAAACAACCAAACTATCGGAAACAATTGTATGATCGCAACAATCCCAAGGAATATATACAGTAGCAAATAGCTGAAACGGCTCAATTCAAACATCCCCTCTTTTAATATTGTAGTTTCTCGTCACTGGAAGTCAGTTTTCTTATAGCAACAGTCGCAATAAGCGTTATAATCAGCATCAGGAAACCAATCGCACTTCCATAACCGAAGTTATTGACTGAGAAAGCGAGCTTATACATATATGATGCCATTACCTCACTCGCCCCATTAGGCCCTCCATTCGTCATGACATATATCAGATCGAAATATTTCAGGGATCCGACCACTGCGAGTACCACAGTTACCATGATCACTTCTTTAATAAGAGGTAATTTTATTTTCAATGCAATTTGCAATGGAGATGCACCATCAATTTTTGCTGCCTCAATGACAGTTTCCGGGATGTTTTTTAATGCAGCATAATATATAAGGATATAGAAGCCTGCGTACTGCCACACGATCGGTAAAAAGATTGCATAGAGTACGATATCAGGATCCGCAAGCCATGCAGGTGGAGTCTCTATCCCTATTCTGATCAGCACCCAGTTTAATATACCATTTGACGGATTATAAACTTTGATCCATAGTTGTGCGATTGCCACTGATGACAGCAGCATTGGTATCAAGTATATTTTCCTCAGCAGCCCGGCGCCTTTGATTTTAGAAGCCAGCACCAGTGAAACCGCTAAGTATGCAACCAGGCTCAAAGTTGAAAAAAGTGCAAGTAACGCGGAATGCCAGACACTTTCCCAAAAAAGCCTATCCTGTAATCCAGTGATATAGTTCTCTAATCCTATGAATTCCATCTTTCCAATACCATCCCAATCCATCAATCCGAAATATCCAGAAAGAAGCAATGGAATAAAAATCAACACACCCACCAGAAGCAGCGCGGGAGATATGTACAGTAGAATCATCCATTTGTTAGATAATACTTTATTCATTAAAATCACCTGTGTTTTATAAAAAAAGGGCGTCCTGCATCACAGTTTGCCCTCTTTTTGAATTATAGTGCATTTTGATTCTGGTACTTATTTACTTAATGCCTGGGTATGTGCCTCGGTAAATTCCTCAGGTGTTATCTCCCCGCCGAATAGTGCCTGAATCTTGTTAAGATGTACGTCAGCCACTTCAGCACTCATTTGCACATCTGCATAAAGGGTAATATTACTCGCTTCATTCAAATCATTCAGAACATCAACATAAAGCGGCTCGAGCTCAAGTTCACCCGGGTCTATCTTCGTAGCAGGCAGCACACCTACTTCTGTGACCGCCTTTTCTCCCCACTCTTCAACAAAGAATTTTGTAAATGCTTTTGCCTCATCCTTAACATCTGAATTCTCTGCAACAAACATACCTACTCCCGGTCCGCCGACATAACTGTTTTTGTCACCTTTGCCATCAACCGTTGGAAATTTAAAGTATCCTACAGAATCTCTGAACTCCTGTGGTACGTCTTCATTCGTTGTGAAATTCGGTAGATCCCATGTCGCAATCATGTACATTGCCGCCTGATTATTCATAAATGAACTTTTAGCTTCCTCATCTGAAAGACCGTTGGCGCCTCTCATGAATGTGTCATTCTCCACCAGATTCTGAACTTCTTCAGCCGCCTGGACAAGTTCAGGCTGATTAAAATCACCATCTTCGATTGCCTGATTAAGTAAATCCGCTCCCCCAAGACGGTCTGCAAAGTACATGTACCACATGGAACCAGTCCAGCTGTCTGCATTACCTAAAGCAACCGGTGCAACATCGTTTTCATTCAACGTATCAACCACTGCGTTAAATTCTTCAAGTGTTTCCGGGGCTTCCAAGCCATGTTCTTCAAAAATATTTTTATTATAATATACGTTTACAGTATTAAGTTCCAATGGCAGACCGTAAGTCTTGCCATCAATAGCGTAAGCATCCGTTGTACCTTCAACGAATTCTTCCCGCAACCCATCATCAAGAATGTCATCCAGCGGAGCGAACTTTCCGCCGCTTACATATGGCTCCAAATACCCGGCAGCCCATGTCATTCCAACATCCGGCAGTTCATTTGAAGTCGAAAGAACTTTGATTTTATCCTTATACTGTTCATTGCTCAATACTTCGACATCTACTGTCACCCCTTCGTTCTCTGCTTCAAAATCAGCGATTATATCATTTACAATCCTGTAGTGCTGAGCTGAACTGCCCTCAGGCCATAAATGCATGAACTCTATCGTTTTATCCCCACTTCCCCCTTCTGCACCTGCCGATCCATCATCCGAACCTGAACAGGCGCTTAAAACCAACACGAAAGCAATTGCAATAATCCAATAAGTAAACGCTTTCATTTTTCTCACTAACCATACCCCCAAGTTTATATTTGTTGAAACCTTTTCGCTTATAACGATAGAATAGCACCGGCAACTTAATTTGTCTAGCGGATAAACAAAGTTTTTCTGATTATTCTGAACGCGTTTCTTTTACTATGGAAATAGGGTATATTAAAAACCAACAGTACGGATGGCCTGTTAGCCTGTATAGAAAGAGTGGATTTATATGAAAAAAATTAAAACATGGAACCAACACGTCGTTAAGCAGGAGAATAAGGAAATTGTTCTGAATACAATTATGCAGGAGACCCCTATCTCCCGTGCGGAGATCGCTAATAAAACGAGTCTTAATAAAGGAACCGTCTCTTCTTTGGTCAATGATTTGATTGATGAGGATATGATATATGAATCCGGCCCGGGAAAATCCAGCGGTGGCAGGAGACCTGTCATACTTCACTTCAATAATCTGGCAGGGTGTTCAATCGGCATAGATCTCGGAGTGAATTATATACTCGGTGTGTTAACAGATCTGGAAGGTCAGATCATAACAGAAAAATATATAAAGTATACTTACAAATCATTTGAAGAAACCACTGCAAAAATTTATGAAGTCATAGATGCTTTGATTTTTGAACAGCCGGACACTCCCTACAAAATAATCGGCATTGGCGTAGGTATCCCCGGAGCAGTTAATAACAATGGTGAGATCATGCTTGCTCCAAACTTGAACTGGGAAAATGTAATCATCAAAGAATTGCTCGAAAATCGTTATGATATACCAGTCGTCATTGAAAATGAAGCCAACGCCGGGGTATACGGCGAAAAGAAATATGGCATCGGAAAATCGAAAAGCCATATAATTTATGTCAGTGTTGGAGTAGGTATTGGTATCGGTATGATGTTAAATGAAAAATTGTATCGTGGAAACAATGGGTTCTCAGGAGAAATCGGTCATATGACAATAGATCAGAACGGCAATAAATGTCCATGCGGCAATAAAGGCTGCTGGGAACTATATGCATCAGAAAAAGGATTGGCTAATGCGATGACTCACTTTTCAATTCCATCTCAATTGGATGACCAGAGAGATCTGGAGTATTTAATCACGCTCGCAAAAGATGGAGATAAAAATGCGACTGAACTCTTTTCACAAGTCGGAACCTATATAGGGCTTGGTATAAAGAATATTGTGACCACATTCAATCCAGAGCAGATAATTATAGGCAACCGGATGAGTTCAGCAAAGGAATGGATTGAATCTGCTGTTGTCAATGAGCTCGATAACGCTTTATGGTTCCAGAAAGAAGACCTGAGCTTGGATTTTTCAGGACTCTCCACTCATTCTTCTGCAATGGGAATGGCTGCATTTTCGATAGAAAAATTCCTGAATTCCTATCATGGTCAGAATTCATAAAAGTAACGGAAAGAGGATTAATTATGATTTCAAATTTAAAGGAAACCTTCCCCTCCCTGCTTCACTACAACAAAATACCTGATGAAAAGCCAACTGGGTACAGTTGGTTTTTGACTTTGGAAAAAGAGTTGATCGGTTTCAAGGATACAGAGCTCTCCCGGCGTGATATTATGCTTCTTTCATCCTTTTTAAATCCATTGAATGAAAATCTCCCCTCACCTACTGAAGAAGAATTGAAATGGAGTGGATATATAAAAGAAGGCGCAAAACTTGGGGATAATATTGAATACCGGTTCATTTTCATCAAAATCAACAGCGTTAGCGCCGACACAATCGAATTGAATGATTTTATTAAGGAAGCACTTGATAAACCTGTCGACATCATTTGGGAAAACACTGCTGAAGGGATGATTATTGAAAAGATATCACCTTCAGAAATCAATATACGATTTGAAGAAATTATAGATGTTCTTATGAGTGACCTCTATCTCAAAATAAACTTCTACATCGGACCAATTAATACAAATAACGAAGATGTGAAATCATATTACGACAGAACCAAAAAACATGCCAATTGTGTATTACAAAACTCCAAAAAACCTGTAAACACTTTCGAAGACAGCATCCCTTCTCTTATTGACATAGGAATGGATAAAAATATGAAGCGGAACATCATAGAAAATGTACTGGGGGATTTCAAAGATGACATGGAATGGCTCAATGCAGTTGAAATATTCTTTGAATCGAATTTAAATATTTCGGTTGCCTCAAAAAAATTGTTCATGCACCGCAACACTTTTCTTTATAAGATAGACAAGTTCTATGCTTCTGCTGGAAAAGACATCAGACAGTTTAACGATGCATTTTTAGTTTATATGGCAATACGGCTTTTAAAATCGTAAACATGCACAAAAAGGAAAGGATTTTATGTGCACAAGGCCTATATACTTTTTTTAGACGATTAGTCTAACATTGTATGAAACCGCATACAAAGGAGATATATCATGGCTGAACTTTTACTGGACAGTATTAGAAAGACTTACGATAATGATGTCACTGCTGTGGAGGACTTTAATCTCCACATTCATGATAAGGAATTCATTGTTTTCGTCGGACCTTCAGGATGTGGAAAATCCACTACCCTCAGGATGATAGCAGGACTGGAAGATATCAGTCACGGAGAATTGAGCATCGATGACAAAGTTGTAAACGATGTTGATCCGAAAAATCGGGACATTGCGATGGTCTTTCAGAACTATGCACTTTATCCACATATGACAGTGTATGACAATATGGCTTTTGGGCTGAAACTGCGAAAGCAAAGTAAAAAAGAAATTGATGAGAGAGTGCAAAATGCAGCAAGAATTTTGGGGTTGGAAGATTATTTAGACCGTAAACCAAAAGCTTTATCCGGTGGCCAGAGACAAAGGGTGGCACTTGGCCGTGCAATTGTAAGAGAAGCAAAAGTATTTTTAATGGATGAGCCCCTTTCCAATCTGGATGCAAAGCTCAGAGTACAGATGAGGACTGAAATCCAAAACCTTCATAATCGCCTGCAGACAACAACCATTTATGTTACACATGACCAGACTGAGGCAATGACAATGGCTACGAGACTTGTTGTCATGAAAGACGGGTTCATACAACAAATAGGCACACCTAAAGATGTTTACGATCATCCCGATAACATATTTGTAGGCGGCTTTATAGGTTCACCATCGATGAACTTTTTCAATGGCAGTATTTCGGGTGAATTTTTTGAAACGGAAAATATAAAAGTTAAAATTCCGGAAGGAAAGCTGAAAACTTTAAAAGAGCAAGGATATATCGGGAAAAATATTATACTTGGTATCCGTCCTGAAGATATTCATGATGAACCTTTATTCCTAAAATCAACACCCGACACCAAAGTCACGTTAAAAATTGAAGTTGCTGAATTGATGGGTGCAGAAACATACCTGTATTCGACATATGATGGGCAAAAACTTGTTGCACGCATCGATTCAAGAACGGATGTAAAGGCAGATGATCAAATTGATCTCGCTTTCGATATGAATAAATCCCACTTTTTCGACACAGAAACAGAAAAAGCAATAAGATAACATGCATTGAATCTGTGTTGAAAACATACATTGATACACCGGAATCGTATATGATGTGCGGAACCGAAGATTATGTGTATGGAGATAATTTGAATTTCAAATCATTTCTTGAAGAGAAAAAGATCGAATTCAAATTTGAAGAAGGATCGGGGAAGCATGACTGGGACTATTGGAATACAGGTATAGAAAAAGCGATAAAATGGTTTATGAAATAGGAATACACCCCAAAGTTGCATTTCGCCAGTGAACTTTGGAGTGTATTTTAAATACTATACAGTTATTGGAGAGCGTAAGTTGAAATTGTACCAGATAATTCATTCGCTACCATCAGCATTGCCCTGCCGTCCGGGCTATCCTGCTGACTGATGAACTCGATGCCTTCCGGTGAAATGTCCGTGTGTGTTTCATCATATATATACTGTACGTATTGAGGAGACGTTGGATCAGTGACATCATATATCATGATGCCTCCGGTTCTTTCGAGTCCGATGAACGCATATGATTTTTTTCCGACTTTACCTACTTCGACAGACTCCGGTTCGGGCCCTTTATTATCGCTGCGATCATCCTGTATATATTCATCTGGTCCTGTAAAATCAATATTGAACCGTTCAGGTGCTTCATTCAGGATGATATTTTCGAATTCATTACCGCTGTCATACACCTGTTCAAGGTCTGAACCTTTTAATACCGAGAATGAACGGCCGCCGAATGAAACCAGTGCGTTATGTTTATCTCCGTCTTTGAAGTTATGCTGCTCTGTTATATTGAGCCTTCCGATATTTTCATCATTGAGCAAACCTTCTGCTTCCAGGGCGTCCAGTTCTTCCTGGGAATATCCCTCGTAGTAAGCCGCATTCAATTCCAGCCTGTCCACTATTTCCCCAGCCCGTGCCTCTTCGCTGTATCCGTCGTAATCCTGGGAATCTCCTTCGTTGGCTGTCAGTATATAAGTTTCTCCGTCTTTCTCAAAAGTAGTGATTCCGTCCGGCTGATACATTCCGAGAACAGGTGCGGTTCTCAGTTCGTGTTCTCCATCCTCATCTGACATATCCATTGAATTCCTATCGACGGAATGATCTTTATATCCAAGGGAACTCACTTTCAAAATCTGTCCTGACTGTATATCCACTTTGGCAATCGCATTGGACTCCTGCAATGATACGAAAGCATATTCACTGGCTGCATCAATACTGATGAACTCAGGTTCCATGTTTAAATAATCCTTTTCCTGATCGGGACCGACAACCCTCATATCTTCAGGCACCATGTCCTTAGTGAAAGGCAGTGTCACAACCTGATCTGAAGACAGGTTTTTAGGGTTCCCGTTAATATCAATAATGGAAATACTGCCTTCCGGGTTTGTCTTATAGTCATCTGAAGGTTCACCTTCATTTGCGACCAGCAACTTTTTACCATCAGGAGCAAACGTAAGCATATCCGGCAGACTGCCAACTTCAACTGCGTTAAGAACTTCGCCGTCAGCACTTAAAAACACGACTTGCCCCTTGTCGGTTTTCTCCTTGGCTGGTGCTGAGACAGCTACATATTTACCTTTCGGATGTACTGTGACACTGGTAATATCCCCCGAATCAATTCCATACTCCTCAAGATAAACCCGTTTCACAAGGTCGATTTCTCCTCCATTCTGACCCGCAACATCAATAATATCCAATGAGGATTCAGCTCCGTTTACCGAGTATGCATAACCATTTTTATCATTGTATTTGACGATTTCAGTCCCGCTTTCATCAAAACCCGCACCACTCGTGTATCTGGCCACATGCTCCACAGCCAAAGGAGCATCTCTGTTTTCATACGCCTTCTCCGACGCATTGCTGTTCCCTGGCGGGTTACCGCCTCCTGCACCATGTACTGTACCGGTTGCTCCAATGGAAAAAATCAATGATGCCAGTGCTGTAGCACGCACCATCTTATAAACAGACTTCAATCTAATCGCTCCTTTTATATGCATTTCATATAAAGATTAGCAATCCGTTATTAATAGAGTATGAATTCTTTGTAAATATTCATTTACTTAAAAAGGATTGCCTCATCAAACTGATGGGGCAATCCTTTTACTTTGAATATTAATATCAACTGGTTTTCTCAATTTCCATCTTTTTAAGCTCTCTTCTCAAAATCTTACCACTGATTGTGGTTTTCGGTAATTCTTCCATGACTTCTATCTCCTTTGGAGTAACATGGGCAGCAAGACTGTTTCTGACGTAAACCCTTATGTCCTCCATCAATTCTGCTGATTTTTCAAACCCTTCCCTCAGCACAATGAATGCTTTGACGATTTCTCCGCGCACTTCATCCGGTTTCCCGATGACGCCCGCTTCCAGCACTGCTTCGTGTTCAATCAGTTTGCTTTCCACCTCGAACGGCCCGATTCTCTCACCGGAAGAATTGATCATGTCATCATCACGACTCTGGAAGAACACAAAATCCTCCTCATCCTGATAAGCAAGATCTCCCGACAGATACCATCCTTCATATTTGAAATAGGAATTGAATTTATCTTTATTGCCCCAGATCTCTTTCATCAGACCCGGCCAGGGTGTTTTGACTGCGAGCTGCCCGGTCGTGCCCCTTGGCACAACGTTTCCTTCTTCATCTAATATGCCGACTTCCACACCAGGGAACGGCCTGCCCATCGATCCTGGCTTTATTTTCTCTCCAGGCAGATTGACAACGAGGTGAGCACCGGTTTCTGTCATCCACCACGTATCATGTATTCTGACTCCGAGTCTCTCCCATGCCCAGTAGATCACTTCAGGATTAAGCGGCTCTCCTACACTTAGAATATGTCTGAGCGAAGATAAGTCATAGTCTTTCAATACATCTCCCTGCGACAGAAGCATCCTGAACGCTGTCGGAGCACTATACCAGATCGACACTTTCAATTCAGCAATGAGTTTATACCAGTTTTCTGCTTTAAACCGGCCGCCCTGTATGACGATTGTAGCCCGGTTGAGCCACGGAGCAAACAATCCATACACACTTCCGGTCACCCACCCTGGATGGGAAGTGCACCAGTACACATCATCATCTTGTATATCAAGCACCCATTTCCCGGACAGGTATTGATGGGAAACGACTCTGTGTGCATGAAGCACACCTTTCGGTTTTCCTGTCGAACCGCTCGTGTAGTGGATCAGCATGCCGTCCTCGGCATCCATCCATTCCACATAATCAATATCCGTATCCAAAAAAGTTTCTGCTTCGATATCTTCAGCGAACAAAATGGTTTCCAGGGAAGGAATGTCTTCTTTCGGCACCCGGTCCACCATCTCTTTATCTGTAATCAGAAGTGAACCGTCACAGTCATTGATTCTGTCCCGTACGGCATCTTCCATGAATGCCTCGAATAAAGGACCTGCAACCGCGCCAATTTTTATGACAGCCAGAATGGCAATATAGCACTCCGGCGTTTTCGGAAGGAAGACAAACACCCGATCCCCTTTGACTACGCCATTTTCTTTCAGGATACGCGCATAATGATCTGTTTTATCCTTCACTTCTTTGAATGTATAACTGGCTCTTTCATCACCGTTTACATAATGAAGTGCCGTTTTACTTCCATATCCTTCATCTACGTGTCTGTCGATTGTTTCATAGGCAATGTTCAACTTTCCTGACTCGTTGAAACTTAAACCAATTTTGGCATCCTCCCAATCAAAATTCTCCCGTATCACTGAATAATCAGGAAGATTATATATACCGGGCACCGGTTCGATCATTTCCAACTGACTCAATGGCATCATCAACGCCCCTTTCCGGACTACTGTTTATTAATATTCAAGACAAAGAACTTTTAGATTTCACATGCATATGTGGAAATCGTGCCGCGCAGACGCTGTGCTTCTTTATAAGTGCACCGGTTATGAATGACCTGCAGTCCGCCATCTCTGGCGATATCCGCCGCTTGAGGAGAAATGACACCCTCCTGCAGCCAGAACACTTTCGGATTGACCTCCAGTGCCTCCCTGGCAATTTCTATAGCCGCTTCGGGACTTCTGAACACCTGGACGACATCAATTTTCTCAGGCACACTCGAAAGGTCCGGATATGCTTTTTCTCCCAGTATTTCTGTTTCTCTCGGATTTACCGGAATGATCTTGTACCCGAGTCGTTGCATCTTGCGTGCCAACCGGTAGCTTGGCCTCGCCTCTTTCCCGCTGAGTCCCACGACCGCAAGTGTCTTTTGCCGAGTCGTTTCCTGCCCCTGACCATCAACCACTTTTTCAGTCGGTGAATTCAACGCCCATTTGATGACCCCTTCGTCGTTGATGACGATCTCCTTAGATTCTCCTGTTTCTATTCCAGTCGCTGTGGCCAGTGCCTGATTGAGGACATTTTGAATGTCTCTGACCGATTCGATACCCACAGACAATCTGACGAGCTCTTCATATACTCCAGTTTCTTCCAGCTGCTCCCTTGTCAGTTGCTGATGGGTTGTGGACGCTGGATGGATGATCAGTGATTTTGCATCACCGACATTTGCAACGTGGGACCACAGAGCAACATTATCAATCAGTTTTTTACCGGCAGCTTTTCCGCCTTTTATACCAAAAGTGATGATAGAACCGAATCCATTTTTAAAGACCTTTTTAGCAATATTGTGGGAAGGATGGTCTTCAAGCCCTGGATATGTGACCCATTCAACTGCCGGATGGCCGGACAGGAAACGGGCAAGCTTTTCAGCATTTTCATTATGACGTTCTACGCGGATATGCAGTGTTTCAAGTCCCTGTATAAGCTGGAAAGCATTGTTCGGACTGAGACTTGCTCCAAAGTCCCGCAACAGCTGGACCCGGATTTTTGTGCTGAACGCCAGTGTTCCAAAATCCACCGCATAGCGGATCCCGTTGTAGCTTGTATCCGGTTCTGTAAACTCCGGAAATTTTTCTGTATTCCAGTTGAATCGACCGCCATCCACAACAACGCCGCCTATGGAAGTGCCGTGTCCGCCAATCCACTTCGTCGCAGAATGCACAACAATGTCAGCACCCAGAGCAATCGGTTTGCATGTATGAGGTGTCGCAAAAGTATTATCAATTATCAGCGGCACACCCGACTCATGAGCAATATCGGAAACCGCTTCGATATCCAGCACCTGAAGGCCGGGATTACCGATCGTCTCACCAAATATCGCTTTCGTCTTTTCTGTAATCGCCGCCCCGAAATTTTCCGGTTCCGTCGGATCGACGAACTTCACATTGATTCCATACCGCGGCAGCGTCACTGCAAAAAGGTTATATGTACCGCCGTACAAGTTCGATCCTGCGACAATTTCATCTCCTGCACTCGCTAGGTTAAGAATCGACAATGTGATTGCAGACATGCCTGATGAGGTTGCGACAGCAGCCACGCCCTCCTCAAGAAGTGCCATGCGTTTCTCAAATACTTCAACTGTCGGATTGCCGATACGGGAATATATATTGCCCGGTTCATCCAAAGAGAATAAGCTTTCAGCGTGGTCTGTATCGTGAAAAACATAGGAAGTCGTCTGGTAGATCGGCACCGCTCTGGAACCCGTTGTAGGATCCGGAGCCTGACCGCCGTGCAATGATAAAGTTTCCAGATCGTAAGTTGAATTATGTTCATTTGACATGTTCATTCCTCCAAATTTATATATGATATCAAAAGGCTCTCTTCTCAGTATAAGAAGAGAGCCTTTTGATTCTCCTCTTATCTTCCAGGAATTAAAATCCTGCAGGAATTAGCACCTTTTTAAGCAAGTCTGCCTAATGGTTGCCGGGCGTCACAGGGCCAGTCCCTCTGCCACTCTAGATAAGCTGAAGCTATTCATTTCTATAATGTCTACTACAATACTATGATTATCTCAAGTTGTCAAAACATTTATTCAATACAAAATTTTTAATCTATTATGAATGGCAATTAACAGGGCTTATACAGCCCTGCTACGGCGAATATCATTCGCCTTCGTAATATTGATAGAAACCACCATGGTCATTATTGCCTTTACCCTGCTCAATCAGTTCAGACATGATTTCCTTGGTCTTGCTTGTAATCGGTAATCCCCCATCACCATGCAGGCTTTCAAAAACATTGTTCAAATCTTTCATATGGAGATCCAATTTGAACCCTGGTTCATATTCAGATTCTATCATCCTGCCTATTTTTGCCTCCATGACACTGCTGGCAGCGAGGCCGCCTTTTATGGCATCATGCATTGTACTCAGATCAAGACCCAGTTCCTTGGCAACTGCAACGCCTTCGGAAAGCGCCGCGATGTTGTTGGCAACGATGACTTGATTGACAAGTTTCGTTGCATTCCCGAGTCCCACTTCACCAACATGTGTCACACTCGCACCCATGATTTCAAGCAATGGAAGCACTTTTTCCAACGAATCCTCTTTACCGCCGGCCATGATGGAAAGTGTACCTTCAATCGCCTTTTCTTCCCCGCCACTGACCGGCGCATCGATATAGTCCGCCCCCACACCTCGAAGCTCCGCCGCCACTTCCCTGCTCATATCAGGTGTGATTGAACTCATATCTGCAACAACGGCACCTGGTGCCAATTTTTCGTAAAGTCCACCCCCTATCATCACATCATGGACATCCGTTGAATTCGGCAGCATTAAGATCAGGATGTCGGAATTTTTTGCGACTTCATTATAATCCTCAACAATATGTGCATTCAATTGACCTAGCGCTTCGTTTGTTGCAGTCCTACTGCTCGAAATATAAACTTCCACATCTGATCTCAACAGGTTTGCACACATTGGTTTACCCATGATACCCAGACCGATGAATCCCACTTTCATAACTGCACTCTCCTAAAAATCATAATTTGATTCCATTTCCCATTCATGTATCTCATAATTTCTTGCCCCGTTTAGTATATAAGGATCCGTATTCACCAGTTCCTCAACGGATTGGAGCGAATCTCCCCTGTATATGACCAAGCCCCCTGCTCCATCGACAAAGCGGCCATTCATTAAAATCGTCCCTTCATTTCGACCCTGTTCCAGGTATTCAAGATGCTGCGGACGGAAATCCTTACTTTTCTGTTCATCTTTCATTGGCAAAAACACGGCAAAATACTTCATCATAATCCTCCTTTTTCAAGAATATTCCGTTTACTTTATTTCATATTATCAAATAAACTGCATTTTTTCTGCAAAACCCTCCTTTGATATAAATAAGACACCGGTCCCACAGGACCAGTGTCTAAAATGTCTATTTTTTATAATTATAGTCCGGTATACCTTCCCAGCGCTCTTTCATATAATGGGCAGCGAGTTTCGGCCTGCGGTCACGTGTGAATATGCCTTTTCTGTTCCCCTGGACCCGGATGACACCCTGACTCGTCTCAAAGTCTGCAAAGTTCCAGATATGTTCTCCGACAAAATTTTTCGTCTTATCGAACACTTCATGATTGGCTTCAAGATACAGCTTCTGATACTCTTCGGTAAACATGATCGGATCGACGGAATGCAGTCCGGCAACTGTGTCCGCTCCGTACTCGGTCATGATGATCGGTTTATCCGGATACTCTTTTGCATAATGATCGAATTCTTTCTCAAGTGCAAGTTTTGCATCTTCCAGATCACCACTCTGTGCATACCATCCATAGTAGCGGTTCATCGCCAGTACATCCACAAGACCTGCAACCTGCTCTTTGTCCGGTGTTGCCATCAAGTGAGTCACTACAGTGGCAGGACGTTTTTCTGGGTCATGCTCCTTTACAAGGTCATATAATGGTTTGAAATATTCATATGCCCCCTCTTCTTCAGAAGCAGGTTCATTCGCAATACTCCACATCACGACGGACGGATGGTTCTTATCCCGTGCAATGAGGTCTTTGATGACTTCTTCATGATGATCATAGGTTTTTATTTCCTTCCAAGTGTCACGTTTCTCTGCATCACCGAGCAACGTTGCCATGAAATTCAAATGGACACCGACCGCAGTCGTTTCATCTATGACCACGAACCCTACTTTGTCAGCAAGGCGCATCATCTCTTCTGAATATGGATAATGCGCTGTTCTGAATGAATTTGCTCCGATCCACTTCATGAGATTGAAATCCATGATATTTGCAGCTTCATTAAATCCACGGCCGCTTATATGTGTATCTTCATGCTTCCCGAACCCCTTGAAGTAGAATGGCTCTCCATTAATCCTGAACTGCCCGTCTGAAACTTCAACCGTTCTTAATCCTGCAGGCAGTGTGTAATGATCGATGGTTTCCCCGGCACTGTCTTTAAGATAAACATTGAAGTCATACAAATAGCTGTCCAGCGGCTGCCAAAGCTTTGCATCTTCAATAACCGCTTTTCCATCCGTTCCCTCTCCTTCATAGACTATCTTGCCATCTTCATCCTTCACTTCCACTACCACTTTAGAAGCCTCTCCTGCAACACCCACACTGTAATTGAATGCATAATCATTGCCATTCTTCTCTGTAAATACCGTCAGATCGTTGACGTGCACTTTCGGAACTGTGTAGATTTTAACAGGTCGGTGGATACCGGCATAGTTGAAGAAATCAAAATTTGGTGAATTATATTTTTTAGTCCGTCCATTAACTTCTTTTTCATCATAAAGACCAACCGGAAGCGTCGATTCATCCAACACATTATCAACAGCCACCGTCAATCTGTTCTCCCCTCTTTGCAGGTATGCATTCACTTCTACTTCAAATGGCAGGAATCCTCCTTTATGTTCAGCAATTTTATTGCCGTTCAAGTACACTTCAGCCTGATGAGTGACAGAGCCGAACCTGAGCACAATCGTTTCTTCGAGCAGCAGCTTCGGTACAGTGAATTCTTTTTCATACCAGACTGTCCCGATGTGATTCCTGACCTTTTCATATACCCCGGCATCATTGTACGATGCTGGAACAGCCATATATTCTTTCGTATCCAGCTTGTTCTCAAACCATTTTTCACTGCGGCCCTCGCCGTCATCAATTTTGAATTTCCAGATACCTGATAAGTCGATGACATTTCTCGTTTCTGTCGTGATTGGATATAGCATTAAAATCTCTCCTGTCATTGATTCAATTCTTTAAAAATCATCATTCTCTTTTATGATCTTCGTCTTCTTTTTCAATCTCTTCATCCAGATTCTCATCTTTCTTCTCAATAACTTGCGCTTCTGCCTGCTTCTTATCGCGTGCATCGAGTATGAAATTTTTCGTATTATTCATCTCTTCCTGAATTTCAGCCATTTTTTCCTGAGTCAGCGGATAGAATTTCATTGCGATGATCGAGATGACCCATCCGAGTATCGGGAACCCGAGCATAGTAATCAATGCGACCCAGAGAATCCCGGTTGTCTGGGCATCATCCACCGTCGGGAATTCATCTTCAAACCCAATCATGGCCACCATTGATCCCACTACAAATGGTGTCAGGCTTGAGACCAGCTTGTCCACAAACGAGAACAACGTGGCAATCATCCCCGGTATATACCTGCCTGAAGTATATGTCTCATAATCCGACACATCCCCGATCATCGGTATGACGATAGATGGTGTCAGTGTACTGATAGCACGTCCAAAGGAATACAGTACCAGGAATGCAATGGGCAATACTCCCCAGTTCTCAAAGGCAAAAAGTTTCGTATCGAAGACAAGCATCATCACAAACAGAATTGTGAATGAAGCCGCACCGACATAGGAAAACAGGACCAAGGCGCGTTTCAAACCGAGGTTCTGTGCATACCTGACACCGACGAATATGAATATCAGACTCGGCACCAGAACAATGAGACTGATCTGGCCGCTGAGTGCAAAGTTGCCCAGCAAAATACCAAAGAACATCACTTGGACAACCTGCTGGTTCATGAACAATCCTGCAAACTTATCTGTTGCAGCAGATATGACCAGCATCTGCAGGGCACGGTTACGCTTCAGCACCGGCCAATAATCGCGGAACCTCGTCTGTACATTGACTTCTGCCATACCATAAAATTCTTTTCTGTCTTTCCTGCGTATCGCAATGACTGCCAGCACAGTAAACAGAAGTGAGATCCCTGCGAAAGTCAGGGAAAGTTCGATGAAGTATGGATAAGTGAAATCCCCATACTTGCCGATCAGATACTGAGATGCGTAAATCTGTCCGAATGTGAACAGGGATAAAGTGAAAACTGCATCAAATATTGAAAATAAAGGGCGTTGTCTCGGATGATTTGTCAATACGGTCTGAGCCGCCCGTGTGACTGTCGTCTGCATCGTATAACCGATGATATAGAAGAACTGCAGCAGGATGAACCCTATCATCTGCAGACTTTCAGGTATTAGATGCAGCACATTGAACATCATCAGAAATGTCGCTAGTAATATCACATTGCCGATGACCATGATTGGCCGGAACTTTCCGAATTTGGTTTCAGTCTTATCCAGAATGAATCCCAGGATTGGATCCGTGATGCTGTCGAAGACGCGCATAAATGCCAATATTGTACTCACTGTCATAACGGCCAGCCCGGCTACGCCAGTGGCATAATAAGTGACGAACCCCATACCGAATAAGAAAATATTCGTCGCACTGTTGTTTAATGCAAAAAATGCAATCTGCCATATTTTTGCGGTATGGTATTTTTCTCTTGAAAATTCCCCTTCTAACTTGGGTCTTGCCATATTGCTTCCACCACCTTGATATAATTGCTTTCTAAAATGAGAAAATTTCCATTAATTTATACAATAAACTAATTAGTGATTTGAATATATCATAGTGAAAACCCTTACACAACAGATTTAATGGAATAATTAGATTATATTAAATTATTTGATTTAACCAATAAACCAAAAACCTTTGTATGGCTTGATTTATCAAACCTTCAATCAAAATAAAAAGATTCCTAAATCAATAGGAATCTTTTAGAGAATGATTACTCTGACCATAATCATTTGGTACTATTCAACATCTGGTTCACAATCGTCAACGCACCATTATACGCTGTCTTTTCATACACAAGACCAAGGGATTCCTCCCCAATATCCTGCTCTTTTTCCAACCATAGCTGGTACAGGCTGATAAGGCCTGCAATATGATACTCAATCACATATTCAAATATCTCTACATCATCGATTTCCTGCTCCTTGGCGTAATTCATAATGATTTGCCTGAGTCGTGCTTTGAGTTCATGCACAAACCCCGGATCCCCGTCAGGGCCAAGCAGTACTGCGATTTTTTCACGATTTTTTTTGAGGTAATCATTCGTTCCCTCGATGGGTTCGATGAAAACGTCACCGCTTCCATTGTGATCTTTAAACGGATTGATGATCATATCTTTATCCGGCATCAGGGAAGCTTTCAGTATCTCCAGAACTTCGTTGATATCAACAAAGTATGTATAGAAAGTACCTCTGTTGTATCCAGCTCTGTCCGTAATTTCTTTTACAGTGATTTTCGCCAGTGGCTTCGCTTTGTATAGTACCCAAAAAGCTTCCATCAGATTGTTTTTCGTCACTTCTTTTCGACTCATTTTAGACATATCCCCTATCTTTTCAACACATTGGACCCGATTGTCCATTGATACAATTTTACAATTTAATTATCATTTAATATTGTACAACACGTTGTTGAATTAGTAAAAATAAATTTTTAACAAGGAGCGAATATATTTGAAGCTATCGGATTTTTCCATACGACGGCCCAATTTTACCATTGTAGTAATGATCATCCTGCTGCTGCTCGGTGCTGTTTCCCTGACCCGTCTGCCACTGCAGCTGATGCCGAACATTGAACCGCCGGTCGCTGCTGTTGCCACTACATATCAGGGAGCCGGACCCGAGGAAGTCATGGATGATGTGACCAAACCCATCGAATCGGAGCTTTCCTCTCTCAGTGGACTGACAAACATATCATCCCAGTCCCAGGAAAATTCGTCGGTTGTCATCTTGGAGTTTGGATATGACACCAAAATTGAAGATGTGGAAAATGATATCATACGGGCAATCGATTCTGTCAATCTGCCTGACGAGGCAGGCGATCCTTCCTTTCTTAAATTTGATATTTCCATGATGCCAAGCATTCAGATGGCGGTGACATCCAGTGGGGAAAATGTTGCTGAATATCAAGGTCAGGTTGATGACCTGATTACTGAACTTGAAAATGTTGAAGGCGTCGCATCCATCACTGAAAATGGTTCTGTGACCGAAGAAATCCAGGTGAATCTGGATACGGAGGCACTGTCGCAATATAAGATGAGCCAAAGTGATATTGCCGGTATCATTGAAGCGAATAATATTTCGATTCCGAATGCCACTGTCACGGATACTGAAGACCGTACCTCCATTTCAACCCGTACAGTAAGTGAAATTGACGATGTCGAGGAACTGCAGGAACTTGTGCTCGCCGAACTCCCTGATGACGGTGGAACTGTAACCCTTGATGATGTGGCTGATGTTTCCATCGAAGAACAGTCCAGCAACACGCTGACCCGGATGAATCAGGAAGACGCCCTGTCTATAGATGTCATGCTTTCATCGGATGCGAATGCATCGAGCGTAAACAAAGAGTTCAATAAAGTATTGGACGAAAAGCTCGATGAAGAGGAATTCAGCAACCTTACTGTCGAAACATTATATGATGAAGGGGAATATATCGATGTTGCGATAAACAGTGTTTACACTTCACTGATCTCCGGGGCAATCCTTGCGATGGTCGTCCTGTTCGCTTTCCTGAGAAACTTGAAAGCACCACTCATCATCGGTATTTCCATACCTTTTTCGGTCATCACCACTTTTGCTCTATTGTTCTTTACAGACATCAGCATCAATATGATGACACTCGGTGGACTGGCACTCGGCATCGGTATGCTTGTCGATAATGCTGTTGTCGTGATCGAAAATATATACAGGCACTTGTCCATGGGCAAAAATCAAAAGCAGGCAGCGAGCGAAGGAGCTAAAGAAGTCGCTTCGGCAATCATCGCTTCCACTTTGACGACTGCTGCGGTCTTCCTGCCGGTCGTATTCGTCAGCGGGCTTGTGGGGCAGCTCTTCACACCATTTGCCATTACTGTAGTATTCAGTCTGCTGGGCTCTTTATTCATCGCGCTGACTGTGGTTCCGATGCTCGCAAGCAGGATATTGACAGCACCTGGTGAAAACATCGAAAAACGCCGCAATGAAAGATCCTACATGAGACTTCTGACAAAGTTAACAAGATGGACGCTTAATCATCGTATCCTCGTAATCGTGCTCACCACCCTTTTGCTTATTGTCAGTGCACTCGGAATATACAACCAAGGTATCAATCTGATGCCTGAGAGCGATGAGGGCGCCTTGACCATAGAAATTGAAAAGGATCAGGGAACGATTTTCGAAGATACTTTTGAAACGGTCGAAAAGATAGAAAATGAACTTAAAGAACACCCGGAAGTCGATACTTACTTGAGTAACATAGGTTCCACTTCACCTATGATGTCAATGACCGAAGAGACCAACAAAGCAAGTATAACGGCTACACTGGTCGATCCTGAAAAACGGAACGTCACTACAAATGCATTCATAGATGAAATAGAAGATGAAATTGAAGGCATTGATGAGTCGGCAGATATCAATATCGTACCGATGTCCCAGTCTGGCATGGGAGGCGAACCCAATACTCTGACACTTAATGTCTCAGATGATTATGCAGACCGTCTGGCTGAATCAGAAGCGGCAATCATCAAGGCTTTGAAGGATGACAATAAGATAGAGAATGTCATATCAAGCCGTGAAAATATGGTGAAGGAACTACAGGTACAGGTTGACCGTGCCGAAGCAAGGGAAAACGGCCTCCAGCCTGCCCAGGTAGGTTCCGCATTATACGAAGCATCAAACGGGGTACAGGCTTCCACTGTGGAGAATAACAATGACTTCCTGTCGATTATTGTGAAGTATCCGGATGATATTCTCACGAGCATGGAAGAATTTGAAAACATCCAGATTGCGAATGGTGAAGGAGAATATGTCGACTTAAGCGATGTAGCAGAACTTGAAGAAGTGGACATGCTTCCATTAATAACACGCGACAGCATGGAGGAAACAAGCGAACTCACTGTCACATATGCATCAGACATGTCACTTAATGAAGCAGGGTCCTATGTGGAAAATATTATAGAGGAAGCGGACTTCAGCGATGAAACACACTATTCCATCGGTGGAGACCTAGAAATGCTGACGGATGCGATGCCGCAGATGCTGCTGGCTCTTGTCCTTGGTATATTATTCATCTACCTCGTAATGGTTGCACAATTTGAATCATTCAAGCATCCATTCATAGTAATAATGGCTGTCCCCCTCAGTATCATCGGGGTGATGCTATCATTGATCATCACTGATAATCCGCTCAGTATTGTTTCGTTTGTCGGAATCATTATGCTGCTGGGCATCGTTGTAAACAACTCCATTCTTCTGGTCGATTATACAAACCAGCAGAAAGAAAAAGGGTACCCTACCCTCGAAGCACTTGAAATGAGCGTGCAGCACCGCTTCCGCCCAATAGTCATTACGGCGTTGACGACAGCACTTGGCATGCTGCCACTTGCAATGGGGATTGGTGAAGGAGGAGAAATGGTCGCCTCCATGGGTATTGTTGTGATTGGTGGTCTAACAAGCAGCACCATCTTCACGCTCTTCATCATCCCTATCTTCTACAGCTATGTTGATAAGGAAACGCGTAAAATGCACAAAAAGTATATGACACCGGATGGCGAAGTCATTACTCAGAAAGAAATAGATGCAAAAAAACGCAGAGAAGAGCAGGAACAAAAATCAATAAATAGTTATGACTATGAAAATGGGAATATTCATTTTAACAATGATTCAGAAGCCCCTGAAGTCGAAGAAAATCGGACGGCTCATCCAAAAAGCGAGTACATCGATGAAATGCAGAGGCTGATCAATAAAATGCGAAATAACGATTCTGATAAATAATATTGGACACAAAATACCGCCCGGGAAAATCCCGGGCGGTATTTTGTGATAGAAAACGTATGATTCAGAAAATCAGGAAGAGAGCTCTTTTTCCAAATGCTTGACCGTAGGTGTCAGATTCAGGAGAAAATAAGCCTCCCTGAGCCTCCTGGAAGGATGACTGTTTTTCAAATATCCCGCGCCTCCATGATAAAGCATATTGCCATGCACCGCTCTTATCGTCAATTCATCTACATCCAGTCTGAGCTGCATAATCTCCTTGACACTATCGACAGGGTTTTCTGTCTGAACTAATTCTGCAAGACGAATGCTCAATGCATCATATTTCCTTTTGATATCATCCGGCTGGACCGAAAGGTATTCGTTTGCATTCCCCATCTTTTTTGGCGCCTTGTGCATCGCCCTGACAACGGCAGAGGTGACACCGAGTCCAAGCGGTGCCTGATATAGCAGGAATGTCGGGCGGATCATGTCTACAAACGGTTCTGCCTCATGTGCGATAACCCAGTCATCCGGTATAAACACATCACTGAATTTACATGCATATGTTGCACTGCCATTCACCCCGATATAGTCCGCCTTCTCTTTCAATTTCAGTCCTTCTGCATTACATGGTACGACAGCCATGACCTCCCGGGATCCTTCCAGAGATGCGACGATACCGAACCAATGATTTTCTTTTAAATTGGAAACGGATGCCAGATTACCTGAAATCACATACCCACCTTCAGCTTTCTCAGCTTTCAAATGCAGCTTTTCCAACCCGGAATAGTATTTCATAGGGTTTGAAAGTCCTGTCCCTCCCAGACATTCCCCTTTCTCCAGGCATGGGAGCAGCTCATCCTTCAAATACTGGTTATCACTGTTCCTGATGTAGGTCAGTGCAGCGAGATGACACCAAAGATTGAAACCAGTTGTCATACAAAGCTCTGAAGTCCTTTCAACAAGCATCGTTTCCCTTTCCACCACTTCTTTCACAGTGTATCCGGCCGAATCAAAAAAACCTTGGTGTCCAAGAGCGAGTAAATACGCTTCGGCATAAAATGCTTCTGTATCCACCTTTTTCACCACCGGCTTCAAATGCTCCTTAATTACGGAATCCAGTAATTCGTCCTGATCGGTTTTCTCAAGTGTCATCATGAATGACTCCCCCCATTTTACATTTCTATCACATACAACTTTTGTGTTTAGTCATCATTGATTTCCGTGATTGAATCAATCGGCGTTTTAACCGCTTCACGAGCCCGCACTACTGATTCCTCATCCGGTGCATCATAGAAACACAGACACTTTGTCATATCTTCACATACATATGTCCTGGAAAAGGAAACTTCCGGAACTTCTGCATAATGCACTGAATTTTTCTTCTTGCGGCTTAAATAATCATCCATCGTGAGCTCATCCGGTATATTCCATTCCACGAGATAATTCACCTGTTCAGATTGTTCTTTCACTGCGTCAAGTTCTTTACCGACCAATCTGACCTCTTTTACAAGTTGGATATTGATGTTCTGTTTTGCCAGACTGCCTTCAACTTTTTGCGCGTCCTCGCCTTCAACAATGAAGAACACTCTCGTGAAATCTTTTGAAACCTGCACCTCGATAAGGTTTATATTATTCTCTTTTAAATCCGCCTGGATGCCGGAAACCTGTGCCTCAAACTCACTTTTATTATCTACCGTACTTTTAAACTCTGATTCGACTAGAAATAGTGACATGAAAAACATCTCCTTTTAGAAATTTCAGTATATTAATTCATACTCCAAGACTATGTCTTTAGTCTTAGGGTTAGTTTATTATAATGACTTCAAAAAATAAACTCATTAAATAAAATAAACATGGTCTGCATATATGTTATTATTTAAATAATTAGAGAAACCGGAGGGAATATTCATGAAGACGACATATAACCTGCCTTGTAATATCGCCCAGACTTTGAATATTATCGGCGATCGCTGGACACTTTTAATCGCCCACGAAATTCTGATCGGCAATACAACGTTCAGCAGTATTAAAAATGCTCTGGACGGCATATCATCAAATCTCTTATCTGACAGACTCAAATATCTGGAAGAAAGCGGACTGGTCGAAGCCAATCTGTATTCCGCCCACCCGCCCCGCTATGACTATACTTTGACCGGAAGCGGAAGAGATCTTGAGCATGTATTCAATTCAATGATCCTCTGGGGTGAACAGCACCTGGAAAAGTGTTACAAGAAACTCGTGCATGAAAAATGCGGACACGAAGTGAAAATCAACTACTATTGCTCTCATTGTGAAGAGAATGTCGATGATCTGACAGTTCTCAAAATATATGACTGATACCGGCTGCGGCCGGTATTTTTATGCCATGCCCCACTGCTTTTCTATCCATTTTTCCAGCAGACCGATGGCTCTGTCCAACAGCAATCCACTTATGCCGATGAGAATGATACCCGCAAGCACCAAGTCCAGCCTCAACAGATTTCTGGCATCCACTATCAAATAGCCAAGTCCGGATTGTGCCCCTACCATCTCCCCTGAAACGAGGAATATCCATGCTGTTCCGACACCGATGTGCAAGCCACTCGCTATTGCTGGAAATGCTGCCGGAAAAATAATCTTCCACATAAGATGCGGCTGGCCTATCTCCAGATTTCGCGCCAGTTTCAAATAAGTCTGGTCCACCTTCTTGACTCCTGAAATCGTCGTCAGGAGAATGGGGAAAAATGCTGCGATAAAGATGATGACGATCGCAGGTGCACTGCCGATGCCAAACCACAGTACGATAAACGGTGACCAAGCAATAGGTGCAACCGGCCTCAATACTTGGACAATGGGATCGACGACATTCCACACCCGGGTCATCCTGCCCAATATCAGGCCGAGTATGATTGCAAGCACAGCAGCCGCGAGATACCCCGAAAGAAAACGGAACATGCTGATTCCCATATGCTCATATATTACGCCTTCGGCAAATAAAGAAATGATCGCCTGCAATACAGCCATTGGAGGCGGAAACAATGCCGCTTCGATATCTGTCAGCCATATCACGCTCTGCCACAAAGCAATCACCAAAATGACAGCAGCTAAGATATTTGATGTTTTATTAATGATTTTCATATGTTAATCCTCTCCCAGCAATGTATTGTCGACAAATTCTTCATACTCAGGTGGATCATCGGATAAACCCATTTCCTTCATATAAACTCTCAAATTGTTATATGATTCCTCATTAATTTTTAAATCGTCATAGGAAATCCATTCCATGGAAAGGTCCATCACTGCCTCATCCACTTTCATATACTCAGAAGACACGTTGCGGACATGTCTGTCCTTCGTGTCGGATTTTTCGGCCGCTGAAATATAACCTTCCATGAAATTCTCGGCAAGTTCACGGTTTTCATCTATGAAATCTCCATGCAGGACCAGGGCACAATCCAGGGAATTCTTCCAAAGTTCATCAGATTGATACAGAACTTTTCCAGTCCCCATCTCCACCGATTGGGCTCCAAAGGGCTCTGCAACCACGTACCCTGATATTCTCCCGCGGGCAAGTGCTGCCGGCATTTCAGCGGGGGACATCTCCACAGTATTTACATCGTCATAGCTCAATCCATGCTCTTTCAACATCAGATATAAAAGTACATTATGTGTAGATATTTTGTGCGGTATCGCGAATGTCTCCCCTTTCAGGTCATTGACATCTTCAAGTCCTTTGTCACCAATCAGAACGTTGCCTTCCCTATGTCCGAGCGCAATCCCCCTCAGATCGATACCCAATTCATTCGCTTTCATCGCTACCGTGATCAGCGTTGACGCACCATCAATCCTTCCTGTATTCAAAGCGTCCATCAAATCCGGCCATGAGGAAAATCTGACAAGTTCAAGTTCGAATTCCGACTGAGAGTTTTCCATCATCTCCTCCTGCATGTAGAGGGGAACAGCGTGGGTAACCGGCATATAACCGATTTTGATGACAGGTTTGCCCTCCCCCTGCGGCTGATCATTTTGGCAGCCGCCGGTGATAATGGCCAAAGTCAAAACCAGAACGAGTATTATTATTCTTTTCATAACGCATCACCTTTTTCTTGTATTCTCAGATGTTGAACTCGATCGGAGGCAGAGAAGAATTCAATTGGAACTCTTTTAATATCAGACGGCGATAATGCTGGAATTCACTGCCGCTTCTGTCTCTCGGTTTATACGTATCAATCTTAATATCCCTCTGGATATGTCCCGGCTCCTTTCCCATCACAATGATACGGTCGGAGAGATATATTGCCTCATCGATATCATGTGTGACAAGAACAATGGTCGTATGGGATTTATCCTGTATCTTCAGCAGTTCGTCCTGAAGGTAATACCGGTTGAAAGTATCCAATGCGCCAAAAGGCTCATCCATCAAAAGCAGTTCAGGCTCTATGGCAAGGGCTCTCGCGATGGCCACTCTTTGCTGCATACCACCGGACAGCTGGCGCGGAAAATGATCTGCTTTATCTTCCAGGCCCACCATTTTTATATAATAAAGTGCATGTTGCCGTATATCTTTATGAGCTAATGCTGAGTTTTCCAGACCCAATTCCACATTCTTCTGAACAGAACGCCACGGCAGCAGCCCGTAATCCTGAAAAAGCATCACACTTTTACGGCCGGGTTTCACCACTTCCTCCCCGTCAAAAAGAATTGTGCCTTTGTCCTTCTCTTCGAATCCTCCAAGGAGATTCAGCAGCGTACTTTTGCCGCAGCCACTCTGTCCGAGTATCGAAACGATTTCCCCTTTATGGATGTCAAAACTTATGTCATCAAGTACTCGTTCTGATTTACCCTGACTGTCGAAACTTTTATTCAAACCGCTTATATGTATCAATGGTGTACGACTCACAATTAATCACCCTTCTCATTATCCCTATTTAAATAGTATGAATTATCTTTGTTTGTCACTTTATAATACTTTGTTCAAAAAAACAACTCATAACTAAAAAAGACGAACCCTGTAGGGTTCGTCAATAATTGTGACCTGCTCTATTTTTTATATACGAAGTCGGGAATGCTGTTCAAGCGTTAACTTAAAT
>CAYTIR010000010.1:0-35799 GCA_964437955.1 uncultured Staphylococcaceae bacterium
ACATTCATGTATACAGAAATTATGTGCAGTCGTTTTGCTTCCCTGCTGACGGTTGAGTATCTTTAGGATGCAATCACGACAATATTTCTCTTCAAGATTGTTGATCTTATCCAAAACTTTGGTATTCACATTTCAACCTCCTCTATCAATTATACATAATCGGCATCGATAAAAAAAGGATGTTCCATTTGGATCATCCTTTTTTGTGCTTGTATAAAGTTTCTTTGGCCAGTTCATCCGCCCGTCTGTTTTTCTTCCGGGGTGTCCAACTCACCAGGAACAACTGGAAAAAATCCATTCTTTCTGAGATTTCATCAAAATACTTTTTGAAAATTGGGTTTTTGACGAAGTTGCGCTCGAAACTGTCCGAGACCACTTTGGAATCCGTGTTGATGATGAGGGAAGTGAATCCATTTTCCATCGCTTTTTCAACCGCGAACAACAACACCGCCCACTCCGCTTCGTGGTTATCCATCTCACCAAGGAAAAGCGAATACTCCAGAGATTGATCCGTTTCTACGAAGACCACTGCTCCCGCTGCCCGCTTCGGGTTGGGCGCTGCCGCCGCATCGATGTAGACCCGGGTCATAGTTCCAGGCTGTCCACGTATCTGCTGCTGATGGTCAGGTTATGGTCATCGAGTACAGATTTGATATGGTTGGGATTGATGGATAGCGGTGATTTCGTTTCTACAAGGCTGATATCAACAGGAACATCCGTGATGATCCTCGCCAGTTTCAGCGACATTTCCAGCGAGACTCTGTCTGCTTCAATCTTGGAACGCACCGAAGGTGTCAGTTGATCAAGGCTTAAGAGGAGCTGTTCAATGCTGCCGTACTCACGAATCAGCTTGAATGCAGTCTTTTCACCGATGCCTTTCACTCCGTAGTAGCCGTCACCCGGATCCCCCATCAAAGCTTTGACATCCACGAACTGGCCCGGGTGGATACCGTACTGCTCTTCGAATAAAGCTTTCGTATAAACATTATATTCTGTAAAGCCTTTTTTAGTCAGCCATATATCATTTGTACCATCAAGCAGCTGTAGCAGGTCACGGTCACCGCTGACGATGATAAGATCATCATATTTCTTTGATAGGGTGCCGATGATATCATCCGCTTCATACCCCTTTATGCCCGTCTGGCAAAATCCAATGTGATCGATGACTTCTTTTACATAATCAAATTGGGGAATCAGTTCTTCAGGTGGTGCCGTCCTGTTCTTCTTATAGTCCTGGAACCATTCATTGCGGATTGTCTCGGCACCCATATCCCATGTAATGACCATTCTTTCCGGCTTTAATATTTCCACAAGCTTAAGTGTGTGCCTGATCATCCCCTGGATGCCGTTTGTGGGGACACCCGAGGCGTTATACATGAACTGATTGCGGAAACTTGTAGCAAAGAAATGCCGGAACAGGAGCGCCATCCCATCTATTACCAGGGTTTTATTGTTATCCATGCACTCTGCCCATCCTTTCATTCAATGGTGTATCGCCTGTCTCAACCGTATTGTTTTCGTCAGTAATCCATTCAGAGAAGCTGCCGCTGTAAAGTTTCACGGGCAGTTCCATCTCATCAAGAAGCACAAACATTGGTGTCGCACTCATGCCTGAACCGCAATAGACGATAATTTCTTCATATTTATCGAGGTGGTTTTTCAAATAGCCGAGTGCACCGAAATCGATTATGCCGTTTTTATAAATTGAAGAGACCGGGATGTTAACGGCCCCCGGTATGTGCCCTTTTTTTACATCTATCGGCTCTTCCAGTCCAAGATATCGGTTTCTTGCCCTGACATCGATCAGCAGTACATCATGTTTGTCGAGCCGCGCCTTTACATCCGCCATGGAACGGTGGATATCCTCACTTGGCCGGCGTATCTCCGAACCGGGGGTGATATCCGCGGTCGATTGGTCTTCGATTGTCATATCTGCCGCTGCCTGCCCCAGTCTTTCGGGTGAATCATTCCATAACAGGGCCTTGTGTCCGTAAAGCCTGAAGAGATAATAGAGCCGGGTATGGAAAAAACTATTGTCATCGGCAAACAGGATGATTTCATTGCCATCATTTTTCAATGAACCGTACAGAGCATCCACCACACCTGATTTCGGCAATGGATGCCGGCCATCCCCGATGCCATCATCATTGAACATCCACGGAGATTGACTGATATGGAGAGCGTGTTTCACCGGTGAATTTTTAACCAGCGTACGGGAGGCTTTAAAATCATCCATGATATTTCTGCAATCGGCAAGTGCAAGGCTGGAAACTTCCAGCCGGCTCAATGAATCAGCATTAATGATCATTACACTTTCACCCCTTCTGTATTCTTAATCTCTTCAAGCAGTTTTCTGTCTTCTTTATAATCCGTCTCACTGATTTCAGGTAATGGTTCTGACAGAGAATCGATAAGAATCTGTTTTCTTCCGGAAGCAGCCTCATCTTTAAGTGTCATGTATTTACGTGCCATCGATTCGACATTTTCTTTTACCGCCGTGTGATCGATTGATTTGACCAATTCAGCTGAAAGGTCAAGCAGCTGCTCTCTGAATGCCTTCGTATTATTCCTTGCCTGGTTCAATGGTTTCTGATGTTTGATCAGAACCTGGGAATCTATGGACAGTGTGAGCTGATCCTCCTCCACGGACGGATTGTCCAATGTCTCCGCTGTATTGGCTTCTTTAAGGCGTTCATTGAACTGTCTGACAGCCTGATCATGTTCTGCATCCGCTTTTCTGTAAATGGCATTGAAGCTTGTGGCTGCTTCAATACTGATGAACTGATTGATCTCACTTTTAAGGAAAGCTTCCTGTTTGGATATATATTTCCTGTCGTCCATGTCACTGACGGTCAGCATTCCCTTGAGATGATCATACAACTTCAATTCAAGCTGACGGTCCATATGGGAAAGGATGATATCGATTTCCTGATCCAATAAAGGAACGATGTCCATTGCCGTATGTGTCTTGAGGGATTCTATGAGTGTTTTACGTGTACGCTCAATTTTCGCAAGTTCCTCTTGCTGGTTGTCATATCTTCTTATGTTGCTTCCCAGGGCTGCAGTAAGCTGTGCTTTCGTCTCTTTGAGTGAGGACAGCTGTATCTTCGCAGCATTCTCCTCCGCCAGTTTGATGATGCCGGCCTTTGCTGCATTGAACCCTTCATCCCCGGATTCCAGGGCGCGTTTGCTGGATAGCGGGAAAATTACATTTTTGATTTCAAGACGGTTCAGGGAAGCTGCCATATAGTCGATCACTTTTTCTTTATCGTCTTCTGATTTCATCAGATCCACAGCATTGATGATGAATATGATCGGAAAATCCTTTCCTTTGATTGACTGTATATATTTGAGGAAGCTTTCATCCGACCGGCTGAATACATGGTTATAGTAGGACACATAGATGATCAGATCACTGTTGGCGATAATGTTGTGTGTCTCTTTCGTATGCCGCTGGTTGATGGAGTTTATTCCCGGTGAATCCACGATGGTGAATCTTTCTGTCAGGTCATTTTTGATCGACAGCAATGCTTTGTGTATGAATATGGCATCGTGATCTGAACTGATCTTATGGATCAGTTCATCCGATGAAATCGGGACTTCCTCACCCAATTGGGATTTGTATGCCTCGTAATTGTGATAGACACCGTTGACGAATGGCATATATGCCTCGGTCACGCTGTTGCGGTGACGCTTCAGCCACCCCATGTAATCCTGTACGGAACTGCCGTCCTGGTTCGTAATCACTTTCAGGGTATCTGCAAGGTCTGCTTCCCTCTTGTATACAGCATAGCTTTCTTCCCTGCTGTTGATCTCTGTAATTGCGGCGGTCGTCGGATTCGGGCTTGTCTTAAGCTTCCCTGCCCCCATCAGTGCATTGATGAAAGTTGTCTTTCCGGCACTGAAACCACCGAATACGCTGATGTTCACGAGCCCCTCGTCAATGCGTGCGAGTTTATCTCTGAACACCTGGCTGAACCGCTCATGCCTTGGATGGTTTTCCAGCAGTGCTCCGACCCTCCGGTACGGAGCGATATCGATCACGGTTTCATCCTCGGTGTGATAGTCAGTCGCTTCAGCCGTTTCCTGATCGGTTGTCGTTTCAAAATTGTACTGCACCGGTTCGGCAAGGTTCAACTTGTCCAGTTCGTCATCCATATGAATATAAAAATGCCTGTAATTGGCTGTCTCAACCGATTCTTTCAGTTTCAGCATGATTAAGATATTTTTATAATCTTCAAGTGCTGCGTACGATGTGCCCTCTGACTGCATGTTCTGAATGTTCCCGGATCCGAGGGTCTTGTGGTGACTGACGGACTGGGCAGAAATATCCTTTTCCATCGTCCGTTTCAGTTTATCCATGTAATTCAAGATATACGTATTGTTCAGTGTCGTAATTTCTTCTTCATGCAGCAGTGAGTTATCCCATGTGTACCTGAAGGGACTGCCGGTCAGTCCGAGTTCGCCGAACAGACCGTTGACGGGTGCATCGATTTCCGTCTTGATGACCGGCTTTATGGTTTCAGCTATTTTGTCCAACGCGTCGTTGTACAATGCCTCCTGCTTCTTTTTCCTGCCGAACAGGCCGCCGGCTTTTTTATCCCCGGACATCACTTTAAGGAAATCTGTGATCGCGCTTTTGACAGGATGTGGATACAGGTAGCTGTTTTTGGCGATATCTTTCGTTTGTGTCTTGACATATTCCCTCAGTGCATCCTCATCTTCATGCAGACGGGACAGTGCATCGTTCTTAATCTCTGTTTCAAGATATTCGATATGATGCGCCACTTCATCCGTATTTTTCTCTACAGCTGCCGGCTGCTTGGAATACAAACCGGAAAGTTTGTCGTCGATATACTGCATCTGCCTGTCTTCAATATTCGTGACGATGCGTTCGTGATAGTTGGCTTTGTATATGTCACCCTCATTTTCAATGGCGGATATCAGGTTGGTCATATCCGTGATTTCATTGTACGGGGAATCATAGATGGTCGTTGTGAAAATGTGCAGCGGTTCGATTCCCCAGTGACCGAGAGTCGATTGGATACGGGAGAGGAAAGTCTCCATGGAAAGTTCATTATCGTCATGCTTATCCACTTGATTGATGACAAGGGCGAATGGGATGTCGAGACCGGCTATCTCCTTCAGAAGTTTCATATTGTGTTCACTTTCAACATGATTGTATTCGACAGTGAAGAAAATATAATCGCTGTTCAACAGGAAACGGCTGGCACTTTCTTCATGGCTGGCGGTGCTGGAGTCGACTCCGGGGGTATCCTGGAAGACGGTCCGGTCTTTGAAAACCGGGTGTTTCACATCCATTTCAATGGATGTGATATCCAGGTCCTTCGTATTCAAGTCCCTCAGTGCCGCATAGCTCTCAAGCGGTATATATTTATACTGATCGATAAAAGCCTTGATTTCCTCCGACTCCCCTATCTGGACAGAAACGGTGTTGCTCGTAGTCGGGACCGGGGATGACGGCAGGATGTCCTGGTCAAGCAGATGATTGATCAGGCTCGACTTCCCTGCGGAATAGTGCCCGATGAATGAAAAGACTAGCTGGTCTTTGTACGTCTTCATGATGGCATGGTCTATCTGTGATACCAGTACATCATTATCCGATTTGAGAATTTCTTTTTTGAGTTTATATAGAACGTCAAGTGTGGATGAATGCTTCAATCAGTCTTCAGCCCGCTTTCCCCAATATTGGTAGAATGTTGTTTCGATGTAGCCGTTGAACAATTTTCTGCGTTTGGTCGCCTTTTTGCCCGCCAGGTGTTCAAACTCCTTATTAGAAGTCATCAGGTAGACACTCAGTGTAGGATTGGATTTCATCAGTTTCCCGACTTTTCTGTACATATCCTCGACCGATTTTGCTTCACCGATCCTTTCACCGTAAGGCGGATTGGTCACCATCTGCACAGAATCTTCCCGGATGTATAGGTCGTGGACATCACTGACTTCAAAACGGATGTTATCATCCAGGCCGACCTCCATGGCATTGTCACGTGCAATCTGGATCATCCGTTCTTCAATATCAGCGGCATATATTTCCACATTTTTATCGTAGAGTGCCGCTTCTTCAAGTTCTGTGCGGACTTTGCGCCATTGTTCCTCTGGGATCACATCCCATTTTTCGGCATCGAAGGTCCGGTTGGATCCCGGTGCGATATTGAGGGCAATCATCGCCGCTTCAATCACTATTGTCCCTGAACCGGCAAAAGGATCGACCAGTGGTTTGCTGCCGTCATAGTTTGCAAGCTTCAGCATTGATGCGGCAAGGGTTTCTTTGATCGGTGCATCCCCCTGACCGGTGCGGTATCCCCTTTTATGCAGTGCGGGACCGCTGGTATCTATAGTCAGTAACGCCCGGTCTTTGTGGATGGAAACATCTATTTTATAGCGTGGCCCCGTCTCCGGAAGTTTGCCTTTGATGTTAAATTCCGCCTTGAGGTGTTCCACCACTGATTTTTTCACGATTCTCTGAACATCAGGCACACTGTAAAGTGTCGATTTATGTGAGCGTCCGGTAACTGGGAATTCGGCACTCGGACCGAGAATGTCAGACCATGGCAGTGCTTTGGTCTTCTCGAATAATTCATCGAATGTCTTCACTTCAAAATCGCCAATGATGATCCGGATCCTGTCGGCTGTACGCATCATCAGGTTCGTCCTGATGATTGCATTTGCGTCACCTTCAAAGAAGACACGGCCATTCTCTAATGTGGTTTCATATCCAAGTGATTCGATTTCGTCAGCGACTACCCGTTCCAGGCCCATCGGTGTATTTGCCAGTAATTTAAACGTCATTAAATTACCCTCCCTGTGTGGTTTATGTATGCTTTAAAATTTATAAAATAAAAGCTCTCCATACGTGATGGAGAGCGTCTCTAGTCCGGTATCTCTATAAGCCATGTTCTGTACCGCTGTGCTGCGGGCGTGCACTAGCTACACTCGCACATTGGTGATAATCATCTGTCTATACTACGATTGTAATATCTCTCCTCAGGTTGAATTCCCGTTGGAAAGTGCTCCTACCTAATTTGGATTGCTCACTCGAGGGGTTTACCGCGTTCCACCTTCATGCATTTCTGCTGAAGCTCCGTCACTGTGGCACTTTTATAGTTACTGGGGCCATATGCGTAAACACTTAGGCCGGTTCACAGCCGTCAGCCGTATAAAACGAGCTGCCCTGACTTATTGTTTCGTCAGGCACGAACACTACGACCATCTCAGGTTCGTGTGAGCATGGACTTTCCTCTATGCATTTTGGGAATGCATAGCGATTATCTGAAACACCGTTCTGTTATTGAATGTGAACTGAAGAAATCAGTTTACTTTGGATTGTCCGAACACTTTCTTCTCCAGACTGCTCAATCTCTTGAGGATGTCTATCTGATGATTCTGTGTCTGGTTGTCGGCGGATCTTGATTTCGTCGCGACCCGGATTCTGAGATCCTCGACTTCTTTCTTAAGCCTTTTGTTCTCTTCCTCCAGCCGCTTGAGATTACTGTTCATGTCAGCCATCTTCTGATAGTCACTGATTACATCATCCAAAAAACTGTCCACTTCAATAGGTTTGAATCCCCGGACGGATTTTTCGAACTCTTTCTCAAATATATCCTTTGCTGACAATTTCAGCGTCTGTTCACTCATCGTCTCACCTCTCAACTGTCATATCTGGAATCTATGAAAGTATTGATTTCATCAAATTGTATTCTTTCAACATTATACGTATTATCCACTTGGAATTCAAGTATTTCGTTATATAAGAATCGTGTTTTTGATGGTGTCTCCTCATCATATACAATCAGCGCCTGGTCTGTATGACCGAGCAAAAAGCGGTTGATCTGCCTGAACATCCCGGGGTTGGTATATGGTTTCTCAAAAATAAACTGATGGAAATCACTTTCTTCCAATATTTTATTGAATCGTATTTTCTCCTCATCCTTATATTTTTCGTCAAAATCGTGGAATGGCTTGAGGACGGCGATCCCCGCATCATATTCCTCCCTGAGTTCAAGGACACATTCTGCCGCGTACAGATCGATGCCTGTATAGCCCTGTACAATGAACCATTCTGTACCCGTCTCGAGATATTCACGGATCTTATGCTTCAGAAAATCTTTAAGAACCTCCGCTTTAGGATCATCGTTTTTGAAGATGCCGAGTTCATAGGGACGATATCCCGCAATCAGTGTCTTCATGTAATGAGTCCTTCCCTGTATGCATGCTGTATCCACATATTGATGAATTTAAACTTCTCATTGTAGAGTTTTTTGCTGAACCGTCCGGCATGGCAGGACATCAGCAGTTCCAAAAATTCCTCGACGACCTTCTGGCGGGCTACAGCATCAAACCGACCGTCTGTTTCTATTTCACCTATAGTATAGACGAGCTCTTTATTCGTATTGAGAAAAGGGGAAATCTCAGTTTCAAAATCGAACTCATAACCTTCCTTCGCCCTTTTATACCGTGTGTCCACTTCTGTGAGCAGTGATGTGAGCGCGTCGTAAACTTCAATTCTTGACAAAAATGCCACACTCCCTATAATTATGAATGGTTTATTTTCCTTTATATATTGTATAATATTATAATATCATCATACAGAAATATGGAAGGCGATGTTAATGAAGTATCCTAAAGGCACAAAGCCCTCTAGGCGGAATATGCCAGGCATCCGGCGTCATAAAGATAAGGAAGTACGCTATGGATCAAGGGGTATGACGCTTGAAAAGGATTTGGATTTTGCCAACACTTTCTATTTGGAGCAAGGGCGTGCGGTCATACATAAAAAACCGACACCCGTGCAAATCGTCAATGTTGACTATCCTTCGAGGAACAAAGCGAAAATAAGCGAAGCCTATTTCAAAGTACCATCGACAAGTGATTACAATGGGCTTTATAAAGGGAAATATATCGATTTTGAAGCAAAGGAAACAAGGAACGAAACCCGCTTCCCTTTCATCAACATACATGAGCACCAGGTCCAGCATATGCATCAGTGCTACATGCACGGCGGCATTGTTTTCATCATTATCAAATTTTCAACATATGATGAAACATATCTCCTGCCTTTTGAGAAGTTCCTTCCCTACTGGGAAAGGTTTTTGAATGATGGGAGGAAGTCAATTCGGTATACTGATATAAAAGAGGACAGTCTCTCTTTGAAAACAGGCATCAATCCGAGGATCGACTATCTTTCAGCCGTTGATGAATTTTATTTTGAGAATGGAGATTAGAAAATGGATCAAAATAATTATAAAAGGACGTCCAGGCCGAACGGGAAAAAGCCGGCGTCCAACAGGAATAAAAACAAGAAGACCATGTCAAGAGCGTCGCTAATCAAACGCATATTGCTCTGGGCAGTGCTGATCGGCCTGGTAATGCTCGTGCTGGGGTCATTTCTATTCGCATATTATGCGTCCCAGGCTCCTGCATTCAGTGAAGAGAAACTGAAGGACCCGATACCTGCACGAGTGTACGATAAAGACGATAACCTTGTCACCACCCTGTACCAGGGACAGAAAAGAGAACTTGTGGAAATAGAGAATGTACCCGAACAGATGACCGACGCTGTGCTCGCCATCGAGGATGACCGTTTCTATGAGCATGGGGCAATCGACTTCATCCGTCTTGGCGGTGCAGTACTCAGCAACCTCACTGACGGTTTCGGCAGCGAAGGTGCGAGTACGATCACCCAGCAGGTGGTGAAAAGAGCATTCCTGACTGCTGAAAAGACGATTGAGAGGAAGGCTCAGGAAGCCTACCTCGCCTACCGTCTTGAACAGGAATATTCAAAAGATGAAATCCTTGAGATGTATCTCAACAAGATCTATTACTCTGATGGTATCTATGGAATAAGGACGGCAAGTAACTACTATTTCGATAAAGAGTTGGAAGAGCTGAATTTGGCAGAGTCCGCTTATCTCGCAGGGCTTCCACAGCTGCCTAACGCATACAATCTTTACGTAGATCCGGAGCGGGGAGTGAAGCGTGCCCATACGGTGCTCTACCAGATGCTGAACCATGAAAGGATTACACAGGCGCAGTATGATGAAGCGATCAACACCGACATCACAGCAAACCTTGTGGAACGGACTGAGGAAGAGCGTGCGGATATCGAACCTGAAGATCCGGAATACGCATCCTACATCAATGTGATTAAACAGGAACTGAAGACGAATGATAAATTTGAGGGCATGGAACTGTCCGAGGCACTGGCAAGCGGACTGGACATCTATACCAACATGGATGCGGACATCCAGAGACAGCTGCAGGGTATGGCAGACAATGAGGATTATTATTACAACCCGAAATTCAAGAGCGAGCACTTCAATATTGCGTCCACGATATTGGATACCGAAACCGGCAACCTGGTTGCTGTCACCGGCGGCCGGGACTATCGTGAAGTAGTGAATCATAACCAGGCGCTTACAGCTAAAAATGCCGGTTCCACAATGAAACCATTCCTCGCCTACGGTCCGGCAATTGAAAATATGAAATGGCGTACCGATCATAAGATTGAAGATGAAGATGGATACAGTCCAAAGGGGCATAACAACACAATCTACAATTATGACATGCAGGATCACGGTGAAGTGACGATGCGGAATGCATTGAGAAAGAGTTTCAATATCCCAGCCGTAAAAACATTTGAAACAGTCAAAGAAGAAGCTGGTGAAAAAGCACCGCGGGAGTTCGCTGAAAATGTCGGCCTTGATTACAGCGAAAAAGGCGAAGGTGACTACACATTGTCATTCAATGATGTGCTTGGCGGCAGCCAATCCACTTTCAGTCCGATGCAGATGGCCGAGGCCTACTCCACTCTCGGCAATGGCGGCACATATAACGAAGCACAGGCCATCCGTTATGTGAAGACTGACGAAGGAGAGACGATCGAATTCGAAAGTGAATCCCATGAAGCGATGTCGGACTATACGGCATATATGCTGACCGATATGCTCAAAGGGACATTTGAGCCATACGGCAGTGCAGACTATATCCAGATGGAAGGTTTGAATATTGCCGGTAAGACAGGGACGACTTCATATTCCAGGTCTATCCGGGAAGAATACAATCTTCCGGACAACGCGGCAAAAGATGCCTGGATGATTGGTTACACGCCGGAATATACAATGAGTGTATGGACCGGCTTCACCGCGACGAAAGAAAACGGAGAAACATCATTTGTTGGACAGGATGAGCAGATTACACCGCAATGGTTCTTCCGGGATATCATGCAGTCCATCTCGACTTATAACGGTCAGGATTTCCAACAGCCGGATAGTGTAATTGACATCGCCGGCGGTGAACTCGCTGTAAAAGGCAGTGAAGAACTTCAGTCCTACGAAAATCAGCAGGAAGAAAGACAACGGGCAGCCGAGGAACAGCGCCAGCAGCAGGCTGAAGAACAAGCCCGAAGAGAAGCCGAAGAGCAGCGAGAGCAGGAAGAAGCGGCTGAAGAAGAAACAACTGAGGAACCGACTGAGGAAGAGTCCACCGAAGAAGAAACAACAGAAGAACCGACCGAAGAAGAGTCGACTGAAGAAGAAACGACAGAAGAACCAACCCAGGAAGAATCAACTGAAGAGCCGACTGAGGAAGAGTCTACCGAAGAAGAAACGACAGAAGAACCGACCCAGGAGGAACCAACTGAAGAACCGACTGAGGAAGAAACAACAGAAGAATCTGGTGACAGCGCGGCCTAAATAGAAATAACCCCAATTTCATGAATTGGGGTTATTTTTTATGCCTTACGCGGTAGGAGGCCACACGCTTATTGAATTCGTCATATAGGTTTTTGAGCTGAATGATACTATGGTATTGGCAAGGTCTCGAATCGATATAATCAATCCGCTCTTTGTAATTGAGCGGAAGGATTTTTTCAGGTTCGGCTGATGATTCTGCCTGCAAAGTATCTCTAATATGCTTGTCGACCGATGCCCTGAACCGGTCATAAATTTCACGGTCCGGATTTTTGGAGTGTTCGAGCAGTGCATTGTATATTTCCTCGATTGTCATACGCGCGCTTTTGCTTTCATACGTTTTTGCCCTTCCCTGCAATCTTCAAGAAGCGGACAAACATCACATTTTGGTGATCTGGCCAGACAATGATAACGTCCGAAGAATATGAGCTGGTGGTGGGTTTTACTCCATCTTTCAGCTGGTATTTTTTTCATCAGTGTCTGCTCAACTTCAAGCACAGAATCTTTGTAGCGGGCAATCCCCAGTCTTTTCGAAACTCTTTCTACGTGTGTATCCACTGCGATCCTTGGCACATCGAATGCGACGGACAGCACAACATTGGCAGTTTTGCGGCCGACACCTGCCAGGCTGACAAGGTCTTCATAGTTTCCCGGAATCTCCCCATCGTAGCGGTCAATCAGATCTCTGGATAATTTTTGTATATTTTTCGCTTTATTACGGAATAGTCCGATGGATCTGATGTCATTCTCCAACTCTGACAGCTCAACCGACAAAAAGTCTTCGGGTGTCTTATACTTTTGAAAAAGGGTCTTTGTCACTCTGTTGACCAGATTATCGGTACACTGGGCTGAGAGCAGCACGGCAATGGTCAACTCGAATGAATTATCATGGATGAGTTCACATTCCGCGTCGGGAAACATCTGGTCAATCGTATCAATCATTTCCATTGTTTTTTTACCACTAATCAAATACGTCTTCTCCTTCCAGCCATGAACGGACAGGCATCCTTTTACGTGCTGCCGGTTCATCCTCTTTTTTATTCTCGATACTGTTCAATATCCGCTCAACATACTGAAGTGAGGTCACCTGGTTTTGGTATGCAAGGTCTATTGCCTCTTTTATCCGATCGGGAGAATGACCGGAGTCCTCCAGCCAGCTGTTCATCCTTTGGAATTCATTTGGACTGATCACCCTGCCGTAAAGCAGTTCTACATATTCAAACAATTCTCTGATTTTTGAAGGGTCCGTTTTCTTTACTGTTTTTACATTTGAATCAGCTAGATCCAAAAGCTTTTCAAACAGTGGATCGAGGTTGAAGCGCTCTATGAACTTCCCCTCTTCCTTGACCGTTTTCACTTCAAGCAACTGATTCTGAATCAATTGCTCCATGATTTTGGAGATGTCGTGTTCAGACATCGTCGAATGCACAGCGAGAGTGTTGAAGTCTGGCAGAGCATCAGATGTGTCATGAATATCCATCAGACGGATGAGGACAGCAAGTGTCTTTTCATCAATACCCAATGCGCCATATTTATCTATTAGAATTTTATTTACAGGTATATTGATATAGCGCATATATCTGTCTATCATATTAATATCTCCTTATGAAAAATATCGCCCGGGGGCGATATTTTTGTCTATGGGTAGAGCCTGTTCAGCAGACGTGGGAACGGTGCCGTTTCCCTGACATGCTGTACGCCGCTTAACCATGCAACAGTTCTTTCCAGCCCGAGACCGAAACCGGAATGTGGCACACTGCCGTATTTGCGCAGATCCAGATACCATTCATAGGCGTCCAGGTCGAGGCCGCTGTCCGTAATTTTTTGTTTGAGTGTATCGTAATCGTGGATACGTTCACTTCCTCCAATCACTTCTCCATAGCCCTCTGGTGCTATAAGGTCTGCACATAGAACAGTTCTTGGATCATCCGGGTTCTCTTCCATATAGAAAGATTTGATTTCTTTCGGATAATTTGTGATGAATACAGGCTGATCGAAATGGTTTGCAATCTCTGTTTCATGCGGTGCGCCGAAATCTTCTCCCCATTCGATATCATCGAATCCTTTTTCCTTCAATAGGTCAATGGCATCTGTATAGTCGATTCTTGGGAAAGGTGCTTTGATTTTCTCAAGCACGGAAGTATCCCGATCCAGTGCTTCCAAGTCGAGTCTGCAGTGTTCAAGGACCTTTTGTACGAGGTACTCAACATATTGTTCCTGTACTTTCAGGCTGTCTTCATGATTGTAGAAAGCCATTTCGGGTTCTATCATCCAGAACTCAATCAGATGCCGCCTTGTTTTTGATTTCTCGGCACGGAATGTCGGTCCGAATGAAAAAACCTTACCATGTGCCATTGCTGCTGCCTCGGCATAAAGCTGCCCACTCTGTGACAAGAAGGCATCTTCTTCAAAATATTTAGTATGGAAAAGTTCAGTCGTTCCTTCCGGTGAACTGCTCGTCAAGATTGGAGGGTCGATTTTTTTAAAGCCATTTTCGAAGAAGAAATCATAAGTGCTTTTTATAATTTGATTCCTGATGTTCATCACAGCATGCTGTTTGCGTGATCTCAGCCATAAATGGCGGTTATCCATGAGGAATTCCGGGCCATGGTTTTTCGGTGTGATTGGATACCCTTCTGCTTCATGTATGATTTCGATGCCTGATACTTCCATCTCATAGCCGAAGGAAGAACGGTCATCTGATTTTATTGTACCGGTAACATACATTGATGTTTCCTGATTCAGCCCTTTAGCAACACTAAACAGATCTTCATCAGCGGCCTTGACCACGACACCCTGGATAAAGCCGGTGCCGTCTCTGAGTTGGAGGAATTGGATTTTTCCGCTGCCACGCTTTTGCAGCAGCCAGCATCCAACTGTAACTTCCTGTCCTTCATATTGTTTTGCCTGGTTGATTGAAATCTTCATAATTAAGATTAAGCTCCTTTTGTTCTCTGTAATACAAATTGTTTTATGCGTTCCAACGCTTCTGTCATATCTTCTATGCTCAAGGAATAGCTGAGTCGTATGTTATCCGGAGAACCAAATCCTGATCCGGGTACAACTGCAACATAGACCTCTTCGAGCACTGCATTTACAAAACCATCCACTGTATCGAATCCGCAGCGTTCTGCACATTCCTTAAAGTTAGGGAATAAATAAAATGCGCCTTCAGGTTTGATGCAGCTGATATATGGAATCTCCATCAGCTTATCGTAAGCCGCATCTCTGCGTTCATGGAATGTCCGGTTATAGGACTTCGTGAATGAATCATCCATTTGATAGGCGGCGATTGCGGCCCATTGAGAAGGGGTTACCGGGTTGGATGTGGAGTGGCTGGTCAGGTCTGTCATTGCTTTTACGACATCACTGTTTCCGCAGCAGTATCCAATCCTCCACCCTGTCATCGCATGGGATTTACTTACACCGTTTATGACAAATGTGTTCTCTTTTAATTTATCACTGATTGATGCAATGGATATGTGTTCGCTGTCATAGACCAGTGTTTCATATATTTCATCTGCTACGACGATAAGATCTTTTTCTTCGATATATGCAGCCAATGCTTCCAGTTCTTCACGGGAATAAACCATGCCGCTAGGGTTGCTCGGTGAGTTGAGCAGCAGCATGCGTGTTTTGTCTGTAATGTATCGATCGATGATTTCAGGAGTTACTTTAAAGGAAGTTGCCTCATCCGTAGGCATTATGACAGGCTTACCTTCAGCTAATTTCACCTGCTCCGTGTAGCTCACCCAGTAAGGAACTGGAATGAGTACTTCATCTCCCGGGTTTAAAGTCGCCTGGAATAAGTTATAAAGGACATGTTTCGCACCATTGCCGACAAACACTTCGGAAGGTGCGTATGTGAGGCTGTGATCTTCCTCCATCTTATTGATGATAGCATTTTTAAGTTCAGGTATTCCAGCAGCCGCAGTATATTTGGTTTTGCCTGATTTCAACGATTCATATGCTTTTTCAATGATTTCATCAGGAGTATTGAAGTCCGGCTCACCAGCTCCAAGGCCGATAACATCTACACCTTGTGCTTTCAGGTCCCTGGATTTTGCTGTAATCGCTAGAGTCTGACTTGGAGTTACATTTTTAATACGGTCTGAGATTTGCATGATCGTTCTCCTTTTATGTTGATATAGCTATTATAAATCACGCAGGAGACCTTTGAAAGTGTCCTGTTGTCCGTGAATGATATTTTCTTCTGGAAAATATTTCAGAAATGCCTTTTTATAGTTTCTGGTCAGTATTCGTTTATCAAACAGGAGTACCAATCCTCTGTCGGAAGGTTTTCGGTGGACTCTCCCTGCTATTTGACGGAATGAGAAAACAGCTTCCGGCAAGTCCGTTTTATAAAAGTTCCTGAAGCCCTTGTCTTTGGGTACCGGGAAAGGCAGCTTGGTAAGCATCAGACATTTCGTTCCTGTGCTTTCTATATTTATTCCCTCATTGAAACTGGATGTTCCGAGCAACAGACATTTGTCGAGCTGATTAAATTGGACCAGAAGTTTTTCTGGCGTGGTTGCGCGTGATTGCTTCAAAACGACAAAATCTTCGAACATCTGGATATCGTGCGTGTATTCCGCAACTTTGTCCAGAAGATCATAATTGGAGAACAATACCATCAATTTGCTATCGGTCTCAGTCAAATACACAGAAATGTAATCGACAAGCGCCCATATGAAATTATCATCATTTACATCATAATCAGGAATGTCTTCAGGAATGAATAATTTAGTCCGGTCGAACAGAGCCTCGTTCCTAATGACCAGTGATTCATAAGGAAGTTCACCAAACCAGAAATCAAGGTGTTTAAAGCTTCCGTTTACTTCCAGTGTCCCTGAAAGAAGTACTGTGGAAGACAACTGATCCATATGTCTATGGAGCCCCTTTAATTTATCCTCTTTGATATATATTCTGGTTTTTTGAAAATTATCATCCTTTTCTACAGTGTAATTTTCTTCTTCAATTCCATTTTTCAGAAGTTTAAGCATACCCTGATAATGATGCATGTGATTATATAGCATCTGGTAATTATTCGTACCGCGGATTGCACTCAGAAATGTCTCGGTATATTTCAGGCCGCCCTTCACATGAAGCAGAGTTTCGTCCATATTTCCCGCAGATACTGAGCCGAATAAGCGATCGATATTCTGATTGAGATGCTTTAGAAGGTCTTCCAGCAAATAAAGGCCGGTCTCGTTATTATTGTTGATATAAGTCGACAACAAGCGTTCCTGCGATGCCATGCCAATTTGTCCAATAAAAAACTTCATCCCCTGATAACTGTAGGCGGCTTCCATTCTGTCGTCAAGAGCATGTTTTAGCTGGTGGGCTTCATCAACAAGTATGGAATCGGTATCTGCTATATAATCCATACAATCCAGCAGGAAATAATGATTTGTGATGATGATGATTGAATTCTGTGCCTTGTTGAGAGCACGATCGAAATATGGATGAGACTTGCCGTTCCCCGCTTGGATTGCCATCGTCCTGTAGTAGGCTTTCTCTGGTCCTTTCATATGGATTTCGGACAGATCTCCTGTTTCTGTATCAAGCATCCACACAAGTAATTTCATCTTAAGATAGATGATTTCAGTGTTTTCATCTTCAAGTGAAAGGAGAAGTTCGAATGCATCCAGGTTAAGGTAATTATCCCTGCCTTTTAGATCTGCAGCATGAATATTGAAACCACATGCATTCTCCAATGTCAGGAGATCATCAGTGATGATTTGTTTCTGAAGTATCTTTCTGCTTGTGGAAACCATTATTTTTTTACCATACATAGAATGATAACTGACTGCAGCTATTAGAAAGGAAATGGTTTTTCCGAGTCCTGTATATGCTTCCATGGCCATATGATTCTTTGATTCAAAAGCTTCAAAAATTTTATGTGCAAGTCTCAGCTGATCTTCCCGGAAATCATTTCCAGTATATCCAATGTATTTATCATACAGATCAGTGACTTCAACCGGGGGAAGATCAAAGGAGTGCCCCTGCTGTTTTCTTACATGTACGGATCCATGTTTCTCAAGGTGGACCGGCGTAATATCCTCTGTTTCTGAGAGTGTCAGAAACAGAATATCAGACAAATTATGCTTCAAAGGTTTTGCCAGATGGTACAGCTGCTTCAACGTTTCAGTATTCATTGAGACGATGATCTCCTGAAGTCTGATCAGCAGTTCAGCTGTAGCCCTGGCATCTTCATCTGCCCTATGGGCATTGGATAGTTCGATGCCGATGGCTTGTGCAATTTCGTTCAGCTGGAAACGTTCGAGGGTCGGCATGAATATTTTTGCCAGTTCAACAGTATCAATTTTATGACGGGGATGATATTTGATACCCTGATTATACAGTGCATTCTGTAAGAATCCGTAGTCAAATTCAACATTATGCGCTGTAAAAATGCATCCATCGAGCAGAGACGCGACTTCTTCCGCAACATCTCTGAATTTCGGTGCGCCTTTTAACATATGTGGTTCTATATTAGTAAGCTCTCTTATGAATGGGCTTATTTCAGTATCATCAGAGAGAAAAGTCGTATACTGGTCCACAATTTTAAAATTCTCGACAAAGGCGATACTCAATTGTATGATATTGTCTTTATTTTTATTATTTCCTGTTGTTTCCAAATCTACGACAGCAAATCTCTCCGTAAACATTCAATCACCAGTTTCTGCTATAATTCAATATCTGCACTTATTACTTTTCTGATATTGCCCGACTCATCCACTACTTCCAAAAAGCCTTCATCATTAATATCAAGTGCCCGCGCCATATACATGCTGCCTGACTCTGTAATACGAAGTTCTTTTCCAAATATGATTGACTTGTCTTTCCAGTCATTCCGTATCGCAGAAAAAGGTTCATTCAAAAATCTGTCGTAATATATATCCAAGTTCTCCAGGAATCGTTCCATGAAAAAATCAATGTCAATCTTTGCACTTGAACCGAGTATGTCTTCAACGGAGGTTGCCGTCGGTATTTTTGAACGTGAATCATCCTTGAAAATATTAATGCCAATACCGCATATAATTGCGTTTATGACACCTGATTCACTTACAACTTCGGTAAGGAAGCCGCAGAGCTTCCTGTCCTGAATGTATATATCATTCGGCCATTTTATACCCGTATCTATACCAAATGCTTCGTCGAGTGACTTGGAAATTGCAAGCGAGATGAAAAGGTTGAAACGGACGATTTCCGAGAGCGCAATATTGGGGCGCAGGACCAATGATATGTAGATTCCGGATTTTCCAGGAGAGTCCCAACGACGCTCGAAACGGCCTCTTCCTTCAGTCTGCTCTTCTGCTACGACTATAAAAGAATCCTTTGTTTCGGAGAGCATACGGAATGCTTCTTTTTGAGTTGACGGGGTTGTTGTAAAATATTCTACAGATTTAAAAAGATCAGATTGATTGATCAGTACTGCCAGAGCAGTCGGACTTAAATACTTAGGCGGATTTTTAAGGTGGTAGCCTTTTTTTGTCACTGATTCGATCGTATAGCCTTCCGTTTTCAAAGACTGTATTGTTTTCCAGATTGCAGTGCGGGAAACGCCTAATGTGTCTGCCATATTCTGCCCGGATATGAACTGTTCCCGATCAAGTAAGCTTAATATTTCCTTCTTCAAATTCGACATTTACGTCAATCCATTCTAATATTTTCTCTTTATCATTTTGAAGATGATTACTGAGTATTTCGTATTCCAAAATGGTATAAAGATCCTTGATCCATCTACCGCCTCTGTAATTAAAATGATGCATCAGCTCTTTGCCACCTATATCAATATCGGATGTCTGATGTATTGGAAGAAGCGGCTTCATTTCAATCGCTTCACGGAGCATCCTGCCCCACTGTAGTTTTTTTGAAAAACGGTTGTCGTTTACTAATGCTTCAACATTTTCAAGTGTATCATAATTATATTTATAAGAGATGCATTTTATTTGTTTGTCATATTCTAATTCCTTGAGAATATCCACCATTTCCCTAATTGTATTTTTCTCCGAGTTGGACAGTTTTAGTTCCGGAATATATTCTATAAGTGATGCATTCATATAAATTTGAATGGCAATTTCAGAAATGAATGAAGATATACTAGTTGACATAAAATTATTATCGTCAACCTTTGAAAGGAATGGTATGTTCTCTTTGATTCCAGTCTGGATCATCAAAGGTTTAACTTTATCAGTAAAACCACCAGCGTATGTCTTTTTAAGTTCTATCATTGAACGTTCAATCGCTATGTACTGTAAATTTCCGGCATGGCGGCTCATAGCAGTAATTGTCTCTTCATCAATTGCAAAACCCAATTGTGACATAAACCGGACGGCCCTGAGAATTCTGAGAGCATCTTCATCGAACCGGGCGTCAGCTTCACCGACTGTACTGATTGATTGTTGATTGATTGACTCCACTCCTCCGAAAGGATCTATAAGCTGGAATTCCTTATCCATAGCCATTGCATTCATTGTGAAATCTCTGCGTTCAAGATCCCCCTCAAGTTCTTTTGTAAAAGCAACAGAATCGGGCCTGCGGTAATCCGTATACTCAGATTCGACCCTGAATGTTGTGACTTCAAATGGTATGTCATCAATCAGAACAATGATTGTCCCATGTTCTTTTCCCACATCCACCGTCTTTTCAAATAATGTTTCTACAGTTTCAGGTAAAGCGTCAGTCGTGATATCGACATCATTGATTGCACGGCCCATATGATGATCTCTTACACATCCACCTACGAAATAGGCCTGATACTCATTTTCCTGTAAAGTTTCCAATATCCGTTTTCCTGTTATGAATAGATCATCCATGATGTTTGTCTCCTATCAACTTGCGGTAAAGCGTTTCATATTCCCTGAGTATGACATCAGAGTGGAATCTTACATTTATATCATCAATCATCTGTTTTTGCATTGTTTCATATATTGTTTGATTGGATAATAAGTGAATTATTTTTTCTGCAGCGGCATTGTAATCACCGACATCAACGATATAACCGGTTTCACCATCTTTTATCACTTCTGAAATGCCGCCGGCATTAGAACCGATGGGGACGGAACCACAGTGCATCGCTTCAAGAAGCGCAAGACCGAAGCTTTCCTTCTGACTAAGCAGCAAAAAGATGTCGCTCATCATATAGAACGACTTTACATCAGACTGCTGTCCTGCAAGTATGACAGAACCTTCAATGTCCAGATCTTTAACAAGTTGTTTGATACTGTTCGTTTCTGGTCCGTCGCCGATGAGTATCAGCACGGAATCGAGGTTTTTATTCACAATACTGAACGTACGGACTATATCATCGATACGCTTTATCTTTCTGAAATTCGAAGTATGCATAAGAATTTTTGTATGCTCACCGATACCATATCTCTCTTTCATCTGTCTGCGGATTACTTCCCTGCCTGACATATTGAAGTAGCTTTCTTCTACAAAATTATAGATGGTTTCTATCGATTTATCAGGCATGATCAGTTCATGTGTCTCTCTTGTCAGGCTATCAGATACAGCAGTGACAGCATCTGAGCCTTCTATGCCAAACCGGATGGCGTTGACAAGTGACATGTCATGTCCAAGCACGGTGATATCCGTTCCGTGAAGTGTCGTTACGATACGGACATCCTGCCGCCCCGACATCTGTCGGGCTAGAATGCCACAGACAGCATGAGGAACGGCATAATGCATATGAATTACTTCCAGGTCATACTCTGTGATGACTTCTGAAATTTTGCTTGCCAGCGTGATATCATATGGTGGGTATTTGAAAACGCTGTAATCATTGATGTCCGTCTGATGGATATGGATATTTGGGTGGCTGGCATTTAATCTGAAAGGAATATTTGATGTGATGAAATGCACTTCATGGCCAATCTCAGCAAGTTGAATTCCCAACTCTGTTGCAATAATGCCACTGCCACCTACACTTGGATAACATGTTATCCCTATTTTCATAAAATCACGCTCTATCTCTATAGTTGAAGTAATGAAGTACTGCGCTTGCGGTTCCTTCATTTGTTGCCAATGGAACATCGTAAACATCCGACAGCCTTAGAAGGGCGGAAACATCAGGTTCATGAGGCTGGGCAGTTAATGGATCTCTGAAGAATATGATTGTCTCGATGGATCCATTAGCAACCATAGCACCAATCTCCTGGTCCCCGCCAAGCGGTCCTGACTTGCATCTGTGGACATCCAGTCCAGTGTGTTCAATGATCCTCTTGCCCGTAGTACCTGTCGCAAAAAGTTCATGTTTTTTGAAAAACTCCAAATGCAATTTGATAAATTTCAAAAGGTCGTCTTTCTTTTTATCATGGGCAATAAGTGCTATTTTCATATTCATCATCCATTCTTATGAAATAACTTAGTGAATCTTCTCCCTAATTATAGTGAATATTACAGCGGAAGTGAACTGCATAGACTAAGGATTTTAATTGAAATCCTCACTGCTCTCATAATTGATTATGGTTTCTACATTATCAGGCAGTTCAATCATTGTCTCTTTACCAACTTTTGGCCTGACATCCTTTACCTTTAAATCTGATAAAGGCATCCAATGAAGCGTTTCCGTCCTTCCACCGCCGATTTTATTTACGAGGTTCATTTCCACATCTTTCAAAGGTTTCAGCAAGTAATAGAATGTCACTTCCTGGAAATCATATTTTGTCCCATTGAACTCATAATCGAAAAATGTCTCTACGACTCTCAACAGCCTTTCCACCCTGTAGGCAGCACCCGTCTTTTCTTTCAGAAGCCTTACTGCTGCATCTTCACTCATTTCTCCCAGGTTGACTGGTCCGGACAGCGTGTAAAAATAGTCTGCCATATTGTTGGTTGCAACCAGTGTTTGATCTTCATCTATTACTATATCGGCTACACGGTATCTGAATATATTCTTTCCAGTTTTAAAACGGCAGTCCATTCAAATCATCTCCTTAATTACATATATAATCATAACAAAGTCAGAGGAGAAATAAAAAACGGATATCCATCTGTATAATGGATATCCGTGAAAACTAATTAGTTGTTACCCCGGGCGATAATAATAAATCTTACCAACTCGGCAACAGCAACTGCAGTTGCTGCGACATATGTCATCGCTGCAGCGTTCAATACTTTTTTGGCATGACGGTATTCCTTTTCATTAACGATATTGAGCGTTTCGATTTGTTTCATGGCTCTTTTCGAAGCATCAAATTCTACAGGCAGTGTGACGACCTGGAAAAGTACAGCAAATGCCATGAGTCCAATTCCGGCCCATAACAACATATCGCCAAGCCCACCACCAACATTATTTTGAGCATACGTAATAATCATACCGGCAATAATCAGGAAATAGGAAAAATTACTGCCTAATTGTGCCAATGGGAAAAGCGCAGACCTGAAATTAAGAAATGCATATCCCGTAGCATGTTGTATCGCATGGCCGACTTCGTGAGCAGCCACTGCAGTGCCTGCAACACTCGGTGTGTCATAGTTGCTCGGAGAAAGAACGAGTTTCTTGTTCTTAGGGTCATAATAGTCACTTAAAAACCCTTGTCCTCTTTCAACTGAAACATCATAAATTCCATTCTCCTTAAGAATCTCCTCTGCAACCTCTCGACCAGTCAGACCACTTGTTGAACGTACTTTTGAGTACTTGTTGAATGTGGATTTGACATTCATCTGAGCGAGCATTGGAACCACCATCAAAATAGCAAAATAGATGATAATATACACTTGTATTCCAACCTCCAATAATTGTTCATAACTTGATTTTACTTTAAATTTGAATAGATAGTCAATTGTTACGCTTTGGGACCAGATGGTAAAGCAGCATCAACACAAAGACACTCAGCCAGAAAGCAAAATACCCTATGTGATCGGCATATTGGTATAGGCTGCCATATACAGGATATTGTCCGTAAACATAATCAATAATATCATTGTGAAACAGCCAGATGGCTGTAATGTAAAAATGGCTCATTTTTATTTCCAGATGTGGCAGGAATAAAATCGCCTGCACTGCCATCATACCATGAGACGCAATCAGCATGAGTCCGATCCATGAGATGAAACCTGTTTCTACAAATGTAAGAAGGTTCATTACGACTGCCCAGACGCCGTATTTGATCAAAGTAGTAAATGCGAGAGCATCAATAAGTCCCCATTTCTTTCCTGAAAGGATCAGCAGGATGAGTAAGGAGAGGAACAGCGTAGCAGTAGGACTGTCGGGTACAAATGGATAGAAGAACCAGTCTGTTTGTGCAAGCTGCCCTCCATACCACCAGTAGCCGTATAAGGTGCCTATAAAATTTGAAATTAGCAGGATGATTAAAAATATTCTATTATGCATGAGACGGATTACAGTTTCCATAAACGTTTCTCCCGTTAATAAAAAAGCCCCTATTTCTAGGGGCTTTTATTTATTCGTTTGCTGACTACTCGCTTTCAGAGCTCATAGCTTCATCTTTAGAAGTAACTTCAAGGTTAGCTACGAATTCAGAAATTTGCTGTATCTCTTCTTCTGTCAGTTGTCCTTCAAAGGCAGGCATTTCACCCGTACCATTTGTTACAAAAGCTTTTACAGTTTCAGCATTCAATTCAGGTTCTACCAGGTTAGGACCTGATCCGCCTGTCAGTTCCCCACCGTGACAACTTGTACAGTTGGAACGGATGAGTTCATTGAAGACAGGATCTTCGGCATCCAGGTTGGAGAATACAATCTCACCCTGCTTATCCTGTTGTTCCCAATTGTGATAGGCAACGGATTCCCAAGTAGTATAGAAGATGATACCAATTGAAATCAGCATCATAGCAGCCGCTACCGGACGTTTTTTCCAGTGGCGTTCTTTATTGTTATCAAGCCATGGCGCAAGCAGCAGTGCACCAAATGCGATACCAGGCATGATGATTGCACCAATCACGTTATAAGGACCGGATGCAAATGAATATTTGAGTATCTGATAAAGGAACAGGAAATACCAGTCAGGGAGCGGTATATAACCTGTATCCGTCGGATCAGCTACACGTTCAAGCGGGGCCGGATGCGCTACTGTAAGACATAGAAAACCGATGAGAAATACTGCACCGGTAATCCATTCTTTCAGCAGGAAATCCGGATAAAACTCTTCCGTACGTCCCGGGAATTCCGAGTAGTCACGATTGAGTTTGGGTTTTTCGTATTTTTGTATTCGTGAGTCGCCGACAAAAGTCAGCCCTTTTCCACGTTTCATATCAATTTACCTCCCTTGTTATTCCTTATAGTGGTCCTGCAATACCTTGTTTACGTATCATTATGAAGTGGATTGCCATTAATACAAACAGGGCCGCAGGTAAGAAGAATACGTGGATGGCAAAGAAACGTGTCAACGTCTGAGCACCGATGATCTGTTCATCACCAGCGAGCAGAGTCTTAATCCATTCACCTACAAATGGCACACTTTCTGCAATATCCAAACCAACTTTAGTTGCAAACAGTGCTTTCATGTCCCATGGAAGCAGGTATCCAGTGAATGCCAGACCAAGCATAACGGCGAACAATAGTACTCCGACAACCCAGTTTAATTCACGTGGTGCCTTGTATGCGCCGGTGAAGAATACCCTCAGTGTATGTAGGAACATCATTACTACAACCAGGCTCGCACCCCAATGGTGCATACCTCTTACAATTACACCTGCAGCAACATCATGTTGCAGATAATAAACTGAATTCCAAGCGTTTACGATATCAGGGACGTAATACATTGTAAGGAACATACCTGATAAAATTTGAATTACAGTAATAAAAAACGTTAACCCTCCAAAACAATAGACGAAAGCTGAAAAGTGATAGGCAGGGTTAACATGCTCCGGCACTTCATGATCGGCAACATCTCTCCATATTGGAGTAATGTCCATGCGATCGTCTATCCAGTCATAGATTCTATTAAGCACAGTTTTCCCTCCTATACAAGCTCATTTTCAAACATTTCACCGATTGTAATGAATCCATCAGATTCTCCAACTTCATACTGATCAAGCGGACCTCTCGGTGGAGTTCCCGGGATGTTCTTTCCGTTCTTCTCATAGAGTCCGTTATGACATGGACAGAAGAATTTATCCGGATTGGCCTCATCGCCTGCCCATGTAACTGTACAACCCAGGTGTTTACAAATAGGCGAAAGTGCGATGATCTTATCTCCATTTCTGTAAACCCAGACGAAGTCAGTCACTTCACTTTTGTACCAGGCATCTTGTTGCTCATAAGAAAAGTCGACTTTCATCGGCTCTTCAGTAATCTCTTCGCTCTTGACACTTGTTGTGATCATAGAGCCTTTAGCTTCACCCTGGAACAATGGATCTAGCGCGAACCTGCCCATAGGCAAAATTGCACCTGCCGCCATGAAAGACCCCACTCCCATCAGGGAATAGTTCAGGAACTGGCGTCGTGTTACTTTTTGCGACATTAATATTTCCCCCCTCAAACGCGCGTTCTTTTACATTTAAATATAACTAGGACAGTTCAATTTTAGCCTATTACCTGAAACCGGTCAATATGGTATCGAAACTTTTGATAAAGGGCTTACTCTTAATTGTGTAAAAATGCCCCGTTTTAGCTGTTCCAGATGGCAATGATTGATTTCATCACTGTTTTTACTTCATCGTTGATCATTTCCATCTTCATATCATCACTCATATTTTCAAGAGGAATTTCGTTCACCTTAATTTTATCCAGATCCTTGGAATCTGCCGGGAGGTGTGTGAGTACGATTATCTTTTTAAACCCAAAGTCTCTCAGCTGACTGGCGTACTTAGTGAGCAATGAGGTATCTTCCTCCACTGTCATCAAGGGAGGAGTGATGAGTAGTCGGCCTTTGAATTGTTTTTCGAGTTGGATAGAAATTATTTGCAACAGTTCAAGATTGCCGGCATGGACCGGTGCACGCGCATCCATATCCATAGAGGCAAACGGAATGACCGCAGTATCGATAAATTCGATTTCGTCTTTGAGAATTTTTAAATCTTTGTGGTTATACAGCAATTTATTCACCTGACTTTAATTTGGGTACTTCAACATTTTTGTTAGCGTGTGGAATAGTTCCTGATCCTTACTATCCAATGCATGATCAATTTGTTTCAACAACTGATCATGAGATATGGCGCGGAGTTCGGCATCCAGGTTGTTTTCTATTTCTTTTACTGCCGCGTAGCGGACATCTTTTGTCGGAAAATTAAATTCTATGAAGAGCATCTCATCCTGATTCATGTTCAGCTCGTGAAAGATGACTTCTCCATCGATTGTCACCATGTCCCCCTTCTCAAGCATCAGCGTTTTACGGTTCGTACCCGCAGCTGAAATACGCAGCTTTCTTCTGATTGTATCATCATAAGTAAAGGAAATATTTTTAGAGACTACGGGATGTGATTTAAGAAAATTTAAAATCCAAATGGCCACCCTGTCTTCAAATTCATAGTTGTACAGCACATAATCTATGAAATCTTTCCTATAGCTGATCTTCTTCACCTTCCAAACGCTCCTTTTCAAACTGCCAGTCCACATTGGAGGGATCAAGCATGATCAATTTATCAAGGATTTCGGTCTTTGAGGGATGACTGATTTCAGTCAGGTATTCATAGTAGTCATTGTAAAATTCAAGTGATTCGCCGATAAGTTTTTCAGCATCTTGATAATATTTTAAAGCGGCTGTATCATTTTCATTTTCCTGTTCGATTTTTGCGAGCAGATATAACGATTCTCCAGAGAGAGCATGTGTATCCAGGTTACCTGCAAAAGCACTGATCTCATCAGTACGATCTGTTTTCAGAAGTGTTTCGAACAGCATGAGGTACGCATCGTCATAATCCTGGTCAAGAGCAATGGCCCGTCTGAATGCATCTATTGCACTGTCTTCAGAACCAAGTCTGTAATTTATGCGGCCGAGATGGAAAAAGATGAGCGGGTTTGTATCATCCTGTTTTAAATAGTTCTCAAGAAGAATCTTGGCAGCTTCCAGATCATGTTCAGTCTCATGGACGTTCATCAGCAGTATATATGCATTTATATAATACGGTTCATTATCAATTACTTTATTCAAAAGAATTTTGGCAGTTTCATATGACTGCAGCTGATACTCCAGCAATGCTTTTCTGTAGAAATCATCATTCAAATAAAATTTCTCATCCACTTTATCAAAATGGGATTTGGCTTCCTCGAGTTCAATTTGATTCATATGGAGTTCTGCTGCACGCAAATTGAAATGTACACCATTCAGTTCGTCGATACCCTGATCGAGGAGCGCCTGATAGTGTCTGAGGGCTTCCTGGAAATCCCCGTCCTCATAATAGATTTCTGCAAGGGCGTAATCCAGTATGGGTTCGTCTTCAATTGCCTTTGCTTCATGAATCAATCTGATGGAAACATCATTCATATTAAGCTGCTGAAAAATTTCAGCTTTAAGCATAAGAACTGTTTTTGTCTTAGGTGCCTGATTTATGAGGCTGAGTGCTTCATCAAGCCTGCCGTCAGAAATATAGATATCTGTTAGATATGCAAGTACCTCATCATCATGTTCGACATGAGAATGAAGGTGATGGAAAACAGTTTCCGCCTCCTTGATGAAGCCGAATTGCACCAGAGTATCTCCAAGTATGAAAAGTGTTTCCAGTTCCATATCATCTTCAAATTTGTTTAAGTCACTCAGTACTTCCGAAAGTTTATTTTCAGGATATTTACCTGATTTTAATTCATCTATTATTGAATAGATCTGGTCCTGCATAATTAAGCATCCTTCCGTAATGACTCCAAGTCATTTATAAATCCTGGATAAGATATATCGATGGCTGAACTGTCATCGATGTCTATCGGTGTGTTTGAAACAATGGAAAACACAATGAGCATCATGATGATGCGATGATCATGATAGCCTTTTACTCTGGTTTCCGGCACTGCCTCAATCTCAACCGGTATGACAGTAAAACCATCTTCTTTTTCTTCAAATTTTATGCCGAATTTGGACAGTTCATCGATGACTGCACGAATCCTGTCAGTTTCTTTGAATCTGAGTTCTTCTGCATCACTCACTGTACAAGGTTCACTGCTGTAGGCAGCCAAAAGAGCAAGAATTGGGATTTCATCAATGAGTCTCGGTATGATTTCACCGGAAATATTGAATCCTTTCAGCTCAGGTGTGTAGGATGCGGTTATATTCCCTATGGCTTCCCCTTCACCCGGCAGAGTCTCGATTTTTATATTCGCCCCCATCATTTCCAGGACTTCCAGTATACCAGACCTTGTAGGATTCAAAGAAACGTTCTCAATCGTAATCGTCGTCCCAGGCTTTAGTACTGCAAGTGCAATCGGGAATGCTGCAGATGAAATATCGCCGGGTACAATAACGTCGGAGGCTTTAAGCGGCCTGCCACCTTGAAGTGTAATAACCCCATCCTTAGACTCCAGGTCAACTCCAAATTGTTTCATCATTATTTCAGAATGGTCGCGTGACGGAGAAGATTCCCGAACGATCGTGGTGCCATCTGCAAACAAACCGGCAAGCAGGATTGCACTTTTGACCTGTGCGCTCGCGACCGGCATATCATAATCAATCGCTCTCAGACGGCTGGAGTAAATATGAACCGGCGGGTATTTGTCATCCTTGAGATGAATGTCTGCACCCATTTCAAGAAGTGGTTTCTGTACCCTGTCCATCGGACGTCCGTTGATGGAAGAGTCTCCGCTGAATTCTGCATTCAGTCCAAGACCGGCAAGCAGACCGATGATCAGTCTGGAGGTTGTACCGGAGTTACCTGTATACAATGGTTCTGTGGGTGAATGAAGATGTTGATGCCCTTTCGATTCGACAATCCATTTATCTTTTTCTTCAGAAATGTTCGCTCCGATTGAACGCATGATTTCCATCGTGCGATAAGTGTCTTCACTCCGCAAAGGCTGACTGATTTCAGTACGTCCCTCGGCAAGCGCAGCCAGCATAAGGGATCTGTGAGTGATAGATTTATCGCCAGGGACTCTTAATGTGCCGTTAAAAGTACTGTTCAAAAGTTTTTTCATAGTCTCTCCTTCAGATCATTTATATATTTGATGAGCAGTTCCTGCTCAAATTCGGTAAAACGGGCATGGCCAGCACTATCCAAGACAATGTATCCGATACTGTCAGAGCTGTTATTCTTTTTATCTTTTGTCATTAAAGAAATCATTTCATCCGCATCTATTTCTTTAAGATGATCGACAGGATAACCTAAACCTGTAAAGTAATCATAATAGCGTCTCAGGTTAAACGTCTGTGTTTGATTTAATTCATTTGAAATATACAGAGCGGCGAATAAACCAAGGATTACTGCGATACCATGCGGCATTTTATATTTGTATTCTATTGCATGCCCCAAAGTATGGCCTAGGTTTAGATGTTTACGGACCCCAGACTCATTCTCATCTTTTATGACATGCTCCATCTTGGTTTTAATGCCTTTGATTATAAAAGGTTCGACCGTATTTACGTCAATACGATCCTTTGTTGCCTCCATCAGGGCATCAATTGTTTCCTGGTCTTTGAGGAATGCGTGTTTTATCACTTCTCCGAAGCCACTGAGAATTTCCGTTTCAGGGAGAGAATCCAGAAAATCCAGATCATATATAACACCTTTAGGCCGGTGGAAGGCACCAATCAGGTTTTTACCATGTCTGCTGTTAATTGCTGTTTTGCCACCAATGGATGAATCATGGGCCAGCAAGGTGGTCGGGACATGGATGTAGTCAATTCCCCGCAGAAGACTGGCGGCAGCAAATCCACCTGCATCTCCAGATGCGCCACCTCCAATGATGATAAGCAAACTGTTCCTCTGAACCCCTTTTTCAAGAAGTGTCTCCAAAAGACAGCTGAAGGCATCGAAATATTTCGATGCCTCCCCCTGCTCCATCAAAATCGGGTCTTCAATAAAAGACAGTTTCCCATTTTTGTGTAACGTGTATACATTTTTATCTGCAAGATAGAACACCTGATTATAGTTTTTTGTATAATCTGCCAACTTCTCTTCGAGGATTCCACGTGATACTTCAATTTCATAGTTACCATCTTTATATTGTGTCCGGATTTTCATGTTATCAGTACTCTTTCACTCGTTTTTTATAAACTTCAACCGCTTCTTTCAGTTCATCCATATCATCATGCGGGAATTTATCAAGTATAGCCCGTGCAACTTCTATCGCGACCATGTGTTCACACACGATAGATGCAGCCGGTACTGCACAAGCATCGCTGCGTTCAATCGTCGCTTTGAATTGTTCCTTGGAGTTGATATCCACGCTTAGAAGTGGTTTATAAAGTGTAGGAATAGGTTTCATGACCGCTTTGACAACAATTGGCATCCCTGTTGTCATCCCGCCTTCAAAACCGCCCAGGTTGTTTGATCTGCGTGTGTAGCCCAGTTCATCATCATATAGAATTTCATCCTGGACCTGGGATCCCGGAGTGGATGCTGCTTCGAAGCCTGCTCCGAATTCAACACCTTTGAAAGCATTTATACTTACGACACTGCCCGCAATTTTTGCATCCAATTTTCTATCGTAATGTACATGGCTGCCTAAACCAGGGATAGGATTTTCTACGATAACCTCTACTACACCACCGATGGAATCTCCATTTTTTTTGGTATCATCTATCAATTGTTCAGCCTTTTTGGACTTCTCTTCAGAAACCATCCTGACAGAGGATTTGTCTGCAAACTCACGTATATCTTCAAGATTATACTGTCCATCATCCCTGACTCCGCCAATTTGGTTCACACGACTGGTGATGCGAATATCCAGGGCATGCAGAAGTTCCTTGCACAGGGCACCAACAGCAACGCGTGCTGCAGTCTCACGTGCAGATGAACGTTCCAGAACATTTCGCAGATCACGCATGTTGTATTTCATCCCGCCAACCAAGTCGGCATGTCCCGGGCGTGGCTTTGTTATAACCCGCTTTATAGATTCCTGTTCTTCAGGTGTAAGTGGATCACTACCCATGATCTTACTCCAGTGTTTAAAGTCATCATTAGTGATCTCAATCATTATAGGGCTGCCCAGTGTTTTGGCATGACGGATGCCACTGCCAAATTCGAAAGTATCCTTTTCAATTTGCATGCGGCGGCCTCTGCCGTATCCGCCCTGACGCTTAATCAGTTCTTTCGTCATTCTCTCTTTGTCAATTTCCAGATTTGCAGGAAATCCTTCAATGATTGCTGACAGTTTTGGTCCATGGGATTCACCCGAAGTTAAAAATCTCATATTTAAGCACCTACCTATTTATTGATATTAAAAAAAGCTGAGTTTAGACACCCAGCTAATGACACTCTGATTCTAGTATATCCAGGAGCTGTTGATTAAGTCGTAATCAAGTACTTCTGATTCGTCAAAGAAAAGACCGATTTCTCTTTCAGCACTTTCCGGAGAATCCGAACCGTGGATGATGTTTTTTCCAACCGTAAGACCGTAGTCTCCACGAATAGTGCCAGGTGCTGCCTGCTGTGGATTTGTTGCACCAACTACGAGTCGTGCTGTATCGATGACGTTTTCCCCTTCAAGAACCATTGCAAAAACTGGTCCGGAAGTGATGAATTCAACCAATTCACCAAAGAATGGTTTATCCTGGTGTTCCTGGTAATGTGTTTTGGCAAGGTCTTCTGAAACATGCATAAGTTTTGCACCAGCAAGTTTGAATCCTTTATTCTCCAAACGCTCAACAATTGATCCTACAAGATTTCTTTGTACGCCATCAGGCTTAATCATTAAAAATGTCTTTTCCATTTCAAGTCTCCTTTAGTTGATTTCCATACTATTCTAACATTTTCAAATTTAATATTTCAATTCAATTCAGTCGATTTGCGAGTTTTTCTGCAATTTGTAACAGATAAGTGCGGATGGGATCCTCAATTTCCCGGATTGAAGTTTTCGCATCTTCAATATGTCTGGTACTAATCTGAATTGATTTTTCTATTGCATCAGATTCAAGGAGATTGTGGATCAGGGAATCCAATATCGTCCTGTCATCATGAAAAGCTGCGAGTTTTTCTTTAAATACATCATCGGAGTCTCTCATCAATAGCACGGGCAATGTGTAATGGCCATTCTCCAAATCTGAGAATTTGGGTTTACCCAAATTTTTCTCATCACCGATAAAGTCCAGGCAATCATCAATGATTTGAAAACTCATGCCTATATGATAACCATATTTAAGCAGGGCTGTTAATTCTTCATCCGAAACATGTGAAGCATATGCTCCCATCTTGATACTGAGTTCAATAAGCAATGCTGTTTTTCTATAGATTTTTTGATAATAGTCATCAAGAGATTGTTCTGCATTGAACTGATGATCAAACTGGAAAAGCTCTCCGCTGACGATTTCTTTCATAGCCATAGAAAATGCTTCGTGCAACTTTTTATGTTTTATGGTACTCACGAGTTCCAAAGAGGTTGATAAAAGATAGTTTCCAGTATTTACAGCCTGCAGATAGCCATGTTCGTAATAAACAGTATCGCGGCCCCTTCTAAGTTCGCTGTCATCTATGATGTCATCATGTACGAGACTGGCCATGTGAAGGAGTTCGAGGCTTGCGCTGGCCCTTATCACATCGTGGTGGGCACTCTTCTCACCGAGTTTGCCGACAAGCAGTGTAAACGTAGGACGTATTTTTTTACCTCCGTACTGGAACAGGTCGTAACTACTGTCGTTAACAATGATGCCATTTGGATCAAGGCTGTCTTTGATCAGTTTATTCACTTCTTCGAAGTCCGATTCCAAAAATTTTTTATGTTTAATCAAACAGATCCCACCTGTTCCAAAGGCTTGTATGCAATATGGGTTGCCGCTGTACCAAAAGTATGGGATAGGATCTTGACGTTTATAAAGCCTGTATTATTCATCATGGTTTTTAGCTCGAGCTTTGTAAGGAATGCACTTGTCGATTCATACAGCCATTCGTATTCCTTCGTCCTCCCCGCAATCACACCACCGAGTTTCGGCATGATTTTACCGAAATAAAAATCAAAGCCTTTGCTGACAATGATGTTTTTCGGTGTAGAAGTTTCCAGAACAACCAAGACACCGCCTGGTTTTAAAACTCTGTAAAACTCTTCAATTGCTTTTCCGTAATCAGGAAGGTTGCGGAGCCCGAAACCGATTGTGATGAAATTGAAACTGCCGTCTTCAAATGGCAGTTCCATTGCATTGCCCTGCAGCAGAGTGATATTGCTGTAATCTTTAATTTTACTTTTTGCAACTTCGAGCATGTTCTCACTGAAGTCAAGACCGGTGACATTTGCCCCCGGAGCTTTTTCTGCAAGCTGAATTGTCCAGTCACCAGTGCCGCAGCAAACATCCAGGACTTCATGACCATCTCTCACGAACATTTCTTTCATCGTCCTGTTTCTCCAGGCGGTATGCTGATTCAGACTGATAATATTGTTCATATGATCATAATCTTCAGATATAGCATTGAATATCGTTTGTATATTTGTCTCTTTATCCATTATATTCACCTTTACTCTTGGGTTATGTATGGGAGTGAAGTGATTTCAATCGTCTGCATCTGTTCGTCAATCAGAGTTTCCAATTTCTTATCGGCATACCCATGTTCCACGAGATAAAGCATGGGGGCATAGAGCAGCCATTTCACTTCTGCAGCATCAGGAATTACACCTGAGGCGGCAAGGTGGGATTTTCTAGAGCTCAACTTCTTTGAGATATCCATCATATCACCAAGTACAGTATAGCTTTCATCCCCGGCAAGATACATATAGAACCTGCTGAACAGGTAGTCACCCGCCAATACATGGAGTTCCCTATCTTCATCCTGTGGGGTATTGTCCAGAAAATTAAGTGCCGTATTAAAAAGAAGAACGGCATCATTTACATGGCCGTTGCACAGAACATTGCTCTTTTTCGAAAAGAAATCAAAAAAAGGATTATTATGTATGTTAAGTATCCATGCACCATCACCTAGGTCAGTTTCAAGTTCTTTCTTAAGAGTATCCATGAAAATATCACCTTATAAATTAATAGACCTAACCAAAGTAAGTTAGGCCTATAGTAGTCAATTATTTTACTGCATCTTTAAGAGCTTTACCCGCTTTAAATGCTGGTACTTTTGATGCTGCAATCTCAATTTCTTCACCAGATTGTGGATTGCGTCCTTTTCTAGCAGAGCGTTCACGTACTTCGAAGTTACCGAAGCCGATAAGCTGTACTTTTTCACCTTTTTTCAAAGATTCCTGGATTGTGTTAAATACTGCATCTACTGCAGCACCTGCTTCTTTTTTTGTAAGATCAGCATCATCGCTGACTGCATTAATCAAATCTGTCTTGTTCACCAGATCCACCTCCTTTTATGACTATAATGATAAGTGATTTTATCATTATGTTTTGACTTTAACACAGTGGACTTTGCACTGCAACGGATTTCACCCTTTTATCGTCAAAAAATCCTTTACTGGCCGCTTTTGTGGCGACTTGTCATGAAGATTGGACGGTTATTTTCATCCACTGTTATCTCTGGAGAATAAATGGGAACTATTGGTGTATATTCATACAATATATGCCTGATATCCTCACCTGTTTCAAATTGAAGATCATTCTCTCTTATGATCCTGCCAATATCTTCACGGTAATCAACAACAAATTCCTGGCCGCCATTATAATAGACGTTCAGTGCAGCATCGGTATAAGGGCTTGTTACAGTAGGATTCTCTGAAAGTTTATAGAACCCAAGGTCCAACTGATAGACGTTCGGACCGATCTCATCACCAAGATGGACATATTCACCCATCGCATCCAATCTGATTGTAAGTGAACGGATTTCCCCTGTGATGCCAAGGTCTGCCAGTTTGACCTTGGGGTCGTCTTCAGCATCAATAATTACATATTGATATTTGCCGCCGGCCTCATATGAATTTTCAGGTCTTTTATCTAAATAATTTGGTACCAACATTTCAAAATCAATCTGATATTCAAGGTAGTGTCTTTGATTTTCCAATGTCTTGATCGGCAACATTCCACCCGAATCTTCCTGATATTTCTCAACTGCATTTTGAACCATCTCAACCTGGGCCTCCCCCGGGATCTGGTTT
>CAYTIR010000010.1:35809-43782 GCA_964437955.1 uncultured Staphylococcaceae bacterium
TTCAGATTCAGTTTAAAGACACCCTGACATCAGTAATACGGCTGTTAATAGAAATGACATTTTAAGGCTACGCATGACTGCTTCCTCCGAGAACCGGAATCATGAGAAGAAAAGCAGTAATCAAAAGCACCCATGCAAATAAAGAAATAATAATACTTAAGAATCTGTTTTTCACAACATACCTTGCAACGTAGATCAGTACAGCCGCCAGTGCCATTGCACCCAGTGAATAAAATGAAATCCACATAAGGTTCATTCTGGATATATCAAACATTGTATCACTCTCTAGTCCAATCTTTGTATTGCTTTTCAAGCAAGTTTTCCAACTCGTCTGTTTCCCCCGTCTTTTCACGCATCATCAATGCATAGAAAGCTTCTTCTTGAGTTATGCCATGGAACAGATATTTATACAGTACTTCAGTGATTGGCATTTCCACACCATATTCCTTGGACAATTCATAGGCTGCTTTAGTAGTGTTGACGCCTTCTACAACCATGCCCATTTGTTCCTGTGCCTCATCAACACTTTTGCCTTCGGCGAGCATGATTCCACAACGGTAATTTCTCGAATGCATACTTGTTGCAGTTACAATCAGATCCCCCATACCGGTAAGTCCGAGGAATGTCAGAGGACTTGCTCCCATCCGGGTACCAAGACGGGCGATTTCCTGCAGACCGCGGGTAATGATTGCAGCTTTTGCATTGTCACCAAATTCCAGGCCGTGAAGTACGCCGATAGCAAGAGCGATAATATTTTTCAAAGCACCGCCTATTTCCACACCTGTCATATCGTCATTTCTATAGACACGGAAATACTTATTCATGAAGACATCCTGCACAGTTTGCAGACTCTCAGCATTTTTACAGGCAATACTCACTGTAGTGGGTGATTTCAATGCGACTTCCTCTGCATGACTTGGTCCGCTAAGCACACATACATCCAGCATTGTGTCTTCCGTCATCTCCTCTGAAATGACATCCGACACCCTCATGTATGTGCCAAGTTCCAAGCCCTTTGCTACATGGACAATCAACACTTTTTTATTCAATCCCTTAAGAATTTCGTTGAGTTGGTTTGAGACAGCACGGATTGCTTTTACTGGTACTGCCAGTACAATGAGAGCTGCATGATCTGCAACTTCTTGTAGATCTGAAGTTGCGAGGATACCTTCATTCAAGTCGATATTTTTTAAAAAACGATGGTTTGTATGTTTTTGGCTGATTTCAGATACGACATCTTTATTTCGGCCGTACATGAGTACATCATGACCATTATCCCTCAGCACCATTGCCAGGCTCGTCCCAAAGCTCCCAGTGCCAATTACAGAAATATTCATATATTTGCACCTTCCTAGTTACGTTTTCTACTTACAATGTGAATCGGTGTACCGGTGAAATCAAATGCATTCCTCAACTGATTTTCCAAATATCTGCGGTAGCTGAAATGCATGAGTTCAACATCATTTACAAACAACACAAATGTCGGGGGCGCCACACCAACCTGCGTCCCATAAAATATATTTAATCTGCGTCCTTTATCTGTAGGTGTCGGGTTCATGCTGACACTGTCGACAAGTACTTCGTTGAGTGTACTGGATTGTACACGTTTTTTGTGAGAGTCATTAACGAGTCTGAGGAGTGGAAACAGTGTTGTGAGACGCGATTTAGTGACTGCTGAAACGAAAGTGATCGGCGCGTAGTCCAGGAATTGGAATTCGTTCCTGATTTTATCTTCGAACTTTTTCATTGTCTTGTCATCTTTTTCAACAGCGTCCCATTTATTGACGACGATGATTACGGCCCTTCCCGCATCATGGGCAAGACCTGCAATCCGCTTATCTTGTTCGAGGATGCCTTCTTCTCCATTAATAACCATCAAAACCACGTCGGAACGCTCTATTGCCCTGTTGGCCCTTAGGACAGAATATTTTTCAGTGGCTTCGTATACTTTGCCTTTTTTACGCATTCCGGCGGTATCTATTAATGTATATTCTTCCCCATCATATGAATATGCTGTGTCAATTGCATCGCGTGTAGTACCGGCGATATCAGAAACAATGACTCTCTCTTCCCCCAATATGGCGTTAACAAGACTTGATTTACCAACGTTCGGGCGTCCGATTAACGACACCTTTATTGACGTATCCATTTCTTCTTCCTGTTCCAGGGTTTTGAAATGATTTACAGCATCATCCAGAACATCTCCAAGTCCCAGTCCATGCGAACCAGAAACCGGGTATGGATCACCGAGGCCGAGCTGATAAAACTCATATATATCATTTCTCATTTCAAAATTGTCAACTTTATTTACAGCAAGAACAACAGGTTTTTTGGATTTCTGCAAAATGCGTGCAACAAAAAGATCATCCTGCGTGACACCTTCTCTGCCATTAGTAATCATTAGGATGACGTCTGCCTCCAGTATTGCTATCTCAGCCTGCATCTTGATTTGTTCCTGGAAAGGTTCATCTTTAATTTCTATACCACCTGTATCGATTACATTAAATTCGTAATTCAACCAGTCTCCTGCAGCATAGAGCCTGTCTCTGGTCACACCAGGGGTATCTTCTACAATTGCCTTTCTTTCTCCGATAATTCTGTTGAACAGTGTGGATTTACCGACGTTCGGCCGCCCTACCACTGCAATGGTTGGTTTGTACATAGGTTCCCTCCTATTTTAAATATATTTTAACACAAAAATAAAATAAAGAGCGATAGACATCGCCCTTTATACAATCAAAATCATGTCATTTTTATAACAATTAAATATCCAAGTCTTTAAAACGGTCACCGAATACATCACCGAGTGTCGGACCTTCGTCCTCTGAATCATCTCGGTAAACTTTTGGCTCTGAGCTTTGGCTTCTCGGTGCAGGTTCTGTTGTTTCTTTGATGGAAAGTGAAATCTTTTCAGAATCTTCATTGAGTGAGAGGATTTTTACATTAACTGTCTGCCCCTCTTTCAATTCATCACTCGGTACAGCGACATGCTCATGGCTGATTTCAGAAACGTGTACCAGTCCTTCGACACCCGGAGCGACTTCAACAAATGCACCAAAGTCAACCAGTCTTTTGACTGTCCCTTCAAGAACATCACCTTCGGAATGTTCTTTTAAAAATCCATCAAATGGACTTTCCTGTGCCTGCTTAAGAGAAAGACTGATTCTTTCCTGCTCAGGATCGACATCAAGGATTTTCACATCTACCTTGTCACCGATATTTACTGCATCTTCAACCTTCTCAACTCTGCTGTAGCTCAGTTCTGAGATATGCGCCAGTCCATCAACTTCACCGAGATTAATGAAAGCACCGAATGTTGTAATACGTACAACTTCTCCTTCTATGATGCTGCCTACATCAAGTGTCTTCAACTGTTTCTTTCTTTCGACAGCTTTTTCAGCTTCTACAATGCGCTTTCTATTTAAGATTACACGGTTTTTCTCAGATTCGATATCCTCAACTTTAACTTCAAGCTCCTGACCATCGAACTGCTCCAGATCTTCAATGTAAGCATCGGAAAGTAATGATGCCGGGATAAACCCTCTTACACCAACATCGATTACAAGACCCGCTTTGACAATTTCCATTACGGTACCTGTAATAGTTTCATCATTATCTTTCGCAGATTGAAGTGAATCATATGCGTTGGATTCTTCAAGTTTTCTGATGGAAAGGATGACATTTTTGCGATCCTCCTCATTTTCAACTTTAATAACTACGCCTTCGATGGAGTCATCTTCGGAAACTATCTCTTCCGGGCGTTCGATTCTTTTACTAGTGAGCTGGCTGATTGGTACGATTCCTTCGAAATCAGACCCATCAATATGAGCTTTTACGAATTTGTCTTCTATCTTGTACACAGTGCCTTTGACAGTCTCACCCACTTCAAATCCTGGTGAAACCTCATTTTCCTGAGAAGCCTCCGTAGCGGATACCTCTTCGTTAACCTCTTTGGAATCTTCGTTGATTGAAGAATTATCAAACTCTTCCTGGTTTTCTTCGTTCTTAATATTGTCTGTCGTCATGTGCCTGCCTCCAATTACATTACTAAAAAGTATATATCTAACTTCTTATAAATGTCTAGATTTGTCAAGTGATTAGTCAGAAAATAAAAGATTGTTTATATCTTCTGTAATCTTCAGTGTAACATCTTTACGGGTCATGCCTTCTTCTATGAGCTGTTTGGTATCAATCGGCTTACCAAATACTATTGTAACACCTTTTTTACGGTCATAGCTCCCTTTGATGGCAGCTGGTACAATTTGTGCGCCGGACTTAACTGCGACAAAGCTGGCACCTTGCTGCAGATCCATGAGTTTGCCGCTCATACTTCTGCTGCCCTCAGGGAACATGCACAGCATATTTCCTTTACTCAGCACTTCTATGGACTTCTTCAACGCAGCACGGTCACTCTTGCCCCGCTCCACGGGAAATGCATTCAGATGAGAAATCAGATATCCCAATACAGGAATTTTGAATAGCTCTGACTTTGCAAAGAATGACATGTCACGATCAACGCTGATTCCGACCAGAGGGGGGTCGTATTCTGAAATATGATTGCTGCATACTACTACAGGACCTTCCTTCGGTACGCGGTCCCTGCCCACTACTGTAATTTTAAACCGGGCATAATAATAGCTCTTAACTAAGTTTTTGGCGATGGTGTAGAACATCTCTATACTCCTTTCAATAACTCTTCTGCCATTCGGATAATGTGGCTTTCCACTTCTTCAATGCTCATATGACTGGTATCCAGCAAAATTGCATCATCCGCTTTTTTCAGAGGGGAAATTTCCCTTGTCATATCAAGATCGTCCCGCCTGATAATCTGTTGGATAAGGGTGGAAAGATCTACATCAATGCCTCTCTCTTTCTCTTCTTCCAGCCTGCGCTGCGCCCTGATTTCAGGTGATGCCTTCATATATATCTTAAGTTCGGCCTTCGGAAGTACAGTTGTACCGATATCCCTGCCATCCATTACTACACCTCTGTCCTCTGCAATGACACGTTGCATCTTAACAAGGTATTCCCTCACATTCTGTATGCTTGAAATCCGGCTGACATTTGCAGTGACTTCTGGTGAGCGGATTTCGGAGGATACATCCACCCCGTTCAAAAAAATGGAGCGATGTACGTCATTTGAAAATCTGATATCCACTTCTTCCAGGTTTTCGATTACTTCCTCCCCGGAATTCAAAACATGTAATGTTATTGCCCGATACATTGCACCTGTATCTATGTATATGTACCCGAGTTGATGTGCTACACGTTTTGAGATAGTACTTTTTCCTGCTGCAGCAGGACCATCGATTGCAATATTGATCTTATTATTCATATAAACCCGCCTTGTTGATTGTTCCAGTTTATTCTATCATATATTTAAGAAATCGTTTAGGAGGAAGTGGCATGAAGAAAAAAATATTGGCTATACATACAGGTGGTACAATCAGTATGTCATCAGAAGACGGTCTTATTTCATCCGGTGCTCACAATCCGGTCACACTGGATGGTGCAGTGGAACTTGATATCATTCTGGAAGAAAGCTACCCGGTGAAGAAACCCTCTCCACATATGACTCTGAACGATATGCTTGAGATCCGGAACATCATATTGGAAAACAAAGGCAGTTATGATGGATTTGTCATTACACATGGAACGGATACTTTGGAGGAAACAGCTTACTTCCTCGACCTGACCCTAGATATTAAAGCGCCGGTCATTGTAACCGGTGCGATGCGTTCATTCAATGAAATCGGCTCAGATGGCCTTTACAATTACATCTCCAGTTTACGTACTGCCAAAGATGATGCATCAGCGGACAGAGGGATATTGGTCGTCTTCAATGATGAAATCCATACTGCTAGAAATGTTACTAAAACACACACTTCTAATATCGCAACATTTCAGAGTCCCAACCATGGGCCAATAGGCTTTCTGACAAAAGATTCCATCCAATACCATCATCAGATCTCCCTTCAGGATCAATTTGACGATGTAAATCTTAAATTTAAAGTAGGATTGATTAAAGCGCATGCCGACCTTGATGATACATTTTTTGATGCACTTATAAATAACGGCTACCACGGTCTTGTTCTTGAAGCACTTGGACAAGGAAATATACCCCCAAGCGCTTTGGAGGGGCTTCAGAAAGTATTGGACAATGGAATCGACACAGTTATCGTATCGCGTTCTTTCAATGGTATTGTAGGCAGTTACTATGATTATGAAGGTGGTGGTTATGACCTTGTGAATAGAGGGGCAGTCTTTTCCAATGGATTAAATGGACAGAAGGCCCGTATAAAACTGCTGCTTGCACTGAGTAATGGATTGGAAGGTATCCATCTTAAAGAGATATTCAAACATTAAAAGAACACCTGGTGAGGGAATATGACCTGGTATCACTAAAGTTTACAGTGGAATAAAATAATTTTTTCTGAGATCCGAATCTATTCGGATCTCAGTTTTTTATGCGGCTACACTGCGTAATTCGTTGGGTGTTAAACCTGACAACACGTCTTGGGGACGTTCATAGTTATAGAAATGGATGTAAGTATTCAAGTCATTGACGAGTTGCTCGTACGTTTGATACCCTTCTGCTTTTCTTCGTAAATGGTATCGCTCTGCTTTGAGCTTACCAAAAAAGGCTTCCATCGGACCATTATCGATACATTTTCCCGGACGGGACATACTTTGGGTCATCCCATGGGCTTTCAAAATCGTTCTGAACCCATATGAAGTGAACTGGAAACCGCGGTCGCTATGGACCATGGGGGCGGCGCCAAGGTTGGCTGCCAGCGCAGCCTCAAATGTTTCAAACACCAGTTGATTATTATTCCTAAAGCTGAATCGTTGCGCCACAATACTGTTATCAAATAAATCCAGGATGGCACACATGAACACCCGATCCCCATTCTTCAATTTGTATTCGGTCACATCTGTCAGCCATTTTTCATTCTTGAACTCTGAGATGAACTGCCTGCCTAAAGCATTATCCGCTGTGAAATCTCCGGATTTCGGCGTCCGAACACTCTTTTTCTTACGTGTCACAGACTGAATCCCCATCAATCGCATGATTCGTAGAATCCGTCTGCCACCATGGGATGTGTTCAAGCGACGATTGACTAAATGCCGCATCATTCGATAGCCGGGCACACCGTTGTACTGGATGTATAGCTCAGCGATGCATTCTGCGATGGTTTCATTCTCAACCTCAGATTGTGGCTTATGGCGTTTCTGATATTGATAATACGCTTGTCTGCTGATGTTGGCGACTGCGCACAGGTCAGAGATGGAATAGCCTGTCCTGTGCAGCTCTGTGATGGCTTCATGTATCCGCTGGCCCCGAACCCGGCTTACTTGTGTCTCCTCTCGAGTTCTTCCAACTTTTTTAAGAAGGCATTCTCAACCTCCATTTTCTTGAGTTTCCGGCGTTCTAATGCCAAATCTCTTTTCAGTTGATCCACTTCTGTCAGTTCACTGTCAGATTTACGGCGGCCACGGCGGTCTGCCAAACCATCTTCACCGGATGTCTCGTACTTCTTCACGTATTGGTAGGCTTGTTGATAGCTGACCTCAAACAGCTCAGACAGTTCACGGATACTGATTTCATTGGACGCATGATAGTGTGCGATCTTTAATCGTTCTTCGTATGTGGTCTTTCTGGATTTCGTCATAGACTGGGCCCCTCCAAAGGTAGATTTGATTTTCTTACCTTCAGTATACTGGAACACCCACTTTCTGACTGTTTTATGAGAAGGCACATTGTATTTTCTGGCTAATTTATGATAACTGGTATCCGTCTCCAGATATTCATGGATGACCATTAATTTAAAGTTAGTTGAGTATGAATTATGACGCCTGCGAACCTCTAATCCTTCTGGCCCTTTTTGGTGATACATAAGCAGCCACTGACTAATGGTGCCTTTACTGATATCAAATTGTTGAGCTGTCGTTTTTATGTCTCCATACTTTAA
>CAYTIR010000011.1:0-42882 GCA_964437955.1 uncultured Staphylococcaceae bacterium
ATTACATACTCTGTCTGACCACTTTTCGATAATGCAGGAGTGACAATACTCCGAAAACCGAATAGAGGATTAAATATCCACCCATTACTGTGAGCATTGGTGTCCACATTGACATTCCGAACAGGAACCACCCTGCTTTGACTGCAAAATATGTGTGCAGCAGACCGATCAGAAGTGGTATGCCGAATGTAATTGCCATCTTCAAGGAAAGACCTTTCATTATTTCCTTTTCAGAAAACCCGAGCTTTCTTAGAATACTGTAACTGCCGTTCTCATCCTCACTTTCACCAATCTGTTTGAAATAAAGGATGCAGCCTGATGTAAGCAGGAAAGCAAAACCGACAAACCCGATGATGAACATCATCATACCAGTTCCCTGCATCTTATTTGTATATAGACTGATTTTCGATTCAAAGCCGGGGTGCTCTTCTATGTCCATCATATTATAGATATCCATACTATCATCACCCGTGATATTCAATCCATACATCACTTCTGGTTTTGGGTATTCCTTATCAGGTGTATAGTGAGAAAACATCTCTTCATAGGTACTGTCATCCACAATTACCGTAGGAAGGCCGAAGGAAATGTATGATGGAAGAACGGTTGCTGATTCGACATCCATCAATTCAACTGTACGTTCATAATCATCACTGTGGAATGTTAGGGGGTGTCCAGTCTCAAATGAAACAACTGATCCCAAATATGTCTGTACACCCGTAACCACCGCTTCATTCTCTCCCACATCCACCTCATCGACACTTTCATCACTGATTACGTTGAGTTTCAGTTCCTCCATGCCGGAATTGTCCTCCTGGTTCCTGGTGATGGCAACAGCTCCTTCATCTTTTACTTCAAATTCCATCAAAGGTCTTTTGACTGTCTCGTATCCGATCCCCTCTTCCTGAAGCATCTTTTCAGAATACTTTAATCCCGCTTCTTCAAAGAATATATAATCCTCGGGGATCGATACCTCCACCATTTTATCTACCGAAAAGTAGCTGATGTAGGAGAGTGACATAAGCCCCATGCTGAGTGCACTGACCACACTGATCAATGTCAGCAGGAATGCATTGGACTTCATTTTGAACATGATGCTGGTGAGTGACAATACATCATTCACATTGACATGTCCTCCTTTAGACTTTCTGATCAAGTCAAAAATAAAAGCTACAGAAAATTTGAATGTGATGTAAGTTCCGATGATTGTCAAAAACAGGATAACAAACAGCAATGGAACGATAAGCAGAGGGTAATCTAATATCTTTGTGGAAAGCCAGTACCCTGAAATGATCATCAGCAATCCTATGGTTCCAAAGATTACAGTGACGTTCCCATGTTTTTTATGCCCTGACTCACTCGCCCGGTCCAGGTTGAGCATTTTGATCAGACTTGTGCCTTTCAGGAAAAGGAAGTTCTGTATCATGAGCAGGAGGAAAATGACGATATATAATACTGCCGTCTGAAGAACGGCTTCCATAGAGAAATTCAAACCGACAGGCAGATCGATCTGCATTGCCCTCAGCAGAATCATCAGCAGCATCCTTGATATGAGAAAACCGAATCCGATACCAATAACCAGGCTGCCAAAGTAGATCATCGCATTTTCCAGCAGCAGTATCCTGAAAACTTTATTTCTGTTCAAACCTATCAGCTGGAACAATGCAATTTCCTTGTTCCGCCTTTTCAGGAATATGGCATTTGCAAACATCACAAATGCCACAATAATGAATATCAGAAGAACTGAACCGACCAGAAAGCCGGTAGGCATTATATTTCCAGAAGCGAGTTCTTCCTGCACACTTTTATCTTTTGACATCAGCACGAACGAAAAATACAATGCAACACTGAAAACAAGAGCAAAAATATACAAAATATAATTGCTTATATTCTTGAAGAAATTCTTGAAAATGATACTGTTAAGATTCAACGCTGACACCACCCAATACACTTTGAGTGTTCATTATTTCTTTATAGAATTCCTTCTGTGAGTTTTCACCCTTTCGGAGTGTTGAATATACCTGGCCGTCTTTTAGGAAAACCACTCTTCCTGAATAGCTTGCTGCTGTTGCATCATGTGTCACCATCATAATTGTGGATTCGCTTTTCAAATTTAAATTCTGCAGTTTCTCAAGCAGGTTACTCGCCGCCCTGGAATCCAGCGCACCGGTCGGCTCATCCGCGAATATGATTTTAGGCTGATGAATAAACGCCCTTGCTGCACTTGTACGCTGCTGTTGTCCACCCGAGATTTCAGTTGGATACTTGTCCTTTAAATCGTAGATGTCCAATTCATTTGCAACGATTTCAAATTGTTTCTCTACTTCTGGTTTTTTCATGTTTCTGATGGACAACGGAAGGAGAATATTCTCTTTCACTGTCAGCGTGTCGAGCAGATTATATTCCTGGAAAATGAACCCAAGACTATTCTTTCTGAAATTCGCCAGACTTTTATCCTTTAAGCGAGTAATATCATCCGCTTCTATAAATATATGGCCACTTGTAACTCTGTCAATTGAACTCAGTACATTCAGCAAAGTTGTCTTGCCTGAACCTGATGCCCCCATTATCGATACAAACTCACCTTTTTCAATACTCATATCAATCCCTTTTAATACTTCTGTCCTGTTCAACTTGTTCCCATATGACTTTTTTATATCTTTTGTTTCAAGAATCATAACGATCCCTCCGTAGATAATCAGTTTATATGTATATAGTACGCTTATATTTAAAGGTTATCGTTTGATTTTCATTACATAAGCACAAAACCATGTGACATTTTCGTCACATGGTTTTGACTTTCTGAAAATTATTCCTGTCAGGGAAAGTAAGTTTTGTTGTTGTCCCCTGTCCGTAATCTGATTCAACTGCCAATTGTATATGCATTGCCGCTGTTGCTTCACGTACAAGATAAAGGCCCATTCCTGTAGATCTAGAATCTCCATGATCACTGGTAGAAGTAAAACCCGCCTCAAATATGCGTGGCAGATCCTCCTGCCGTATCCCTCTCCCTCTATCAGTAATTTCAAGTGTAATCCATCCTGCTTCCATCATGCTTCTGATGGCGATATCTCCATCGCTGGAGTACTTTACACTGTTGCTGATAACCTGTTCCAAAACGAAAGTACACCACTTTAAATCCGTTTGAACTAAGGAAGCATCAAGGTGGATATCAAAACCGATACCCTTTTGCATGCATATGACACGGTATTTACGGATGATGCTGTTTATAATCTCCTCCAGCTCCACATTTTCGATATAAAGATCATTGCTTATATTCGAAAGCCTTTTGCTGTAGAGCATTTCATTCAGCATTGCCTCCATCCGCTGCCATTCTTCTTGTATTTTCAACTGTTCATCGTCTTTCAGATCGTCAATCATCAGTTTCATTGTTGTCATCGGCATTTTCATATCATGTACCCATCGCGTCATTTCATCAAGGCTTTCCCGTGTCTTTCTGGACTCCTTTTCAATCTGCAAGTTATGATTCCTATGCATTATTTCAAGACGGGAATGAAGACATTTTTGTGTTATTCTTACCGGATACGGCAGTGCGTCTGTTTCTTCTATATTTTCCATCTTCATGAATTCCCGTCTGTAACGGCTTCCTTTGAAAAAATTCCAGATGAGAAAAATGAATAATATCATTCCATTGATGATGACAATGTATATAACTGATAAATTCGGTATTGCCGTATCCAGTAGACCCAGCAGTAATATGGAAAGATTAAAGAGTGTGAAAAGTAATATCCATGGTAATATCTGTTTAATGTAAATTTAAATCACTCCTTAATCATGTAACCAAGCCCCGTTTTGGTCACTATGGCATTCGACAGTCCCATATCCTCCAGTTTTTTACGAATCCTGTTTACATTCACAGTCAGGGTGTTGTCACTGATGAATTTTGAATCATCCCAAAGCTGCTCAATCAATGACTCTCTCTCTACAACCTGACCTGTATTTTTCATGAGTATTGAAAGTATGAATGACTCATTTTTCGTAAGACTTACGCTGTCTTGATTCCGTGTCACCGTTAATTTCCTGAAATCAAAAACAGCATCTCTGAATTTGATGACATCCATGACCTGGTTCTGGTACTCATACGTCCTTCTCAACAAAGCCTGTACTTTCGCCACCAATACATCAAAATTGAAAGGTTTCTGAATATAATCATCACTGCCCATCTGCATGCTCATCACCATATCTGTCGGATGATCCCTGGAGGATAAGAAAATGATGGGCAGGCTGGAGATGTTCCTGATACGCTGACACCAGTAGAAACCATCATATTTAGGCAGTGTGATATCAATGATTACCAGTTCAGGCGCCCCATTGATAAAATCATTCAGTACGTTTGAAAAATCTGTAACGCCAAAAACGCTGTAGTCCCAGTCTTCCAGTCTTCTTTTTAACTCATTGAACAGAATTTCATCGTCCTCAATAATAAAGATTTTTGACATGTAATCACTACCAATCAAACTTTTAAAATATAAATATCCAGTTTCATTATATATGAGACTGGATATTTTGTATGTCCTTCTCTATTTAATTGTCGAATTCCCATTTCGGGCGGCCTTCTGCTGAAAACATGCTGTCCATCTTTTGTCTGAGCTCAAGTTTCTGTTCACACATTTCATCTGCAGCTCTGAATGTTTCGATATTCTTTTCTTTGGAAATCTCAAAGATCTTTTCAAGAGAATGACCAATATTCCTTGTCTTTGCCATTACACGATCTTTATTGGCTCCGTAAAGTTCATCTGCAACTTGTATAAGTCCACCGCTGTTGACGATATAGTCGGGTGCGTATAATATCCCACGTTCATGAACGACTCTTCCGTGATGATTGGATTTCAGCACGTTATTTGCACTGCCCACTATCGCCTGCATCTTAAAGTTTTTAAGAGTGTCATCATTAATAACGCCTCCGATGGCACAAGGGACGAATATATCTGCATCCACAGAATATATATCATCCAGGGAAACCATTTCAACTTCACCCGGAAGCTTTTCTGCAAGTTCTGAAATTGCCTTCAAAGATTTTTTATCTACATCTGCAACGAATATTTTCGCTCCATATGTTAAAAGGTGTTCTGCAACTTTGAAGCCAACTTTTCCTAACCCCTGTACTGCATATGTCCTTGCAGCAATTTCTGCAGTTCCGTAAAGTTCTTTATTTGTCGCTTCTATACTATATATTACACCAAGTGCTGTCGGTTCACTGGAATCACCACCACCGTGGAATTCGGGTGGTTTTCCGGCGATCTGCTTCGTTTCCATTAAGGCATGTGTGAAATCCCCGATTTCAGTTCCCATATCTGTTCCAGTATAAAAACGTTTGTGAAGCGAGTCAATCATCTGTCCGTAGGCTCTGAATAACTCAGGTTTTCTGTCAGTTTTCGGATTTCCGATGATTACCCCTTTGCCGCCTCCGAAATCGACGTCTGCACCGATGCATTTATATGTCATACCCCTTGATAATTTCAATGAATCATCCAGTGCTTCATCGAAGGAATCATACATCTGCATGCGTGTTCCTCCAAGTGCCGGCCCGAATGTTGTGTTGTGAATGGAAATGATCGCCCTGAGCCCCACTTCAGGACGATTGCATATCAGTACTTGTTCATGCCCGCTGATTTTTTCCATTATTTCAAAGTTCCCCATCGTTTCCATTTTCTCAATGTCTCTAATCCCCATTGTTTTCACCCCTCAAATAATATGCTTTCCGGTTCTGCCAGAAAACCTTTCAATTCCTCAATCATACGTGTGGCCAGTGCGCCATCAATAATCCTGTGGTCGAACGTGAATGATAACTTCATCATCGGTTTCACTTCGATTTCCTTTTCAGCATTTACAACCGCTTCATTCTGGATACGTCCCATTCCGATGATGGCAGCTTCCGGATAATTCAATATTGGGGTCATATGCACACCGCTTGAACTCAGTGATCCCGTATTCGTCACTGTAATTGAACCATAGTTCATATCATATGATGAAAGTCCTCCCTCTTTGGCTTTTTCACTCATATCCATGATTCTGCCCGCAATTTCCAGAAGGTTCATCTGGTCCGTATGCTTGATATTGGGGACAAGAAGTCCTGAAGGTGCATCAACTGCAATTCCAATATTGTAAAATTCCTTTATACGCAAGTCTCCATTCTTTTCATCAATTTCCGAATTAAGTTCAGGATACCTTTTCAAAAGAGATGTCATTGCCAGAACAATATAGGCTAAATAAGTCAGTTTAACCCCTTTTTCAGCAGCTCTGTCTTTGAACCGCCGTCGATGCTCAATCAGCCGGGTGGCATCCACAGTATCAAAGACTGTCACCTGTGGTGCTTTGGATACACTTGTTAGAAGTGATTTGGAAATTGCTTTTCTCATAGGTGACAACGCCTCATACTTGTATGTGAATTCACCCTCAGAAGCATCTTTTCCGGATATGCTGCTTCCACTTTTCTCTGTGTATGGCTGGCTGTCGTAACGATCGATATCCTCTTTGGTTATTCTCCCTTTCCTTCCTGTCCCGTCCACTTTGGTCAGATCAACGTCTTTTGTCCTGGCATATTTCCTTACACTCGGTACAGCCAACATCCTAATATCTACACCGTCAACGATGAATTTAGAATTTACTGAAGTATTTTCCTGTTCATGCTGTGATTTTAAAGGCTCAATTTTATCATCATTTTTTTCTGAAGCCTGCTCCTGCACTGAATCATCTGCTTTAATGGAATCATTCTTTGATCCATCATCAATCAACACCAGTACTTCACCGACCTTGGCAGTACCGCTTTCAACCTTAATTTCTTCTATGACACCTGTAACAGGAGATGTAATTTCAACTACTGATTTATCATTTTGAATTTCAACTATTGGAGTGTCTTCCTCCACACGATCCCCTTCAGCTACCAGCCAGCCTGTAATCTCACTTTCAGTCAGCCCTTCCCCAATATCGGGCAGTCTGAACTCATATCCCATTTCCATACCCCTTCCTAAAATTCCAGAGTTTCCTTGATTGTCTTCACAATATCAGTGCTGTTCGGTATCCAAATGCTTTCTGCTGCTCCGAAAGCAAAAGGAGTGTCCGGTGGTGTAACACGTTTTGGAGGTGAATCAAGATACATGAAACAGTGTTCGGCAATCTCACCCAAAAGGTTCCCCATAACTCCGGAAGAACGCTGTGCTTCCTGGACCACGATGACATTACCGGTTTTCTTAACCGATGTCTCTATGGTTTCCATATCAACTGGTGAAATCGTCCGCAGATCAATCACTTCCACTGATACTTCAGCAATTTCAGCCGCCTTCAGGGATTCCTGGACCATCTGGCCATAGGCTATGACTGTAACATCGCTCCCTTCATGGACGATTTTAGCTTTATCCAGAGGCACTGAATATTTTTCTTCCGGTACATCTTCTTTGACGGAACGGTAAAGTTTTAAGTGCTCTAGGAATAAAACAGGATCATCAGATTCAATAGCTGATATCAATAACCCCTTTGCATCATATGGAGAGCTAGGCACGACAACCCTGATTCCCGGTACCTGGGTGACCATTCCTTCAAAACTGTCAGAATGCAGCTCCGGCGTGTGTACCCCCCCACCAAACGGTGCACGGATAGTGATTGGCAGATTTTTGGTCCCTCCGGTGCGGTATCTGTATCTGGACATTTGACCTGCGATGGAGTCCATTGCTTCCAATACGAATCCAAAAAACTGAAGTTCCGGAACAGGCCGGAATTTATTTTCTGCAAGCCCGATGGACATCCCCAGGATTCCGCTCTCAGCCAAGGGAGTATCAAATACCCGATTCTCACCAAACTTGGCCTGCAGGCCATCAGTCACTCTGAAGACACCGCCATTTTTACCGATGTCTTCACCGAAAATCAATGTATTTTCATCCTCTGCCAGCTTAATCGCAAGCGCTTCATTCAACGCCTGAACAATGGTGAGCTGTCTCATGAATAGTCCCCTCCTGATGATGCAGATTCCTGCTGCCTTTTATAGTTTTTTGGTTTTTCAGAATACATATTATCTATAAAATCATCCACTGACTGTGCAGGTGTATTCTTCACTTTCTCAAGTGCTTCCTTGATTTCCACCCGGACCTGTTCCTCAGTTTCTGCTTCCACCTCGGAATTCCAAAGCCCCTTTTTTTCCAGGAATTTACGCATGCGGATCAGCTGATCTTTCTGCTCCCATTCTGTCAGCTCTTTGTCATCCCTGTAGCGTGTCGGATCATCACTCATGGTATGGGGTCCATATCTATATGTCAGTGTTTCAATCAGTACAGGACCCCGGCCTTCTATTGCATATTGCCTGGCAAATTTTACAGCGCTGTAGACAGCCAGCGGATCCATGCCATCCACCTGGATGCCGAATATGCCTGCAGCAGCTGCTTTTTGAACTAAAGTCCCAGCGCGAGTCTGTACTTCTCTTGGCGTGGAAATGCCGAAACCATTATTTTGTACTATGAATATTGCCTTTGCATCATAGCTCCCCGCCATATTCACCCCTTCATAAAAATCACCCTGAGAAGAACCGCCATCCCCTATATATGTAAGGACCACACGATCTTCATTCCTTAGTTTAAATGACAACCCCAGCCCTGCAGCCTGAACTATTTGCGCGCCAATGATAACCTGCGGCGGCATAGCATTCAGTCCTTCTGGATATTCATTGCCTTTCATATGACCCTTGTACCATAGAAAAGCCTGGTATAATGGAAGACCGTGCATGACGAGTGGTGGAATATCTCTATATGTCGGGAGTAAGTAATCCCCCGGTTCAAGTGCAAACTGACTTGCCAATTGACTGGCTTCCTGCCCGCCGCTTGGTGCATAGTTCCCCAGTACGCCCTGCCTGTTAAGATTTGTCACCCTCGTATCGTAAATGCGCCCCCAAATCATACGTTTCATCAGCTCCACTAATTCGTCATCGCTTATATCAGGAAACAATGACTCATCGATGAGTTCCCCTTCTTCATCGATGATGCGCAGAGTCGGATAGAGCGATCTGATTCCATCAAACTGCCCCTCCACATCAAAAGGATTCAACATATTTCTCCCCCTATTCCTTTGTAAACGCTTACAAAATTATTATAACATCTTTTAAAAATATTTGAAATGTTTGTTATATTATCACTGAAAAATAATCCTTCCCCGAAAGGAAGGATAAAAAATCATTTTTCAATCGGAGCGAATCTACCATATGTTACGGCCCGCCAAATCCACTCAAGAGGACCGAACTTGAAAATTTTCATCCACATATGACTGTATACTACCTGAATCATAAAAACGATTAGTACAATCGGTATGAACCATATTGCATCAATCTTATTGAATAAATCCAAACCATAGAACAACCCAATCATCAAAATACTCTGCATAATATAATTCGTCAGAGCCATCTGCCCAACTGGCTGCAGCAATTTTGTCAGACTTCTGCACTTCAAGGCAATAAGGAGGAAAAGAGCAACATAGCCCAACGACATCAATGGTCCTGCAAGTGTGTATGCAAGCATAGTCAGAAGCGACCATGCAGGGTCAGCCATCATATAAGTCATTCCGTAACCGATTATAATTTTTATCGGAGTTCCCAGCCCGAGACCCACTGCAGCTGTCCTGGTCAGTAATTTCCTGTTCGTTTCCAGTTTTTCAAATATGCATTTCTGACCTGCATAGAGTCCAATCAAAAACATGGCAAGCACTAAAGGTATCATCGAGATATTGCTGGAAACCATTATACTTAAAATTGAAATATTCAAACCAACTACATCCATATAGCCTGCATCATTAAGTGACTGCACCATATTGAAACCTGGATCAAAATTCTGACTGTCGCCAGTACCGACACTGCTTGCTGCAAAGAGCAGAAAAGACACTGTGGCTATAAAAACAGTACCAAGGAAAAGTATGAAAATGCCTATGGACAAGTTCACCATGGGTTTAAGTCTGTAAAATATAATCAGAATCAGGCCTGCTGCTGCATACACTGTCAGTATATCCCCGTACCAGATGAATACCGCATGGAACACTCCAATTGCCAACAGCATCAACATTCTTCTTACATATAGTCCTGCAGTAGCATCCGACTTTCTCTCGGCACGCGAAAGGAATATATAAAATCCCAATCCAAAAAGGAATGAGAACATCGTATAGAAATTGGAAGTAACGAATATATTAATGAATAAAATAATACTTGAGTTTGCTTCACCTATATAAATATCACTCGGTTCCCCAGTGAATTGGCTCTCCAGTGTCGGTCCGGCAAAAGACATGATGTTCATCATTAAAATACCCAATAATGCAAATCCCCTTACAGCATCGATTTCATGTACTCTTTCAGAAAAACCGATGGGTGAATTATACTGTGACATTCCCTGCCTCCTTGTATTATTTTTCTCTCATATGATAGCTCAGTATATCAAAATACAAAAAAAGGACTCAAAACCATTGAGCCCTTTCCATTATTGAACCGATATCGAACAGTTCAATCGGATTTCCCGTCACATATGAATATATATAATAGATGATCAGGCCGACAATTGGAAGGAATATCACTACGAATAAAAACACCTTCATGAATCGGGTGAATATACGATAGAGTAATCTGAGTGCGATAATCGCTGCCGCTGTCAAGGCTACTGTCTTAATGTTGTAATCCAATGCGGCGAGACCAAAAAAGTTGATGCCGTAAATCACAAAAAACGAGAGTGCAATTGTAATAATTAGTCTCATGAACAAAATGAATCACCCAGTCATTATTATTAATACTTAATCTAATATACTACTTCCTCATGTTCCCGTACAAACAATACGGATACAAGCCCGAGTCCGACGATGAAAACACTCAGCCATGGCGCAAAGCTGATATCAAAGTTACTGATAAAGACACCGCCGATGACTGCACCGATACCTATACCGAGATTGAGTCCTGACATATTCCAGCTGAACACCATCGCTGCCGAACCCTGTACATTCTCAACCAGCCCGCTTTGAACCGATGGGCTCGTACTCCACTGAAATACACTCCAAAGAAACAGATTTATATAGAAAAGGACCGGTGATCCATACAACAACGGCAGAAGTGCCATCGATAACATGAATAGTATAAGCATATATATGATTGTACGTTTGCTCCCAATCCTGTCGACCAGAAATCCACCCAGGTATGTTCCGGTCATACCTCCAGCCCCTGCAATAAGTATCGCAACCGTTTGACTTTCAAGCGTGAAGCCGTTGGAAGTCATCAGCGGAGAAATATAGCCGATGACGATATAATTGCCGATCAGTACTGCCATTGTCACGCTGATATACAAGATTACATTCCGCTTATCCAAAATTTTATCCGGCAACGGTTCCCCGAGATCTTCTGCTTTTTTATCTGGTACGAGGGAAAGTATGCCAACACCGACTAGAATAGCGATTACGATAACAAGCCAGAAGATGATTCGCCATCCGAACTGCTGACCAATCAGAGTACCTATCGGAATACCGAACACATTTGCTGCACTGAACCCCATGTAGACAAGGGCAATCATCTTCCCTCTGATTTCAGGACGGGAAAGAAGCACTGTCATATCCATGATTTTCACAATGAACACAGCCGCTGCAACTGCTGTTATGACACGTCCAAGTGAAAGCATAAGGAATGTACTCGATAATCCAAAAATGACATTGCCGATTATAAATAAAATCAGGGAGACGATTATGACAGGTTTTGGCCGTAATTTCTCACTGGCCTTCACCAGCAGTGGCCCGAACACCGCAAAACTGACTGCATAAACAGTGATAAGCTGCCCTGTCATCGCATGGGATATGCCCAGGTCGTCACTCATCAATTCAAGTATCCCCGATATGATGAGTTCCATCATTCCCAGCAGGAACACACCCACAGTAAACGTAACAAGTAATTTCTTATTCATTATTAACTCCATTTCAAAAAATATTATATTATCAGGCACTAACCTGATTTCATCCAGCCCCGCATTTAATAATCATGATAAAATAGCTTTGAGGTGGCCAAATGAAAAAAATGTTTCCTATACTCGTATTAATCTTCCTCGTGACAGGCTGTCAAGCTGCGAACCAGGAGGAACTGGATGAGCTGTATAACGCATTCGAACGGAATCAAGCTGAAATTGAAGCAGATTTCAATACTTACTATGAACAGATTGAGAAAACTGACAACCGCGAAACACAATTAAAAATCATCTATGAAGATATGATTCCAGCCGTAGAGGATTTTAAAATGACAATACAAAATTACACAGTCAAAGCTGAAGAGCATAAGATACTTAAAGACGGTATGCTTTCATATATCGAATCACTGCATGCATTAACTGAACAGATTGGTGAATTCAACAGAACATTCATAGCCGGAAATCCTTTCGATGATCAATTTGTGGAAGAAGCAGACAAAATGCTCAAAGAGGTCAAATCCATGGAAAATCAGGTACAGAATGATTACGAAAAAGTTCTGAAGGAATACAAGAACCTGAATGCAGAATAAAAGAAGCTCAGGGCGCTAAGCGCCCTGAGCTTCTTCTGTCGGCAATCTATTTAAAATGTTATGTGTCAGTTCATAAGTCTGTATTCACTTTTATCATGATACATCATCATGAACGACAAGTCCAGTTTTTCTTATCTGTCCCGACGATAATTTATTTTTCTATGCCCTCTGCATTAACAGGTACCGGATTTTTTAAATCACGAGTGTCTACTTTTTTCACTTTATTTCCAAATATTATATCTTCTTCATCAATGTCTTCAACATCATGTTTAAGATAATATTTACCTTTCGTAGCCACTGCCACAATGATTGTCAGTATGGCAGCAAGTGCCGAAGCAAAGAATGCAGCTGTACTTGCCAGAAACGATCCCATATACCCGAGTGCAGCCACAGTACCAAGTCCGCTGGCAATAAGCAGTGATACTACACCTACAGGATTCCATTTATACAGGTTTTTCTGACGTGCTTCGTAAAAACCGGGGCCAATTTTAAGCATCATCTTAACAACCAGTGCATCAGTGATGAGTACAGCTCCCCAGGCAAGCAGGAACACACCTTGGAATGTCAAAGCTGTATCAAGATGGTCAACGATGCCCCCAAGCATCAGCACCATTGCCGTAACGCCGGCAACAACAATCCAAAATCTGCGCCCTGGTGTAAAGCGGAATATATTTTCAAAGAAATTGGATAATGAAAGCGAACTACTGTATATATTGGTCACATTGATGCGGACCTGTGTGAGCATTGTAAACAATGCTCCACCGATTCCAAGCAGCTGTACAATATACACTCCGGGGTTTGGTTCCGCAAGACGTACACCGAACCATATACCAAGCCCGCCCATTACTCCATAACAAAATATCTGCGGGATAAATCCGATTGCCACCGAACCGAACTTGATATGACCGGGCTTAAGAAATCGTGCATAGTCACTTGCAAGCAATGCAGTCAGTCCCATGATGCCATGCTGCATTCCAATGCACAGTAGAAGCGCTGTCCCCCCTACCTGTACGCCTTCGGGCATATAAGTCCAGAACCGGCCATCATATAATGACGATGTGAAAAGTGCTACTGTAATGGCTGCAATCAGAAAAGCAAAAAATATTGGCAGAGACCATTTTTGAAGTTTATCCAGTTGTTTTATACCAAACCAGTTCAATGGAATTACGAGAGAGCCAAATACAACAATCAGTAGCCATACCGGGATAACCGGGAAAAATTCATGTACTGCGTAAACGAGTATCATTCCCTCAAATGCACAGTACATGATGAAATTGGAGGCGTAAATCAGTGATGTCAAGGAAGCTCCTATGTAACCGAAACCGCCTCCCCGGGACATCAAGTTTACATTCATCCCTGATCTTGCCGATAAATATGAAATGACGGTACCCATGATACCCGCTACAATAATAGCGTATGCAGCCGAAATCAGTGCATTGATTGCGCCAAATTGAAGTGCCATCACACTACCCAGCTGAAAATAAAAAATCGCTGTTGCGATTCCGAATGTAATATTGGTTATGCTGAACCAACCCATTTTACGCTCCTTATAAGGAACCTTATCTAATGAATAATCATCTTCATGTTCTTCGCTCTCACGATCTGTAACACTTACAGACCCCATAAATATCCACTCCATTCTTTTGAAATTTTATATTTAAGCGACTTTTACACTATAAATTAGTTTATCAAATAAATCAAGTGTCACAACAATTGTCGAAAGCTTTATTGTGAAAATATACTCATATATTTTATATATATCTTTGTATAAACATGAAACAAAAAATATAATTTAATAGAAATTAAATTTTAAAAAGAAGACACCTTCATATAAAAGGTGTCGGGAGCAATATTTAGCAGTATATATTGATGAAATTTTTGTGTGTAATCTTTTCAGCAAATTCTCTTCCGTATTTTTGTTCAAGCGCATCTGTAAGATTGACGAACAACTCTGCATTCTCAAGTTTGTTTATATATGACGTGATGCCATCAAAATCAGATCCCAGCCCAATGTTCTCACTTCCTCCCAGCTTGATGATGCGGTCAATATGCGGGAAAAGATCTTCGATTTCTACATTTCCTTCTTTTACAAATGGAGGGTTGAATACAATATTGATCATTCCACCCTTTTCAATAATCCTGATAATCTGTTCGTCATACAGATTGCGTGGATGATCAAAAATTCCCCTCGCGTTTGAATGGGAAGCAAATATCCGATCAGCTTTGTCGATAACATCTTCAAATCCAGCCGTATTCAAGTGGCTGACATCAATCAATACATCATGGGCGTTACAGCATTCAACAACTTTGTGTCCAAAGTCTGTTAAACCCGTCAAACGCCTCTCTCCTACACCATCTGCAACAAGATTTCCATTATTCCAGACAAGACCAAGAGACACTACTCCCAGCCGGAATAAAGTTCTCAGCTTCATCAAATCATTTCCGAATGCATCAGATCCCTCCAAGGTAAGGACTGCACCAATTTCATCTGATTTCAATTCGTTTATTTCACCAAAATTTTTAATATGGACGAAGTCATTCTGCACAAGCACTTCATTATAAAAGCAATCCACCTGTTCAAGGGCATGTTGCCATTTCTCATTGTCAGGTAGATTCGGTGGTATGAATATTGCAAAAAACTGTACTTTGACACCGCCATTTCTGAGTCTTTCCGCATTGGTATCCAGTGCCCCCGCATTCTTGAAGTCCAGACTCCTTTTATTAAAGCGGTAGGCATTCCTGTAGTCTCCCTGCAGTTTCATCAATGCGTCACAGTGTGTATCAATAATATTCATATTATCCACTCCTCATTTTAATGATTGTATCAATGGCGTCAGATTATTCTAAATGCATTAAATGTTTATACATTATAAAATTTATGTTTGCATTAATATACTGAGCCGTATAAACTATTAATGGGTATGAAAACGTTTTCTGTATTTTTGAGTGTTTACTTGTCGGGTGCTATATGTATAATTATAACAAAGGGAGGAAGTTTTATGCGTAATAATGCAACTTTATTAAAATTTTTAATACCTTCATTAATAGGTGTTCTAATGTTTCTATTTCCACTCAACATTGATGGAGAAACTACCATTCCGGTAGCTTTTCTGGCTAATATACTTAATGAATCTCTCGGTTTTGACACAGTCGTGCTGATTGTGGTGATCATCATCAATATTTCTGCCGTTCTCACCCTCTTATTCAGCTGGATATATAAACCGGATAATGCATTCTTGTCAAACCTATTCACGGTCAACCCTATATGGGTCGTTTTAAGACTTGTCGGGGCTGTCTTCTCACTCATGGCTCTTATGACCTTTGGTCCGGAAGCCGTCAACTCCGACGTCACCGGGGGCATGCTGCTTAACGATCTGCTTCCTACGTTATTTGCAGTATTTCTCTTTGCAGGACTTTTACTGCCTTTACTTTTGAATTACGGCCTTCTGGAATTTGTCGGTTCTATATTCGCCAAAGTGATGAGGCCGTTGTTTACACTGCCTGGCCGTTCTACAGTAGATAACCTTGCCTCCTGGGTCGGCGATGGTACTGTAGGGGTCCTTCTGACCAGCAAACAATATGAGGAAGGTTTTTATTCCGAACGTGAAGCTGCAGTCATAGCAACAACGTTTTCAGTCGTTTCAATTACATTCACAATTGTAATACTGGATCTCATTGGTCTGATGAACTACTTCGGTGCTTTTTATATGACGATTATTATTGCCGGACTCGCTGCAGCTTTCATCATGCCGAGAATACCGCCTCTCTCATTGATCAAGGATGATTACTATACTAAGGGGCAGGATGTAGATGAATCCATTCCCAAAGGCTATAATCCTTTCTCGTGGGGTTACAAAAAAGCGTTGGACAGAGCAGAGGTTGCTGATGGATTCGGAAGTTATCTAAAAGATGGTCTGAAGACAGTTGGAGATATGTGGCTTGCTGTACTGCCGATTGTCATGGCAATTGGTACCCTGGGAACTATGCTTGCCGAATATACCCCACTCTTTACATGGATTGGCGCACCTTTTGTACCGGTGCTGGAACTTATGGGAATCCCAGAAGCTGCAGCAGCTTCTGAATCATTATTCATTGGATTTACTGACATGTTCCTGCCAGCCATTCTGATAGAAGGGGTATCTGCCGATATCACAAGATTCATCATCGGAGCTCTGAGTATTACACAGCTCATCTACCTCTCAGAAGTCGGTGGCGTCATACTCGGTTCCAAAGTGCCCGTCGGCCTTGGAAAACTGTTCATCATCTTCCTGCTCAGAACAGCAATTACACTGCCGATCATCACAATCATTGCACATATAATTTTCTAGAAGACAGTTACTGGATTCCGATTTTACATCGGAATCCTTTTTTATTTATCAATACGGCCTGAATCAATCATTTCAGTGAAAGAAGAAAAGTGTATATAATGGATATAAGAAGGGATGAGGGGATAATTTTATGTGTCTGATTAATTTTCAATTAAATGATCATGAAAAATATAAGTTGATTTTAGCAGCTAACAGAGATGAAGAATACCATCGGCCGACAGAATCTGCAAAATTCTGGGATGATAATAAAAATATTCTCGCCGGAAGAGATCTTAGAGGTCGTGGAACATGGCTTGGAATTACCAGAGATGGACGCATTTCTGCACTTACAAATATCCGCAACAGTGATGAGCTGCTGAAAACAAACCTCAAAACACGCGGCATTTTAGTGAGTGGCTTTTTGCAGAATGGTACAGCGCCGACAGATTACCTCAAAGGTCTGATCAGTGAAGCTGATGAATATTCCGGTTTCAACTTGATTGTCGGCAGTCCGGATGAATTATATTACCTTAACAATTATGAAAAGGAGATTGTCAAGATTGATAAGGGTACTCATGGTCTCAGCAATCATCATCTGAATACACCCTGGCCAAAAGTCATCAAAGGGAAAGAAACTCTGGCAGAAATCACTTCAAACAAGGATTTCAAAGCAGATGAACTATTTGAACTGCTTAAAGACAATGATACTGCCGCGCCTGCAAATCTGCCTGATACCGGTCTCTCAAAAGATCTTGAATCGAAGCTCTCACCGTTGTTCATCGATACTGAAAATTATGGTACACGCTGTTCTACTGTAGTCATGATCGATAAATTGAATAATGTTGAATTTATCGAACGCACTTACGAACATAGCAGGATGACGAATGAAGAACGATATACCTTCACCATTGAATAGAACCAAAAGACCCTGTGAAGATTTCTTCACAGGGTCTTCATTTCACTCAACCCATTATTAAATTCAGCTCTGAATGATTCGAATAGTTCTTTCACGGAAGGCACTCCCTTGATCAGCCCGGATATTTGTCCACCATTTATAAACCCATTTTTCATATCACCGTCAATTGCACCAAGTATATGCTTTTCTTCATCCGTATTCCGTTTATATTCTGCGAGTGTAATCCCCATTGATTCTTCATGTATCAATCGTTCTGTGTAATCATTTCCAAGCACTCTTCTATGATGTCCGACTGTTTTGCCGTAAATCTTTGTTGAATGTTCGTGCGCTTCAACTATTTTCGTCTTATAGTTCTGGTGGGCCGGGTGCTCCTTGGTGGCGATCAGACGGGTTCCCAATTGAACTAGATCTGCTCCCAGAGCCATAGCTGCAAGAATACTCCTTCCATCACCAATTCCACCAGCAACGATCAGTGGTTTGGTAATAACCTCTTTAATCTGAGGTACAAGCGTCATCGTTGTCGCTTCTGTGGAAGCATTAATTCCTGCCGCTTCATATCCTTCACAAGTGATTATATCTATATCAAGACCGGTCACCTTTTTAGCCTGAGAGACATTACCTACAATCACATTTATTTTCAGACCGAAAGCTTTAATCAGTGATATGTAAGGTTGTGGATTGCCCGCTGAAAGTGTCACGATGTCAATTCTGTATTTATCGGCAAGGCGGATCATTTCCTCTGCAAATTCATTTACAGAAATAGGGATATTGATTGCGAGTGACCTGTCAGTCATTGATCTTGCCAGCTTCAGCTGTTCCTCCACTTCGAAGGGCTTGAGTGTGCCGCAGCTGACTGTCCCCAGCCCGCCATTCTCAGAAATGACTGCGGCAAACCGGCCTGTTGGGATATTCCCCATACCACCTTGCACGATTGGAATATCCAGGTTTAGTTCTTTCTTGAAATCCAAAGGTTTCACTCCTCCCATTCAAGGTAGGAATCATGGGAGGTATAAATATTCCTCCTATTTGCATCATATGCATTATCTGTTTTAAATATTTCTTCGAAAAAGCAGATGGATGCATCACCCAAAAGCTGGTAATAATCCGTGAACAGTTGATTCGCATGATGTCCCAACCATTTCTCAGGTAAAAGTTCGGCTGGAAAACCGGGGTCTATGAAAAGAAATTTCCTGTATTCATGTGTCAGCATGACTCTTTTAACAAAACACTCACTGGCAGTCAGCCTGTCTTCAGAAATCAGTTGTTTATCAAGCACATAATCTTTGCTGTATTTCTCAAAAAATTTCTCGTACTTATCATTGATTTCATCAATATTCCAACACCTCTGAATAAGACCGGATTCCTCCCCTCTCGTATACTCCGAAGAGAAGATATCAATCCTTTCCTCCACGTCATATTTTACAAGCAGTCTGTCCATCGTTTCATGCAAGGGGTTCGGTGTCACATAGACATTTGTCGAGAGTTGGCCAAACCCGTGCCATTCAAGTTCTTTGATAAAAGCCTGCTTATGTTTTGCGTCATCGAAATTATTTTGCAGCACCACTATGAGCCAATGCCCGCTCCACTCTTCCTTTTTTATATTGAAGATTCTTTTGGCAGCAGTATTCAATCTGCTTTCACCAGCTTCGGTAAGTGAATAGAAACTTTTTTTGCCTTCTTTGTCCCTTGCAAGCCATCCTTGTTTAGCCATCCGGGAAAGACTCATTCTTACTGACTGTGGGTTATGACCGAACTCCTCAAGCAGCCGGATCAGACTGCCGACCCATATCCTGTTGTTGTAATGGCGTATATAATCGCCGTATATAGTAAAAATCAATGATTGCGTCTTTGCCATGATTCAACCTCTTATCTCTTCATTCATCTCTGAATTCCGGTTTCCTCTTTTCTTTAAAACCATTCAATGCTTCCAATCTGTCATATGTCTTGAGTGTCTTCAAGTAATGGAGCTGCTCCACTTTGATACCTTGGGTGACGTTATGGTCCAGGCTGTCATTAATCGCCCGCTTGGCTGCATGAAGGGCAACTTTGGGCTGTGCCTTGAGTCTGTCAATCAAATCTTCAACAGCATTATCCAAATCTTCTGCATTTACTGTTCTATAGATGATACCATATTTTTCGGCCTCTGCTGCAGTGATTTTCTCAGAAAGTAAAATCATTTCCCTGGCTTTAACCATTCCAGTCAACTTCGCCAGACGCTGAGTACCGCCACCTCCGGGAATGATTCCCCATTTCACTTCCGTAAGACCCAGTTCAGCTGTTTTCACCGCAATCGAAAAGTCACAGGCGAGAATCAATTCCATTCCCCCTCCAAAACCTAATCCATCCACTTTGCAGATGGTGACGGGATCAAGGCGGCTGATCTTATCAAAAACAGAACTTATGAGACTGACATTTCTCATCGTCTCACTTTCATTCAGTGTGACACGCTCTTTTAAATCCGCACCACTGGAAAATGCTTTTTGGCCACTGGATGTAAAGAGAACAATTTTCACAGTATCATTGAAATTGATTTCATCTGTAATATGATCCAGTTCCTTCAGCATCCCGTAATTGAATGCATTGAAGTATTTCTCCCTGTTTAAATGGATATGGTATAAATCCCCTGTCTGCCTGGCTTCAATAAATTCCATTTAAGCCCTCCTCATGACATTGATCATCTGTTGTAATCATATACACCCTGCCCGGACTTTTTTCCGAGACGCCCGGCGTTTACATACTGCTCCAAAAGCGGTGCCGGCCTGAACCTTTCACCAAGCTTACTATGAAGTTCCTTCAGATTATTCAGCCGCGTATCCAACCCGACGAGATCCACCAGCTCAAATGGACCCAAAGGATGGTTCAGCCCCAGCCGGATTGCTTTATCAATATCTTCAGGGGTGCCCAAGCCCTCCTGAAGCATATGAAATGCTTCATTTCCTATGAGACAGCTCATACGCGATGTTACAAACCCCGGAAATTCATTGATTACCACTGATTCTTTGCCAAACTTTTGGGCAACGGCTGTGACTTCTTCGACGGTGTCATCTTCCGTTCCTAGTCCTTTTACAATTTCAACAAGCGGCATCCTGTGTACCGGATTGAAAAAATGCATAGCTATGGAGGCGGAAGGCCTGTCTCCATAAGATGCAATCTCCGTCGGACTCATCGTACTGGTATTGGATGCAAAAATTGTGTGGCTCATTGCAGCTTCTGAAATACTTTCATAAACAGACTGCTTAATACGAGCAATCTCCGGAACAGCTTCTATGACAAGATCGCAATCCTTCAATGCTTCTTTATAAGAAACAGTAGTTGTAAGTCTTCCGAGTCCCGCTTCTTTATCAGATTCCTTTATTTTTCCTCTCTTTACACCTTTTGAAAAAAGGGACTTTACATCTTCATAACTTTTGTTTAGCACATTTTCATCAATATCCATCATTACGGTATTAAACCCGGCAAGGCATGATACATACGCGATTCCTTTACCCATCACACCTGCTCCAATGACAGTTATATTTTTTGTTTGCATACTACACCTCCAAGTATAAAAGAAAAGGAACAGGACGGATCCCATTCCTTTTACTTACTACAACATAAACGGATTGATCGGTTTCTTTCCGAAATAGGACATGATGCTCTTTGTTTCACTGTATAGATCAAGAGTTTCAGCAGAAAGTTCCCTTCCGAAGCCAGATTGCTTATATCCCCCGAACGGTGTTCCCGGGAATGCCGAGAATGGACAATTTATCATGACAATGCCAGCTTTGATTTTATCCGCTACACGTTTTGCCTTTCTTGTATCCTCCGTGAACACAGTCGATGCGAGACCATATATTGTATTATTTGCAAGATTTACAGCTTCTTTTTCATCACTGAAACGGGAGATGACGACAACCGGTCCAAAAATTTCTTCCTTGACCACTGTCATATCTTCTGTGACATCGGTAATGATGGTCGGTTCCAGCCAGTAGCCATTTTCATATCCATCAATCGACAGACGTTCGCCGCCATATGCAATCGTCGCGCCCTCTTGTCTGGCAGTTTCTATATACGCCTCAACAGATTCAAGCTGATTCGCATCTATCAGGCTCCCCATATGAGTTTCCTTGCTCATTGGATCGCCCATTTTCATCTGTTTGGTTTTTTCGATAAATTGCTCAACGAACGCATCGTAAATACTGTCTTCTACATAAATCCGGCTCCTGGCATCACAAGATTGTCCTGTGTTGTTATAAATGCCATATACTGACGAAGCGACTGCGTTCTCGAGCTCTGCATCCGCAAATACGAGTGCAGGTGATTTACCACCAAGTTCCAGTGTCAGACGCTTCAATGTACTGCTGGCTTTATTCATAATATCCTTGCCTGTATCCGTTGATCCTGTAAATGCTACTTTATCTACATCCGGATGTTCGACAAGATAATCCCCGATTTCACTGCCGCTTCCCGGGATTATGTTGATTACACCATCCGGAACCCCGGCCTCCTGGCAGATTTCTCCCAGGACAACCGCAGTCAGCGGTGTCAGCGATGCAGGTTTTAAGACAATGGTACAACCTGCAGCCAAAGCAGGCGCCACTTTCCAAGCCGCCATCATTAATGGATAATTCCAGGGCACAATCTGTGCACATACTCCCACCGGTTCCTTTTCAGTATAGTTATGGAACTGTCCCGGTACATCATTTGTCTTACCGCCATGGTTATAGACGGCACCTGCATAATACTCAAAATCTTCAACTGCCTGGTTGATCTGTCCGATGGCAGCATTGATTGATTTGCCAGAGTTCAATACTTCAAGTTCTACAAGCTCCTTGAATCTCTCCCGCATGATTGCAGCAATCTTATTCAGGATTTTTGCGCGTTTGGAAGCCGGGTAGATTTTCCATTTGCTGTTCTCGAACGCATCTCTCGCAGATTTCACTGCTCTTTCAGCATCGTCTATTGTTGCCATCGCCACTTTTGCGATGACTTCACCGGTAGCTGGGTTTATGATATCTTTCGTAGCCCCGTCACTGCTTTCAACTCTTTCACCGTTGATGATGAGTTCATAAAAATCTCTCCTGATCCTATCCTGTACATTTACTTCTGACATTAAAATATCCCCCTAAATTTAGCGCAACTTTTTTTATTATGCTATTCCCCTTTGAATTTGGGCTTCCGTTTATTCTTAAACGCATTTATACCTTCTTGATGATCGCTGCTGAGACCTGAAAGTCTCTGATATTCACTTTCAATATTCATGTATTCCATCAGACTTATATCACTGGCTCTTTTAGTCAATTGCTTGATTAGACCGACTGCAACTGACGGTTTAGTAAGCAGTTGATCAGTTTTGTTTCTGCATACCGCTTCAAACTTATCTGTTTCAATAAGTTCATCGGCAATGCCTAATTCATACGCTTCCCGTGCACTCAACTTTGGTGAGTACAGTGATATTTCCAAAGCCTTCTGCTGACCGGCAAGTCTTGTAAGATAAAAGATATGTCCGCTGTCAGGGACCAAGCCCACATTGATGAACGCACTGGTCATCATGGCATCTTCCGACATCCATCTGAAGTCACATGCCAAAGCAATGCTCATTCCAGCACCTGCAGCCACACCATTCACTTTTGCTATTATCAGCTTTTCTGACTGATCGATTGAGTGCACCAGAGGAGTGTAAAGTTCCCGTATCACTTCTCCATGATCCATATCTTCTTCTACTTCGGATAAATCCTGTCCGGTTGAAAAAGCTTTTCCTGCTCCCTCCAATGTGATGACCTTTATGGCAGCATTTTTTTCAAATGATTGCATTGCGTGCCTGATTTCTTTCAGCATTTCCTCATTGAATGCATTATATTTTTCTGGACGATTGAAAATAATCTTACCCAGTCCATTTTCCTCACTCACAATGATTGCTTCGTACATCTTCATCTCCCCCTGAATTCGGGTGGCTTTTTGTCAAAAAATGACTGCATACCGATTTTTTGATCTTCCGTCGAGAAAAGCAGATAGAAATTTTTCCTTTCAAACTGCATGCCTTCATGCAACGAATAATCCTGAGCTTTGTAGATGGATTCTTTTATCAGTCTCAATGCAATTTGTGGTTGTTTTGCGAGTTTCCCCGCCAGCTTCATGACAGATTCCTCCACAAGGCGGTCATCGACAAGATGATTTATGACTCCCAGGTCATACAGTATTCCCGCCCCGATGGGTTCACCGAGCATAATCCATTCCATCGCTCTCTTTGTGCCCACAAGTTTCGTCAGCCTCTGAGTGCCGCCGGCTCCGGGCATTGCACCGATTGTCACTTCCGGGAAACCGAATTTCGAACCCTTTCCGGCAATGATCATATCACCGACGAGTGCCAGTTCAAATCCACCTCCGAAAGCAAAACCATGTATCCCCGTTATCACCGGCTTTGAAATTTTTGACATATCATCCCAATCCCGGAATTGGTCTTTCAACATCATGCCGGTGGCATCATCATCTTTCATCTCTTCTATGTCCGCCCCGCTGGAGAACATTTTCCCCTTACCCATGATTGTGATCACTTTGATTGTTGTATCATTATCATATGCCTGCAGTGCATGCAGTATTTCCTGCACCATAACGATTGAAATGGAATTATTTGTTTCTGTCCGATTGAGCCTTATATTCCCAACCCCGTTTACGGTTTCGACAGTAATGGCAGTATAATTATCCATTGACATCCTCTCCGACCATGAATGTCACTGATTTTCCGGCAAATGACATTGCATCTTTTGCAGATGCCTTCCCTTCATCAGATGAAAGACCATGTTTCAAATCTTCCATTGAATCATAATGCATTTCACAAACGATGTAATATCTGCTTGGGTTTCCCATTGGGTCTTGTTCGTACCTGCTGACTTTGACATCCTTCAGTCCGGGTATTTTTTTCGTCAACGGCATATGTGTATCAAAATAGTGTTCATCAAATTTCTCTTTATCTTCCGGATGTTCATACATAGCTACAACTTTTACCATAATCATATCCCCTTTTACTGCATATTGACTGATACAAGCTTCATTGCTTCAAATGGATTCCGGCAGTTTTTGCAGTATAAAATACTGCGGCATGCAGTAGGACCGAATATATTTTCCATTGTGACAAACGTAGAACTGCAATACGGACAATCCACATGCCAAGTGCCGTCTTCTTCTATAAATTCAGGTGGTGGTGCAATGCCGAATTCCTTTAGACCTATTATCCCTTCTTCTGTCACCCGATCACTTGTCCAAGGTATGGAAAATGTAAAATCGACTTCACATGATTTTACTTCTGCAAGCTCCAACAGTGCACTTTCACAATTCTTTTCTATGATTGGAAGCGCCGGACAGCCGCTGAATGTCGGGAGAAGGGTTACTTTTATATTTTCTCCATTAATCTCAATATCATGCACCATACCCAAATCTACTATGGATACCGTATCAATTTCTGGATCTTTTACTTCTTTTAATTTGTCAAATACAATCTTTTTATCCATTGATTTCTCAATCTGCATTTGAATTTCACCTACCATTCAGCATTTGGTACTGAAGCATACACTTCACTCATAAGATTTAATGCATGTTCCAGATCATCTGTATGTTCCCCGAGCCTCCCATTTTTATCTATATGGTCCGGAAAAAGAAATTGAGCCTCCGTATGTTCATATATGTTTCCCATTTCCTTCAGGAACCGTCCCTTCAATTCGTCTTCTGAATGGATATAGCCATTATCGACGATTTCATCTGCATAGCTTCCCAGATGAAACAAATCACCACATTCACCGTTTACCTTCTCAATAGCCGACTGCATCCTGCTTTGAGCATCTTCAGTTGAATTCATCAATTGGATGAACCACGTGCGCCAGTGCAATTCATGATAATAAAGTTCCATTGATGCTTTTACTGCTATTTCACGTAATGGTCCGTAGGAAGATGACTTCAGAGATTCGAGCTTCACTTTTTTATGCATATTGTAGTAGAGATTTCGAACCACATGATACGCCCAGTCATACATTGGTGTATCCAAGTATTCCCCTTCCCCGTTCTTCTGTTCCGACATGATGCTGTTCCGTCTGTCCGGTGCTTCCCTGAAATGGGCAAGTCGGTCAGCATCCTCACCATTTATACTGCCGAGCAGCTCATAATACATAGAAGCGTGTCCCATCATATCCTGCGTTATTGAACTGGACGCCACGTCCTCTTCAATGTGCGGAGCCAGTCCAAGCCATTCCGATGATCTGAAGGAAAAGAGATAGTCATCATCCGCAAGCTGCTTTAAAAGATCGATGATATATTCTTTATTCTTTAAATCAAGCGTCTCATTTTGAGTGTTCTCTGTCATTTCCATATCATTACTCCTTTGCCCAGCTCATTATTTCTTTTTCATCCAGCGGATTCTGTTCATACTCTCTCCATTTTTTCCTCAGATAGCCATAGCCTTTAGTGTTTCTGTAGTCTTTATTATCCAACCTTTGAAATGTCTGCTTTTCCTCCTCTGACAGGGTGATGATATTTTCACGTTTAACTACCCACAAGTCAGTAACAGGTTCACGCCTGAGGAAATTCTCCTGTGCCATCACTCTGGCAATTTCGTCATTCGGAGCAGTCAGACTGAATTGATGTATGAATTCCTTATCCGGTGATCTTTTGGAAAACACCTCATATTCATGATAAAAAGTATGCTTCATATATCTCTCCCCCTTATGCTTCCAATGCCTTGCGGACCCAGGCATTATTTTTATAGGATGCTCTCCTCAGATTCAGGCGATCCTGGCTTTTTGGTCCTTTGTTGGCAATCACCTTTTTAAACTCAGTCCAATCCGGCTGTTCGTATTCCCACATGTCCGTCTTTTCATTCAAATTAAGCGTGTCATCCGGAATTATGAGACCAAGGGATTGGATTCTCGGAACATATTTGCTAAGAAAACTCTGCCTCAATTCCTCATTCGTTTTTGTTCTGATATTATATTTTATCGTCGCATCCTGTTTTGAGGTGCCCGTCGTTTCCTTCGACCCCGGCCCAAAGAACATAAGAAGTGACGGCCACCACCGATCTATTGAATCCTGAAGCATTGCCCGTTGTTCCCTGCCCCCTTCCGCCATCGCCATGATTATGGATTCGCCGTGTTGGGCATGGAACACTTCTTCTGCACATATACGCTTCAATGCCCTTGCATAAGGTCCGTATGATGCACCCAACATATTCGTTTGCGTAATGATTGCTGCCCCGTCTACAAGCCATCCGATCAGTCCGGCATCCGCCCACGAATGGGTCTTCATATGAAAGACATTATGGAACTTAAGCCTCTCTTCAAAAAGATCATCCATGATATCTGAACGGTCTCTGCCCCACGGCTTCATAAGATCCTCCGTCACCCTCAACAGAAGTTGCCCATGTCCCATTTCATCCTGTACTTTTGCCATAATACCAAGTTTTCTATTTAATCCAGGAGCTTTAGGCACCCATTCCTTTTCCGGCAGCGCCCCCATTATTTCACTGATTCCATGCATCGAAATCAGCTTGATCAGCACCTCTCGGTACTCACCCGGCATCCAATCATCCATTTCAATTTTTTCACCGTTTTCAATACGTTTCATAAACGCTTCATACTTCTGATCTTCAGTCATACTCGTAACCGTTTCCATTTTATGCCCCCTTAATAACTTCCTATATTTTCCATCACTATTGGCTCAACATCGGTTTTTATGGAATCGGTTGGACATCCGTCGAGTGCATCTTCCAAGTCGAAAAGCATGTCCTCATCCTCAACCAGTGCCGTTCCTTTGTTATCATCAATATGCACAAATGCCTTGCCTTCTTCATCATAGTCAAATATGTCCGGTGCACACGCACCGCAGGAGCCGCATGAAATACATGTCTCCTGATCAATCATCGTATAAAGTTTCTTCATAATAATCCCCCTTATGTTTCATCAATTAATGATGTCGAATGCATCGGCTGATGCCTAGATGCTGGATCTATGTGTACCTTGGCACTCGATACAGCAATCGGTGCCTCTCCAAATCCGGTTGCTATCAATTTTACTTTTCCCTCATAGCCGTTGATATCACCTACTGCATATACACCTTTAATATTCGTTTCCATTTTAGAGTTGACCATTACATCATTCCTCTGGATATCCAGCCCCCAGCCTTTCATAGGTCCAAGGGTCGATGAAAAACCATAATTGCATATGAACTCATCCCCATCCACTTCGATTTCCATATCTTCTTTAGAATGCTTCAATGTGATTGAATGGACTCTTTCAGAGGCATCGAATGAAAGCGGCTGGAACGGTGTAAGTAGATTCACCGAGGAATCTTTCAATTCCTCAACACTGGATTCATGTGCCCGGAACCGGTCGCGTCTGTGAACCAGTGTCACTGATTCTGCTATAGGTTCCAACATCAGACTCCAGTCAACAGCAGAATCTCCACCGCCGAATATAACAACATTCTTTTTACGGAAGTATTCCGGATCTTTTACGAAGTAATGAAGATTGCCTCCCTCATATTCATCGATATTCGGAAGTTTCATACGCTTTGGTTCAAATGATCCATTCCCTCCCGCCAGTATAATTGTTCTTGTATGAAATACTTGATCGTCCTGTGATTCAATGATAAAAGTACCCTCATGGGTTTTTGTTATATTGATGATATTTGTCTCAAGTGAGACATCCACTTCAAAACGATTCATCTGTACTTCAAGATTCTTAACTATATCTTTTGCTTTAGCCTGTGGAAACCCGGGTATATCATATATATTTTTTTCCGGGTAAAGGGTTGTCAGCTGCCCTCCCAATTCTGGCAAACTGTCCACAAGATGTACTTTCATGGACCTTAGGCCAGCGTAATAAGCAGTGAACATACCGACTGGTCCCGCGCCGATTACAGTCGTATCATAAAATTCCATTTCCTTCTTCATCGTTTTACCCCCCGTTTTATTCTTTAAGGTCATACTAACGATTGAGCGAGTTTTTAAAATGAACTGTCAGTTTTAAATTGTAAGCGCTTTCTTTAGTTAGCTATTTAAAACGAGTTTTTCTTATACATTATCAAGAGTTCACTCGCTTATATCAAAGACTAATATCATTATTCACAAACAGTTTATAACGTTGAATATCTTTATTTATAAATTATGTTATAAATAAATGGTATGAAAAGTTTAATATAAAGTCAAGTATATGTGATGCTAAAGTTGAAAAATTGTAAAAATAATATAGAATACTATTTATATAACTATATTTAATTTCAATCGAAATAAATGTTATCAATTAAGGGGGATGAATTTGAATCTTAAAGATGTAGTTAAGAATCGAGTATCTGCACCGCCATGCGACCATCATTTAAATGTACAGGTATCTGAAGCTGAAGATGGCCTCAGCCGGGGAACTTGGAAGGTCACAGAAGAGATGATCAATGGGAACGGAGTTGCTATGGGCGGTTTCTCCGGTGCTGCTGCAGATATCATGTTTGCTTATGCAATCACCTCACTTACAGAAGAAAATGAAGGCTTTGCAAGCATCAGTCTGAACACCACTTTTCTCAAACCGATTATGAAAGGGGATGTTGAAATCATTTGCCAGATTCACAAGAAAGGCAGAAGTATCGCCTATGGCAGCGCAAAATTAAAACAGAATGAAAAAATTGTTGCAGAATCCACCACGTCAATCATGATCACACAAAAATAGCGACCGGTATAGCCAGTCGTCATTTTATGATGGGAAGAAGAAAAAACACCTTGCTCGTTTTAAGATACGATCACTGATAGATGCCCGAAATATAATAAGCACAACTGCCAGCAAGGCAGTTGTGCTTATTTTAATCAGTCATTGTATTGGATCATGTGGTACTTTTTCTTGCCTCTGCGAACTACAGTGAATGAGCCACCGAGTTTGTCTGAAGCCTGCAGCTCATAATTTACGTCCTGTTGACGCTCACCGTTGATGTAGATTGCCCCGTTCGTGATATCTTCGCGGGCCTGCCGCCTTGAAGGTGATACGCCCGTGTCCACAAGTACTTTGACAAGATTCAAGTCATCTTCAGTGTAACTTGCTGAAGGGACATCCTTGAATGCTTCTTTGACTTGTTCTGTAGACAGGGATTTAATTTCACCATTGAATAATGCTTCGGTGATTTTCTTTGCTTCCAGGAGCGCATCTTCACCGTGGATGAATGCTGTAATCTCTTCCGCCAGACGCTTTTGTGCCTTTCTTAAATGCGGTTCATTTTTTACCGAATCCTCAAGCGCTTCAATATCCTCTTTGGATAGGAACGTGAAGAGCTTTAGGAATTTGATGACATCCGCATCACTCTGGTTAATCCAGAATTGGTAGAATTCATAAGGAGATGTGCGCTTTCTGTCCAACCAGATGTTACCTGATTCCGTCTTTCCGAATTTTTTACCGTCCGCTTTTGTAATCAGTGGAATCGTCATGCCTTCTGCTTCAGTTTCTCCATACATCCTTCTCATCAGGTCCAGACCGCTCGTAATGTTCCCCCACTGGTCAGATCCCCCAATCTGCATCTTGCAGTTGTATTCTTGATTCAGATGCCCGAAGTCGATAGCTTGCAGAATTGTATATGTGAATTCTGTATAAGATATACCCGTTTCAAGCCTTGATTGGATTGCGTCCTTGCCTAACATGTAATTCAGACTGACATGCTTGCCGTAGTCTCTTAAGAAACTGATAAGGCTGATATTTTTCAACCAATCTTTGTTATTTACCAGAATGGCGCCATTTTCATCGGAAAAATCAAAAATTTGTTCCATCTGCTTTTTAATCCCCTGCACATTATCATCAATCTGTGCCTCTGTCTGGAGTGTGCGCTCTTCTGATTTGAATGAAGGGTCTCCGATCATCCCAGTACCTCCACCAATCAGAACAATTGGGCGATGACCATGTTCCTGGAATCTACGCATCGTCAGAAATGGTACAAGATGCCCTATATGAAGACTGTCAGCGGTCGGGTCTGCACCGCAGTATAATGACAGCTGTTCTTTATCCAACAGTTCAGTAATTTTTTCTTCATCTGTCATTTGATAAATAATTCCCCGGTATTTAAGATCTTCTATCAACTCATTCATCTTTTCTTCCTCCTGCTTTAACTTTCCTTTAATATAATAAAAAACACCCCTACTCGAAAGTAAGGGTGTTTGAATACACGGTACCACCATACATTTAACTTGTATTGGACGAAACGTTGTCCCAACGACTGAACATTCACAAACACAGTGTATTCACAAGGAAGCGTATACCGATTTCCACCAACCATCAGCTCTCTTAATTACGCAATGCCCGCTACTTCTCTGCTGTCCAGTAAATATTTATTTAGAAATATCATACATTTTTGATTGTGAAAAGTCAAGCATGGGACTTGTATCCCATCTAAATTCTTTTCCCGGATATCGTTGATATGGTAACATAAAGAATCACTTATAAGCGGTGTTTATTCGTTAACTCCCGCAGTTATTTCTATGTTATAATGACCGATGATAGGAGGTAGTCATGAAGAAGAACGACTTGTTAAATGATATAAAAAAGATGTTTTCCAGTGGTGAAGATGATGCAGAGAAAGATGAGCTGCAGGGGTCATCATTTAAGGAAAAACTAAATAATGCGACAACCCGTTTTAAAAAGGCAGGTTCTCCAGCAAGAATATCATTCTTTACTGCTTATGATACTATATGGAACGTCATACTATTTTTACTTCTCTCCTTCACACTACTGGGTATATTGGTATTCAGTATCGGCCTTGGTTACTTCGCTGCACTTGTAAATGACGAACAGGTACAGCCTGCTGATGAAGTGAAGACAGCGTTGACGGAGATGACAGAAAGTACCACAGTCGCCTTTGGTTCTGGTGAATCACTCGGAACACTGAGAGCTGACTTGATACGCGAACGTATAGATTATGATGATATTTCACCTTATGTCACCGAAGCACTCATCGCGACAGAGGATGAGTATTTTTATGAACATAATGGAGTCGTGCCAAAGGCATTCCTGAGGGCCACACTGCAGCAGGTTGGCGGTTCTGAATCAGGAACAGGCGGCAGTACGCTTACTCAACAGCTTGTCAAAAACCAGCTTTTGACAAACGAAACAACATTTGATCGGAAAGCAACAGAACTTCTTCTCGCATTCAGAGTTGAAAAATTACTTAATAAGGAAGAAATTCTTGGAGCATACTTAAACGCAGTATCATTCGGACGAAACGCAAACGGACAGAATATTGCCGGTATCCAGGCTGCAGCTGAAGGTGTCTTCGGTAAAAATGCTTCGGAACTCAATCTTGCCGAAAGTGCATTCCTTGCCGGTATGCCGAAAAACCCTTACGCATACACTCCATTTATGCAGGGAGGAGAAGTCAAAAGCGAAGAGGCCCTCAAGCCGGGAAAAAACAGGCAGTTGTTCGTATTGGAACGGATGCGTACCGAAGGGGTGATTACCCAGGAGGAATACGACAAAGCAGTTGATTATGATATTTATGCCAATCTGACTGACAGTGTCACTGTTCCTAATCAAAACTATCCATTCCTTACAGAAGAGGTGGAAAGACGCAGTATAGACATACTCAAATACCATCTCGCTGAAAAAGAAGGTGTTTCAAGAGAAGATGTAAATACAACTCCTCTACTCAATCAGGAATACACACAAAAAGCGAATCAGGCACTCCGCAACCAGGGTTATCATATTGAAACGACTATTGATAAGACCATCTATGACACAATGCAGGATGTAAAAAATAACTCCAACTATTATTATGGTAATAAGAGCATTCAGCAGGCTGAAGATGCTTCAGAAGAGGAACAGGAAGAAAGCAACCAGGAATTCGAACATGAAATCGGTGCTGTTCTGAAAGACAATGCATCCGGGAAAATACTGGGATTCATAGGTGGCAGGAACCATGAGAACTCTTCTATAAACCATGCAACACAAACAACCAGAAGTGCAGGCTCAACGATGAAGCCGCTGATTACGTACGGTCCGGCACTCGACAAAGGGCTGATAGCGCCGGATACCGTATTGCTTGATAAATTCTTTACGATCCCGGGAACTGATTATAGCCCTAGAAACTATGATGTTGATGAAGAATTCGGACTCGTTTCAGCCAAACATGCACTCAGCAACTCTTATAACTTGAGTACTCTGAGATTATGGGCGGACGTAAGAGAGCATAATCCCCAGGAGTATTTCGAAAAAATGGGTATACCGCTCCCTGGCCACCTTTATTCTAACCAAGACACACTAATCCCTTCATTACCGTTGGGCGTCAATGATATGTCTGTAATACAGAACGTTGATGCATTCTCAACATTCGGTAACAATGGAAAGATGTCTGACAGTTATATGGTCGAATCGATTACAAGTCCGGAAGGCGAAGTAATTTACGAACATGAAGGATCTTCAAAACAAGTGTTCAAAGAATCAACAGCCTTCCTGATGTCGGATATGCTGGAAGAATCATTCCAGACAGGTTCTGCCTATCACATCAGTGACTTCTACGACAGGTACGACAACAGATTTGACTGGGCTGCAAAAACCGGTACATCGAACTCATTCATCGACTCCTGGTTCATGGGATACAATCCTAAAGTCACTTTAGGCCTCTGGATGGGATATGACAGAAATATCCCGCAAGTAGCCAACCAGGATGCCGAACAGTATATGCACGTATACAACTGGAGAGACTTGGCGATAGCATTAAGTGAAGCCGCCCCTGAAAAGATGGGTGAAAATCAGAAATTCAACCGTCCAGATTCTGTTCGAGAAGTTGAATATTGTGCATTAACAATGGAAAAGGAAGATGATTGCAGCAAGAGTCTTGATAAACCTATTAAAGGACTCATTGCAGAGGATACCAAACTTACCGACAAAGGAAGTCTGAGTTCTTCTTCCATCCAACAGAGGATGGGGGCTCCATTTGATTCCGGATTGAGCAAATCGGATCTGAGAGGTACTGTAACAAACTCCTATGACAAAAAATATACAGTTGGTCGCTCTTCTTCTGATGACGATGATGATGAAGAGGATGATGACAAAAAAGAAGAAAAAGAAGAAGATTAAAAAAAGGTTAGCCGGAAAAATTCCGGCTAACCTTTTTTGTCTTTATTGTTTAGAATAGTCCCTTTGAATTGCCATCTGCATCTACATCCATATGTACAGCAGAAGGTGTTTTCGGCAATCCAGGCATAGTCATGATATCACCTGTCAGCGCCAGTATGAAGCCAGCTCCATTTTTGGAAATGAGTTCTCTGACGGTTACTTTAAATCCTGATGGTCTGCCGAGAAGTGTAGGGTCATCACTCAGTGAATACTGTGTCTTTGCCATACAAACCGGGACATTTCCCCATCCGTGACGTTCGATTTCAGCAAGCTGTTTTTTCGCTTTGTCAGTGAAGATGACACCGTCACCACCATAAACTTCAGTAACGATCTTTTCAATCTTCTGGTCGATAGGAAGTTCAACTTCATAGAGATGTTTGAAGTTCTGCTCCTGGTCAAGCACTTCCAGTACCTGCTCTGCTAGATCCGTTCCTCCGGCACCGCCATGCTCCCATACTTTAGTCAGTGCTACACGTACGCCCTGCTCTTTACACCAATCAAGCACAAAGTTTCTTTCTTCATCTGTATCAGTCACAAAGTCGTTCAGAGCAACAACTGGTTCCACACCGAATTTGCGAGCGTTCTCAACGTGCTTCTCAAGGTTTGAGATTCCTTCTTTAAGAGCATCAACGTTCGCTTCACCAAGATCACTCTTCGCCACGCCACCGTTCATCTTAAGTGCACGGATTGTAGCCACAAGGACAATTGCATCAGGTGCGAAGTTACCTTTTCTTGCTTTGATGTCCATAAATTTTTCTCCACCAAGGTCAGAACCGAAACCACATTCAGTTACAACGATATCAGCCAGTTTTCTTGCAGTATTCGTTGCAATCAGTGAGTTACAGCCGTGTGCAATGTTTGCGAATGGACCACCATGAATCAATGCCGGTGTACCTTCCATCGTTTGTACCAGGTTAGGTTTGATTGCTTCTTTCAGAAGCAGTGCCAATGCACCTTCAACTTCAAGCTGACCTACTGTGACAGGTTCTTTGTCATAAGTGTAACCAATTATGATGTTGGCAATTTTTTTCTTAAGATCGATAATATCAGTCGCAAGACACAAGACTGCCATGATTTCACTCGCTACTGTGATATCGAAACCATCTTCTCTCGGAACACCACGTGTTACACCTCCAAGTCCTACGTTTATCTGACGCAATGCCCGGTCATTCATATCCATTACACGTTTCCATGATACACGGCGTGGGTCGATGTTCAATTTATTACCGTGATGGAGGTGGTTGTCGATGAACGCAGCCAATGCATTATTCGCTGTTGTGATTGCATGAAGGTCACCATTGAAATGAAGGTTGATCTCTTCCATTGGCAGAACCTGGGCATGCCCGCCGCCTGTAGCGCCGCCTTTAATACCCATAACCGGTCCTAGCGCAGGTTCACGCAGTGCAACCATTACATTTTTTTCAAGTTTGTTGAAAGCATCCGCCAGACCTACTGTACAAGTTGATTTCCCCTCACCTGCTGGTGTAGGGTTCATGGCAGAAACCAACACTACTTTTGATTTCGACTCATCCCCTTCAACCTTATGTATATCGACTTTCGCTTTATACTTGCCGTACATCTCCAGTGCATCCTGGGGAATTCCTGCTTTATCAGCGATATCCTGTATCGGCCTGATTTCAGATTGTGCTGCAATTTCCTGATCTGTCAAATGTGCCATAAATTCATCTCCTATTATTGTAATGTGCCCACAATATGGGTCTTTATTACCTATTATGCCATACTATTCAAAATATTGCCTCCAGTAAAAACTGGAGGCAATAATCTTTTTAATCATCATCCATCGAAGAAAGGTCACCTGCTGGAAGATCAAGCTCCCAGGCTTTAAGTACACGTCTCATGATTTTACCGCTTCTCGTCTTAGGTAATTTATCCTTAAACTCAATTTCTCTTGGTGCGGCATGTGCAGCGAGCCCTTCTTTTACAAAAACCCTGATTTCTTCCTTAAGTTCATCAGTCTGGTCATAACCTTCACGAATTGCAATGAATGCCTTAACGATTTCTCCACGTACAGGATCCGGCTTTCCAATGACACCGGCTTCCTGAACAGCTGGATGCTCCACAAGCTTAGATTCGATTTCAAATGGCCCGACCCTTTCACCTGCGGTCATGATTACATCATCCACTCGTCCTTGGAACCAGAAGTATCCATCCTCATCCATATATGCCGAATCACCGGAAACATACCAATCACCAATAAAGTATGACTCGTATTTTGCGTCATTTTTCCATATTTTACGCATCATCGCCGGCCATCCTTTTTTAAGAGCAAGGTTACCCATGCGATTCGGCGGCAGTTCGTTCCCTTCATCATCAATGATAGAAGCTTCTGTGCCCGGCAGAGCTTTACCCATGGATCCTGCTTTAATATCCATGGAAGGGAAGTTGACAATCATATGTGCACCGGTTTCCGTCATCCACCAAGTATCATGGATTCTTAAATCGAATACTTTCATCCCCCATTTTACCACTTCAGGGTTCAATGGCTCCCCTACAGATAAAATGTGGCGCAGACTCGATAGATCATAATCTTTTACAATTTCATCCCCGGCTCCCATGAGCATGCGGAATGCAGTCGGAGCGCTGTACCAGATTGTCACTTTCAGATCCTGGATTGCTCCATACCAAGCTTCCGGAGAGAACCGTCCTCCCACGACTACGTTAGTGGCACCATTTAACCATGGTGCAAATATACCGTAGGATGTACCTGTCACCCAGCCAGGGTCTGCAGTACACCAGTAGACATCATCCTCTTTTAGATCCAGCACATATTTTCCTGAAATATACTGCTGAACCATTGCGTGCTGAACATGCATTACACCTTTGGGCTGGCCTGTCGAACCACTGGTATAGTGAAGAATCATGCCATCTTCTTTCCCCATCCATTCAATATCGAATTCCTCTGAAGCGTTTTCAAAACTACTGTTGAAATCAATGTACTTTTCTTCCACATCATCGCCGACGACAATCACTTTTTCAAGGTTTGGCAGATCATCCACAGGAATACGCGGCAGTAGTTCAGGTGTGGTCACAATGACTTTAGCATCACTGTTTTCCAGACGGTCTCTTACTGCTTTCTCCATGAACGCCTCAAACAATGGTCCAACAATGGCTCCGACCTTCAAAGCACCCAGAATTGAAAAATAAAGTTCAGGACTTCTGGCCATGAATATGAATAACCTGTCCCCTTTTACAACTCCAGCCTCATTCTTAAAAATATTTGCTGCTTTATTTGATGCTTTTTTTAAATCTTCATAAGTATAGGCCGAATGTCTTTCTCCACTTTTATAATGGAGGGCAACTTTATCCGCCAGGCCATTTTCAGCGTGTTTATCAATTGCTTCATAGGCCATATTATATTTCCCGGTTTCATACCATGAGAAATTTTTTTCAATTTCATCCCAATCAAATTTTTTAACTGTTTCATCATAATCTTTCAGATTTGTATTTTGATCCGTTGCTTCATAAATTTCTAGTTCCATAACGTAACTCCCCTTTTGTATTTTTCTTTTACAATTATTATTATATAATATAAGTGACGGATTTTTCAAAATTTTAAATCAAAAGCTTCAGGAGGGCTTCTTTTGCGCCATATTAAGACGTATTATAAAGAAGAGTACAATGTCGAAGATCAGTCATTTGTCATAGAAGGCCCCTTGACCGGGGAAGAACTGAAACAATACAGCTATGATGACGGACTGGATGCATTCCGGCCGCCCAAAGAGCAATTTGAAGCAATCATAGAAATTGCAGATCTTGAGGAAGGTCGGATTATCATTGCCAGAAAAGACAGTCATATCATTGGTTACGTCACTTTCCTGCACCCGGATCCCATGGAAAGATGGTCTGATGGTAACCTGCCTTATATCATGGAGCTCGGAGCGGTTGAAGTGAGTCTCGACTACAGAAGCTTCGGACTTGGTAAACGAATGCTTCAGTTATCCATGTTGGATAGTTACATGGATAATTATATCACTATCACAACTGAGTATTACTGGCACTGGGATTTGAAAAATAGCGGTCTCGATGTCTATGACTATAAAAAGCTGATGATCAGATTAATGGCATCAAGCGGTTTTGAAGTATTCCAGACGAATGATCCAGAAATTACCGGCCACCCGGCCAATACCCTGATGGCACGCATCGGTAAGAACATTACAGACGATCAAATGATGGAGTTTGATAAAATAAGATTTAAAAACAGATTTTTCTTTTAGGGGGATTCACTAATGCTTGTCGAAAGAATCATGACTTCTCCGGTCTTTACTCTCAGTCCGGATAATACTATAGAAGATGCAATGGAGATGATGAGTCAACACTCATTTCGTCATATTCCTATCGTTAATGAAGAAGAAAAGCTTACAGGAATTATTTCAGACCGGGATATCAAGTTGACTCTGCCTTCGGTCCTGTCTGATGATGATCCCAGCTTCAACTTAAAAGTTCCAATATCCCGGATCATGAGAAAACGAGTTTCATTCTGTCATCCACTCGATTTTGTCGAGGAGATCGCGCTAGATTTCTATCACTATTCGATTGGAGCAATGCCTGTGGTCTCTGACAATAAAGTCGTCGGCATCGTCACCCAAAAAGATATGTTAAACACTTTCTTGGAACTGACAGGTATTACAGAGCCCGGCTCTATCATCGAAGTTAATATTGAGGACAGAACAGGTGTCATATATGACATTGGAAAAGTTTTCAAAGATCTTAATATAAGAATCATCAGTGTTTCTGTTTATAGAAATAAAGAAATGAAGGGGTATAAAACAATCGTCTTAAGAATCCAGGCAATGAATCCGATAAAAGCGATAGAAAAACTGAAAGAAAAAGGATTCACAGTAGTGAATCCGATGCATACAGACCAATGAAGAAGCCACTGTATGTATATGATGATTCATTGCTTAAATACCGTTTCAACTCTACACACCCTTTCAATCAGATGAGACTTAAAATGACGACGGACCTGTTAATACAAGCTGGATTTTTAAAAGACACCGACATTATTAAGCCACGGGAAGCCACAGATGATGAATTGCTGCTTGTCCATAAAAAAGACTTTATAGATGCAGTCAAAGCCGCTGGTGAAGGCATTTTGTCAAAAGATAAGATGGACAGTTACGGTCTGGACACTGAAGATACACCGAGTTTTGAAGGAATGCATGAAAAAAGCAAGATGCTGGTAGGAGCAACTCTGACTGCTGTGGAAGCTGTAATGGAGGGCCGCACGGATAAAGCTGCCAGTCTTGCAGGCGGCCTGCACCATGGGTTCAGCGGGAGAGCAAGCGGCTTTTGTGTATATAATGATTCTGCTGTAGCAATAGAGTATTTGCGCACAAAATATTCTCAACGTGTAATGTATGTGGATACAGATGCGCACCATGGTGATGGCGTACAATGGATTTTCTATGATTCAAGTGAAGTCATGACTTATTCAATACATGAAACGGGAAGATACCTATTCCCTGGTACAGGCAGCCTGACAGAACGTGGAACCGAGGAAGGATTCGGCTTCGCAGTAAACCTGCCGATTGATGCATTTACTGAAGATGAATCTTTTATGAACACTTTCAAAGAAAGCCTGGAGGCTGCTATCATTAAATTCAAACCTGATATCATCATTAGCCAAAACGGTGTGGATGCCCATTACAGGGATCCGATGACCCACCTCTCACTGACATCCAAATCTTTTGAAGAGATTCCAAGATTCGTATGTAAAATGGCAGATCAATATACGGATGGGAAATGGATTGCAGTTGGTGGCGGTGGATATAATCTCTGGCAGGTCGTCCCCCGCATGTGGGCTCAGATATGGCTGGCCATGACCGGTATAGAAGCACCGACAGGCAGACTTCCTGAAACATATTTGGAGAAATATGAATCGAAATGCCCAGTATATTTCCCTCAAAATTGGGAAGATGATACAAGTGATTATCAGGATATTCCCAGACGAACTGAGATTGCGGAAAAAAATGAGAGTACATTGGACCGTGCGATGCTCCATCTAGAAAGTTAAAAAAGCCGAATCCTTAAAGGACTCGGCTTTTTCTTTCTATTTCGTTGTAGAACGATATTCAATCTTATAAGGCAGGATAACATTCGATTCATCCACTGTTTCTTCATTCATATATTTAGTTAGCAATCTCATGCCAACCGCACCAATATCATAAAGCGGCATTGCGATGCTGGATAACGGAGGCCTCACCATATTTACAAGTCTGGTATTACTGCAGCTCAACACTTGTATATCTTTCGGAATTCCAAGGTCATGGTCCATTGCACTGTGGAGCACACCAATTGCCGTTTCATCACTCATCGTAATGACTACATCCGCATTATGTTCATTGATCTTATCAAATATATCTTTACCGGACTGATAATCAGCTCCTGCTACCAACGTGAGGCTGTCGTCGATTGATTTGCCAGTATCCGTATAGGCAGCTGAAATACCTTGTTCAATATGATTTTCAAGCTGATTAGAATAAGATGCCTTAACTAAAACAATCCTGTCTGCACCATCTTCAAGGAATTTGGAAGTCGCTTCTTTGATTGCTTCAAAATAATCAATGTTCACAGAAGGCAGATTCTTATCCTTCTCACTAGTCCCACAGATTACAACCGGGACATGGGAATTCTTAATATCTGACAGCGTCTCTTCATTTAAAGCACCGCCCAGGAATACAACACCATCCACTTGTTTGCTGACGAGGCTGAGGAATGAATCCCTTTCCTTTTCTGGGTCATTTTCAGTATTTGTAATGATCGTTTGATAATTATACATTTCTGCAATATCATCAAGGCCACGCGCCAATGCAGAATAATAAAGATTGGAAATATCAGGGATGATCACACCCACGGTCGTCGTCTTCTTACTTGCTAACCCGCGGGCAACCGCATTTGGCCTGTAATTCAGACGCTCTATAACATCTTTTACTTTTTTACGGGTTTCCGGCTTAACATTGGGATTGCCATTCAAAACCCTCGACACCGTCGCCATTGAAACCTTTGCTTCCCTGGCAACATCATAAATTGTAACAGTCATATTGCACCTCCGTGCTTTCACACTTGTAAACGCTTTTTGTATTATAATAACATGAACGGTCAAATTTCGACACAATTAAGATAAATTTGTAATAAATTTATCAAACTCAGCAAAAGACATCTGCTGATTATTATCACTGAGAGCTTTTGCAGGTTCAGGATGAACTTCCGCCATTACACCATCCGCTCCTGCTGCAAGTGCCGCTCTGGCACATTCCAGCATTATCTCTTTGCGCCCTGTCGAATGGGTGACATCTACAATGACCGGGAGATGACTGACCTGCTTCAACAGAGGTATTGCTGAGATATCCAGTGTATTCCTTGTACTCTTTTCATAAGTCCGTATGCCTCTTTCACACAGAACCACCTGTTGGTTGCCTTCAGCAAGTATGTATTCAGCCGCAAATAAAAATTCTTCAAGAGTGGCGCTTAATCCCCTTTTTAAAAGAACCGGCTTATTGGACTTCCCAACAGTTTTAAGCAACTCAAAATTCTGCATATTACGTGCCCCAATCTGAAATACATCCAAATAAGGGGCAGCCAAGTCTACATGCTCTGGCGCAGTAATTTCGCTGACCACAGCAATTTCGAATTCCTCTCTTATTTGCGCAAGGATTTTGAGCCCTTTCTCTCCAAGACCTTGAAAATCATAAGGGGAGGTCCTCGGTTTGAATGCGCCACCTCTCATAATGGATAATTTCCTGTCAGACAGCATGGCAGCCACCTCTGAAGTCTGTTGATAGGATTCAACAGCACAAGGGCCGAATATGTTTACCGGCTTTCCCCCACCTACTTTGAGGCTCCCGATATTTATAACCGTATCTGAACTTTTATATTTTCTGGAAAACAGCATTTCCTTCTCTGGCGCGGAATGCGTCTTGAATGTCTCCCTGAACAAAGCCTTTAAAAACTTCCCGATAAAGTCTTTTGTGTACAATCCCTTGTAGTTGGAAATAAAATTTTCGATATAAGCCGCTTCATCCATTTTATCTTCCATATTTAAAACTTTTTGACCACGTACTTCGAGAAGCTCCATCAACTTTTCATCAATCGCCTGTAATTCTTCGTCATTACTACCGTTCATAAAAACACCTCATAAAAAATCTAACCACATGATTGACACATGTGGTTAGAATATAGTGATATCTCATAATTACTCATTTTTCTCTTCATACTTGGACATGTCGACCGTTCTGACATCTCTAGTGTGTTCTTCATTGACTTCTTCCTGAATAGCTTTTTTTTGAGCTGCCATTGCAGAATCATCAATTGCTTTCACACGGTTCTTTTCGTCCATTTCACTTTTCTTAACGACAGCTTCATCCTTTTTACCTTTGAGCTTATCACGGAGCAAGTTGGTTTTCTTTTCCGCTTTCTCCTTCATGGAACTGTCAGTCTCATCGCTGCTCAGGTTTTTAGACAGTTTATTGGCCTGATCTGTAATATCATCTCTCAAAGCGTCACCTGACTTAGGTGCGAGCAGAAGACCGCCGACTGTTCCTACTACGAGACCAATCAATAAGCCGATTGAAAAATCTCTGCCTGTAGATTGATGAACCTGTTCTTCGTATTCTTCCACACCATGCAGATGTCGATCTCTGTTATAAGTTTCCATTCCCAGACCTCCTATTACTTACGGTCATTCATTCCTGCGTTTACACGATCTTCATCCAGATTATCACCTTGTGTAGTTGCTTTGTTTACAGCTACTGGTAATTTATCCGGATCTGTTTCAGAAGTTGTTGAATATCTGGTAGCATAAGCACTGTTTCTTTTCTGTCTCATCTGCCATTTGTCTGCAACTTCCATTGCTACGTTTGACCATTGTACAACTTGTGAAATTTTATCTTCATTTTGTGAAATGTTATGAGTGATGGAATTCGTCACTCTGTCCACAGAAGAATTCAAGTTTGTCATCGAATTACCAATTCCCTGAACTGCATCTACGACTGAATTCAGTTTTGCAGATTTACCCTGTACATCTTCTGCAAG
>CAYTIR010000012.1:0-39713 GCA_964437955.1 uncultured Staphylococcaceae bacterium
CATCGTATTTCGGGCTGTTGAGGAAGTTGTCGACTGAAATGTGTTTTGCTGTCGGAACTTTATCCTCTGCGCGTTCTGTCAGAGTTTTCTGCGTGATGATTATGTCCTCATCACCCTTGAGCTGGTTGATTGCGGAGTTCGTCACGTCGATATCGAGTCCAGCTTTTTTGAACTTATTCTTTAACATACCCGCACCCATGGCACTTGAACCCATGCCTGCGTCACATGCAAAGACAACTTTGTCGACGGTCGAGTAATCAAAGTCGGATGCGGCCGTTTCTTCCGGTTCATCATTTGTTACGTCCTGCTGTTCATTTTGAAGATCCGCAAGCAGTTCATCGTATTTCGGACTGTTGAGGAAGTTGTCAACTGAAACATGTTTGGCAGTCGGTACTTTATTTTCAGCGCGCTCGGTCAGCTTTTCCTGGGTGATGATGATGTCTTCGTCACCTTTGAGCTGGTTGATGGCCGAGTTTGTCACTTCTATGTCGAGTCCTGCTTTTTTGAACTTGTTCTTTAACATACCCGCACCCATGGCGCTTGAACCCATGCCTGCGTCACACGCAAAGACAATCTTATCGACCTTGCTGTAGTCGAAGCCAGCTTCAGCTGTTTCCACTTTTTCAGTCTGTGTCAGTGAACCTGCTACTGAAGATTTTTTCCCTTTACTATCTTCCATCTGGGCTGTTGCAGCTTCCAGGTCTTCATCCTGCTGTTTGGAGAATTTCAGGATGAGCGATGCAACAAGGAAAGAAACGAGTGTTGCTGCCAGTATGCCCAGGAACATTGTGAGGTATTCACCTCTCGGAGTCATTGCGAAGTAGGCAAGGATACTTCCTGGTGCAGCCGGACCTGACAGACCGAAATCGAGCAGTGAGAATGTCAGGATGCCTGATGCACCCCCGAGAATGGCTGCGATGACAAGTGCCGGTTTCATCAGGATATACGGGAAGTATATCTCATGGATACCGCCGACGAAATGTATGATTGCCGCACCGGGTGCGGTCGCGCGTGCACTGCCTTTACCGAAGACCATGTATGCGAGAAGAATACCGAAACCTGGTCCTGGGTTGGATTCGAGTGTGAAGAGGATGGAACGTCCCGCTTCACGCACTTCTTCAGAAGCGAGTGGTGTGAGTACACCATGATTGATCGCGTTATTCAAGAAGAGTACTTTTGCCGGTTCGATGAAGATGCTCGCTACCGGGAGCATTCCGGCCTCAACAATCACATCGACGAGTTTACCAAGCATTGTAGTCAGCCAGGAAACGACTGGTCCGAGACCATAATAACCGAACAATGCGAGGAAGAATGCAAGAAAACCTGCTGAGAAGTTGTTTACGAGCATCTCGAGCCCCTGGCGTATTCTAGGAACGAGGACTTCATCCACTTTCTTCATCAGATAGCCGCCGAGTGGCCCCATCACCATGGCACCGAGAAGCATCGGCGAATCCGGGAAGGCTGCGATGACCCCCATAGTGGCTGTCGCGCCGACGACACCGCCGCGTACATCACTGATGAGTTTACCGCCTGTATATGCAATGAGCAAAGGCAGCAGATAGATGATCATCGGATCGACCATGGTTGCCAGATTTTCATTCGGGAACCAGCCGACATCGATGAACATTGCCGTAATAAGTCCCCATGCGATGAAGGCTGCGATGTTCGGCATGATCATACTGCTCAGGAACGAACCGAATGCCTGTACTTTACGTGAAATACCGCTTTTCTTTTCTGACATGTTTGTCACCCCTTATTCAAATTTATAAAGAATTTCTATATACTTTAATCATAGGCAGGGTATAGTATCATTACAATATAAACAAAATGCGAGTTTGGCACAGAATTCATGACAAAAGGGAGTTTAAGATGACAGGTCCAATGTGTCCGGACTAAATGTTTCAAAATCCAAGTAAGAAGAGGTGGAAATATGTTTGAGTACCAGTCGGCATATAAGCGGAATGCTTCCGGATTTCATGGGAAGACGTTCTGGTATACTGTCCTGACATTTATTTTGATTTATGTGGCGTTCTTTGCCGCGATGCTTGTGATGATGCTTCCGGTGACATTCTTTGATTCTGCATGGGGGCTTCTATGGATCTTACCGATGATGTTCATCATTATGCTGGTTGCTATTTTTATAATGTATCCGATCAGCATCGGTATCCTCAGGTTTTTTGCGAGTGCCTACAGACAGAAGAATTATAAGTTCAAGGATGTCTTCATAACCTTCAGAAAAGGGAACTACAGCAAGGTGATAAAACTCAGTCTGCTCATGCTGGTGATGTATTTCATTTTCTCCCTCATCTATGGCTTTGCCCTCCAATTTCTTTTAATGGCGATAAATACACCGCTGGTGGTGATTGCAGAAAGCATGTCACAGGGAGTCTCAGGGGTTTCAGGCGGAGAAATCGCCCTGATGGTCACTTTGATACTGCTCAATATACTGATTGCCATCATTTCATATATACCCTATATACTGATAGGAATATACATGTTCCTTGTATTCATGGCATATATCGATCAGCCTTTGATTCCCACTTTTGATAAACTTAAAATCGGCTGGAACGTCATGTTCAGTGCAGGAGGGAGTCTGATCCGACTTATTATAAGCAACTTTCTGCTGCTGCTTCTGCCGACGGTGCTCTATGTCGTGATGGTTGGTGTAATTGTTGCACTGGCCATTCTGCTTACCGACGAACAAACGCTGGGGTATTTGATGATCATATCAATACCTATTGCAATCATCATTATCATGGCTGTATTTTGTTACGCCATGTACTACATGACAGGGAGCCTCACGGCATATTACTTCAAGTGCCGTGATGAATTGGACAGAAGGTACAGTGAAGCGCAGTCGGAAACGGGACGGAACAGCAGTTATGAAAGCTTTTCTGAAGCGGATGTACCGTTTGAAAAGGATGGTTTAAATCCGTATTGATTCAAATTGAACGGGAATTTTTCTGAAGATCGGGACTTTTTTGTTCCGGTCTTTTTCTTTATATTTGAAAAAAATCGATTTAAAGTTAAACTTGTTATATTGAATGGAGAGGAGTGGCAGGGTGAGTGAAAATAAAAAAGGGATAATGTTTGCGCTCGGAGCATACATAATATGGGGCTTCCTTCCTATTTACTGGAAGCAGGTCGAACATATATCACCATATGAAATCATTGCACACAGGGTATTTTGGTCATTCATATTCATGATTGTCTTCATCATCATGACGAACAGGTTATTCCTCTTCGGAAAAGACCTGAAATTCATCTTTAAGGATAAGAAGAAAGTGATGGCTTTATTTTTCGCCTCTGCGGTTATCACTTCAAATTGGCTGGTCTATATCATTGCGGTAAATACGGGACATATTCTGGATGCGAGTCTGGGGTACTATATAAACCCGCTGATCAGTATATTGTTTGGGTTCGTATTGCTCGGTGAACGGTTTTCCAAAATCCAGTGGATTGCAATCGCCATAGTCTTCATCGGGGTGACGTATCTTGCAGTCGGACTTGGTGCGGCACCGTGGATTTCCCTTTATCTGGCTGCATCATTCAGCATATATGGACTCATTAAGAAAACAATCAACCTGGATGCTATTTTTGCACTTGCAGTTGAAACATTCGTGCTTGCACCTTTTGCACTGGTCTATATCTTTATACTCGAAAGCAGCGGACAGGGAAGCTTCGGCTTCAATATAGACAGTCTGGTCATGATGGGCACAGGGGTCGCCACAGCTATTCCACTCCTCTTGTTTGCGCTGGGGGCACAGAGAATAAGACTGTCGCTGATCGGGTTCCTGCAATATTTTGCACCGACGATCATGCTCCTTATCGGCGTCTTCATGTACAATGAGGCATTTACAGATATCCATAAAGTGGCTTATATACTGATTTGGAGCGGGCTCATCCTCTACACCGTCAATCGCTTCTTCCAAGTGCGCAACAATGCGAAGAAAATCGCACGGCGGCGCGTATCCGGCTAGCTTATCGTTAGTTATAGCGGAAGAAACATGTTATGATTTATGGACAATTTGAGGTGTAAGGGGTAAAAGGAAATGAAGGTTTCAAAATATATACTGGTCACATTGACCGCTTCATTCATATTCGCCGGATGTTCTGAAGCGGATGAGGCCGAGGATCATATAAATGAAACATCAGGAAATGCAGCAAAGACGAGTGAAATGGATGAAGATGCTCCAAAGCAGTCTGCAAAGGAAAAACTCTCAAACATGGAAGAAACGGATGATGAGACATTAAATGCTGTCATAGCACGATCGAAGGATATAAAAAGTTATCAGGCGCTATTGAACCTTGAAGGGCAGGTCAACGATTCCAGGCCTGAGGAACTGAGTGCGGATGTCCGGTTCAAGGAAGGCGATTCGGATGGCCCGCCTTCTCTCCACTTGAAATCTGAAGGAGAAGACCGGACATTTTCCAAGGACGGGGAAACATTCTACTATAATGGTACAGATTGGGTGGATATATCAGATTCAGCAGGTGCCAGACATCTTTATCAGGTGACTTACAATAATGCCGTACTGTCGTTTACCGGCATTAAAGATCAGCTGGAAAAGAAGGATGAAGGGGACACGGTTGTCTACAGCTATGATGGGGAAAGCAAGAAAGTATTTGAAACTTTTAAACAGCTGTTCGCAGATAATTTCGGAAATCTCAACATTGACGGCATAGACAACACTCTCAAGATAGTAGTGGATGCAAAAGAGCATCTGATAAAAGACATTGATTATGAAGCGCAGGGTGATACAGAACATGGCTCATTTGAATTGACGGGTGAGGTCGAGTTCAAATCATTCAACAGCATCGGGGATATAGAAATCCCTGAGGAAGCCAGAAAATGATCTTCAGCAGGGCAAGTATTCTTGCCCTGTTTTAATATGCCCGCTATTAAATTTTAAAAAATGTTTAAAAAACAGTTTAAATTTAAATTGAGTATGTTTAAATAATATGAAAGGGGTTGAATAAAAAGTGACAGAAAATAATCATTTCTATAATCTGTTCAATTTAAATGAATCATTGACAAACCTTTCAATGAGGCATTGGAATAAGACGTTCGGAGAAGATGTTTCATTGACACAGCTGATCGTTTTAAATGAGCTTCAGACATTCGGGAGAATGACACAGAATGAATTGGCTGAAAAGATGGTAATCTCAAAAGGGGCGGTCAGTCAGATCATCAAGAACCTGGAGAATAAAGAACTCGTCAAAAGAGAAGTGGAAGAGACAGACAGAAGGAACAGGTATCTGGTGATTGAACAAAAAGGACTGGACACCATTAATCGTGCAGAAAAGCATGCTGAGAAACTCAGAGATGAATATATGGATCTGATCCCTGATGAAGAGCTGAAGAATTACCTAGAAACACAGAGGAAATTCACGGACTACTTAAAATCACATATATAACATGAAAAGGCGATTCTATTGAATCGCCTTTTTCATATTCATGAGGAGATTTTTCTTCTGTTCTCAAGAATCATACCGATGACTAGAAAAGCAATGGTATACAGTGTCACTACCAGCATTGGAAAGACAGCTTCACTCCAAGTGATGTCTGCACTGGCATAAATTTGAGTAAAGTGATACAGGGGAAGGTATTGTGCAATATTCTGTGCAGTCCCTCCCATCACTTCAAGCGGCATCATGACTCCTGAGAGGAATGCCATGCCGATGGCAATGAAGTTTGCCAGACCGTTGATGATAAATTTGTTGGTTGTGATTGCACCGATGACGTAATGGATTGCCAGGGTGAATGCTGTAATGAGCACGAGTGCAATAAGCATCTTACCAACCGGTACCCCTGATAAATCACCGGCACGGAGCAGGAGGGCTCCGAAGAACATGAAAGCGACGACGAACAGACCAACGACAATTTGGGACAGGATCATCTGGATCATGAAGGCACTTGTTTTCATAGGTGAAACATTGACCCGTTGTTTAAGCTTCTCTGCATTGAATTCAGACATTACATTCCCGACTATGATCAGAAGGAAAAGCATGATCCAGTAGCCGGCGAAATTCGTATAGTTCCTCATATAATCAAAGTTGCTCTGTGCTTCGACATCCACCGATTCATGGATTTTTACATCTATGCTGTCTGACAGCAGTTCTGTAACGTCATCCGGATGCAGTGTCCCGGCAGTATCAAAGTCCGCCTTCAGGAACATGAAATACTGCTGTATTGCTGTCTGAAGCTGCAGATGCTTCGGTGATCTCTGATCAGTTGTCGTTTCCACTACAGGATTCCCTTCCATGAACTTTGATTCTGCATCTTCCGGTATGATGATGAGGCCGTCAATGGAACTTAAGAATATCTCTTCCTCGACTGCTTCAATATCGGGATTTTCCACATTGGTGACTTGGACATCATTATTAACATCCAAATACTCGATCAAACCGTTGCTGACTTCTGACTCGCTGTGATCGATGATTTTCAGGTTCAGTATTTCTGAATTATAATTATCACTGCTGTTACCCTGGGAAAACATGATAGCAAAAGTGAAAAATGCTGAGAGCAGAATGAGAATTAAAATATTGTACTTCCAGAAGTGCAGGAGGATACCTTTAAATACTGTCATATTGCTTCCTCCTCAGTGAAAGTAGTGTAATGCCATAAAAGAGTGCTGCATATGCTGCCAGGATGCCTATCGTCATCCAGTAGTCGTTGTAATTGCCGAGAAAATTGATTTTATACATGGTGTCCGTGAGCCTTGCCAGCGGGTTGAATGTATTCAGCCATGGCAAGTTGTTTTCGATGATCACTTTGATGAACGGTCCCATGAGACCCGAAAGGGCGGAAAGACCGATGATGAATATTACTGAGATGGTAGTTTTCATTCCAGCATTTATTTTCGGGATGAGTCCGATGAGCAGACCGAGGCCGATACCTGTCAGGTTGGCGATGAGTAAAAGTAATAATGTCGGCCACAGTTCTGTAAACAGGTTGATTTTGTAGAACTGGATGATGACCGTCAGAATGATGATGTTAGTGAGCAGATTGAGACAGAGAGCTCCAATGACACTGGAGAAAAGGAACTTCGCCTTGCTATAGGGACTGGCCGCAAAACGCGCCCCCATCGGATCCAGGTTCGGCTGCATCGATGTGATGAACTCAATGCCTGAAAACATGCCGTAAAATGCAATCATGGCAATCAGTGAATAGAACAATACCGATTCCGGCTGGGCTTCCTGGCTGTTCGCTTCTATGAATTGTGCCCCGAAATCATAATTTTCATAAGGGATTCCGGCACTGCTGATCTTTTCAATCTGATTGAGTGTCATTTCAAGCACAGTCTGATTGAATCCTGATTCCGTAACCAGTAGATCATTTTCTCCGTGAATATAACCGGCGATTTCATTCTCTTTCATCTTAGTGACAGCTTCGGATTCTGTCATGACCGTCACATTGATGAAATCTACTTCTTCGATCACTGCACGGATTTCCTGTCCTTTAGCTATGCCGACGTTGATGTCTTCAAGTTCTCCACTGGTCATGTTTGCTGTCGTCATGATGAATAATCCGGTGAGCAGAAGCGGGTAGCATAATGTCCAGAACCAGAAACCGAAATCCTTAAAACTGATACTGATCAGATAATAAGTCATGCGTAATATATTCATCAGTCCCTCAGCTCCTTGCCTGTAAGCTCCAGGAAGATATCGCTTAATGTGGCTCTCTCGCTCGTCAGTTCCGTATAGGTCAGGTCATTTGACTCTATAAATTTGATGAGGTTGGAAAGGTTGTTCTCCTGCTTTTCGAAATGGATGAGATAATTATCATTCTTATTGCTCACTTTGACGACATGCGGCAGTTCTTCCAGCCTGTTTTTCATTTCTTTTTCCTGGGTCATGAATCCAACTTCCACGCGTTCCTGGGTGGAAATGGATTTTTGAAGCTGGCTGACTGTGCCCTGGGCTATGCTCCGTCCCTGATCCATGATGACCATGCGGTCACACAGCTGTTCTGCCTCTTCCAGGTAGTGGGTGGTGTAGATGACAGTTGTCCCTCTGGCCTTCATTTTTTTAATGCCCTCAAGGATGAAGTTCCGGCTTTGGGCATCTACGGCCACTGTCGGTTCATCCATGAACAGAAGCTCCGGCTGGTGGGCAATCCCGCAGGCGATGTTCAACCGCCGCTTCAGACCGCCACTCAGTTTTCCTGGTGTGAATTTCCTGTATTTCCCGAGATCGACAAAATCAATCGCTTCATCAACGAGCTGCCTCCGTTCTTTTTTGTCGCTGACATAGAGTCCGCAATAAAAATCAATATTTTCATACACGTTTAACTTGTCAAAAATCGCGAGTTCCTGCGGTACGATGCCAATGCGTCTTTTTACTGCATTATTGTTGGAATCGACCTTTTCGCCGAAAATCTCTATTTCTCCGCTGTCAAAAGTGAGCAGTGACAGCATGCAGTTGATGGCTGTCGTCTTGCCGCAGCCGTTGGGGCCCAGAAGACCGACAATTTCTCCATCTTTGGCGTTGAATGAAAAATGATCCAGTGCAATCAGCTCATCGTATCTTTTGACCACTCCGTCCATCATGATCATCTTGGTTCCTCCTTGTTCATTCTTTGTTACATTAAGTTTATACTGTTATTAAGAATCACGTTAGTGTATAAAATAATAATAAAGGGTGACAGATGTCATAAGATTGAGGAGGGAAGAGGATGAGAATAATTATAGAAAAGCTGCTTCTGTACTTCATTTTGACCGTTTTTTACTTCGTTGGTATGGAGAGTGCGAGCCTCCTCATAGCCCTTTCAGCATTCATATTATTCTTCTCTGTAGATCTGTTTGACCGAAGATACACCATACTGGTCATCAGCGGGATATTTACTGTGTGCATCATACTAAACCCCGGCTGGATATATTACGTGCCTCTGCTGGCCTTTTCAGTCGCGGGCCGTTACAGCCGCTGGTCTTTATTGACATTCATATTCTATGTCGCCAACCCTGTGATATCGCTGATTGTAATGTCAGCTGCCGTAATCTATATAGTTTATCTGCGAGAAACCATGGAAGGGTTTAAACGCGATAATAAAAAGGTGCGGGATCAGCTGACAAACGATAATCTGCTGCTGAGGAGGCAGCATAACGAACTGCTCAAGAATCATGAGAAGGATATCCATATGGCGGGATTGAACGAGAGAAACAGAATCGCCCGTGACATGCATGATGCCCTCGGGCATTCACTGAGCAGCAGCATTCTTCTGATCGAGTCGCTGCAGTATGTCAGAGATGAGGAGAAGATAAAGGAATCCCTCGGTTTATTACAGAGCAGACTGAAGGCCGGAATGGATGATATACGTATGAGTATCCACCATTTATATGAAACTTCAATCGATCTTGAAACAAGGATTGAAGATTACATGAAGGAGATGGATCAGTCTGATGTAAAGTTCAGGTATGATGTGGAGATGGCGATTGATCATGAAGTGAAAATAGATATTCTATCCATCGTCAAGGAATCTCTTACGAATGTAAAAAAACATTCAGATGCTTCGGATATACATATTTTCATAAAAGAACAGAATGATTTTTTAACAATATCCATAAAGGACAACGGCAGTAGAAAACCGAAAATGAGCAAAGGGATGGGACTTTTATCCATGCAGGAAATAGTGGCGAAATATAGTGGGATTTTCAATACATTTTATGATGACGGCTTTACCATTCATATTACGCTGTACAAGGAGGGGATTGTGTGATGAATATAGTCATAGTCGATGATGATGCACTGGTGGTCAGCGCACTGCAGACAATATTGGAGGGCTCTGGCCATACCGTTTTGGGAACGGGGAGCAACGGGGAAGAGGCGGTCAGTCTGTACTGCAGTCACAAACCGGATCTGTTGATGACGGATATCAGAATGACGGGAATGACCGGCCTTGAGGCGAGTAAAAAGATATTGGAGGAGGACGGGGAAGCGAACATTTTGCTGATTACTACCTTCAAAGATGATGAGTACATACATGAGGCGCTCAAAATCGGATGCAGGGGTTATCTGCTCAAGGATAATTTCAAAGGGATTCTGCCCGCTATCCAGGCAGTGGAGTCCGGTAATATGGTTTTTGACAGCGACATCGTAAAAAACATGTCCACGAGAACCCATTTTAAAGCAATGGAGGAGCTGTCGGCCAGAGAACAGGAAATACTGGCACAGGTCGCCGAAGGTATGAGCAATCGGGAAATCGCTGAAAAGTTGTACTTGAGCGAGGGGACCGTACGGAATTATATTTCCCAGATGCTGACCAAGCTGGATTTGCGGGATCGGACACAGCTGGCAGTCTATTATTATAAAAACTAGAAAAATGCCTCGATTAAAATGAATTAATCGAGGCGTTTTTTAATTACTTGAGTTCCGGCCAATATGCTTTGTTGGCTTCTATGAGGTCATCGAGAATATCTTTGGCAACGGCTGCACTCGGCACAGTTCTGGATAGTATGAGTGCCTGCCATAATTTTTGATAGGAATGTTCGGCAAATGCCTCCACTACCAGTTTTTCGACTCCGGCCTGCTGCTCCATCAGTGATTTTTGGAACTGCGGAATCTCACCGACAACCAGTTTTTCAGGGCCATTGCTGCCGACGATGCATGGGATTTCGACCATGGCCGTTGGATCGAAGTTCAGTATGGCTCCATTGTTTTCAACAATCATGAGCATTCTTTCCTTAGTATTGAATGCGATAGCTTTGGCGAGATCAACGATGTATGAGGCATGCTCATCAATCGTAAGTGCAGTCTCTTTCGCGGTCCCTTTATCGATGATTGCCTGACATTCACTGAAAATGAATTTCTCACGGCCTTCCATCACTTCATTGGCACGTGTATGGTCTGCATTTGAATTTGCCACTTCATAATCAGGAAAGAAGTAGTATTTCAAATAAGTGTTCGGCACTGTTGATGGATCAAGCGCCTGAATATCCTTCGCTTTCTTCAGGGTGCTGTTCCAGCTCGCCTGCTGTTCCAGTTCAGAACTGCCGTCGGTTGCATAGCCATTCCTGCTCACATGACCGATGACATCATTCATGAGGGTATTGCCGCTTTTATCACGGATATCAGTCCACCATCCAAAATGGTTCAGACCGTAATAGTCGACTTCAAATTCCTTACGTGAGGAAAGTCCCAGGTTTTTGGCGATCAGCTCCTCGATGCCGATCGGCATGTCACAGATGTTGAGGATCTTGGAATCCGGACGCAGTTTGCGCGTTGCTTCGGCAACAATTGCAGCCGGATTGGAATAGTTGAGCATCCAGGCATCCGGGGAATACTTTTCCATGTAATCGACAAGTTCTAGTACGCCAGGGATGGAACGCATGCCGTAGGCAATACCGCCCGGTCCGCATGTTTCCTGACCCAGAACACCATGCTTCAATGGGATTTTTTCATCCTGTTCACGCATTGCGTACTTACCGACACGTATGTGGGCCATGACGAAGTCGGTATTGCTGAATGCTTCCTCCGGATCCGTGCTGGCAGTCAATGTCACCCGGGGTGCACGCTCTTCCAATAAAATCCTGCATGCTTCGGCGATCGTCTGCTGACGTTCTCCGTCGTTGTCGTAAAGTTTGATTGTATCAATCGGAAATTCATCAAGATAGTCCAGCAGCATCAAGATGATTCCCGGTGTAAAAGTACTGCCGCCACCTGCGATGGTAATGTTGAATTTTTTCATTCTGGATTCCTCCTGCAAAGTTTATTAGACTAGTCCTTCAAAATACTCTCTGACCTGCGGGACGCTGAGTCCCACGATCACCTGCACACTCGTACCGCTTTTCGCGATTCCGTGCGCCATCTGGTTGCTTGTAAAGTAATCGTTGCCCTTCACCTGTCCTGGGTCATCGACTGTCACCCGCAGCCGTGTAGCGCAATTGGTGACATCTTTGATATTCTCTTTGCCGCCCAGTCCTTCCAGGTAATAGATGGCTTTGTCTTCATATTCATTTCCGGAGCTTTCAGCCGCCACTATGGGTTCTCCGCTCTTCAAATCCTGATATTCTTTTTTGGAATACAGTTTTGCTTCTTCACCGGCTTTTCTTCCGGGAAGCTGTATGTCGAATTTCTCAATCAGGAATTTGAAGGTGATGAAATAGATTGCTGTAAAGATAAAACCGATGATCGCCTGGGTGATATAAGTACCGCCGTGGCTCGCAGCGAGTGGGATCCAGTTTATTGCAGCAATGTCTATCAGGCCGCCGCCCATCAGGCCGACCACGCCGAACATGTTCATGACTGTAACCATAGTTGCACCAAGCAGGGCATGAATCAGGAACAAATAGGGCGCAATGAACAGGAATGTAAATTCCAAAGGTTCGGTGATGCCTGCAAATATTGCTGTTGCCGTAGCCGGCAGTACGAGTGCCAGCATCTTTCTCCTGTTCTCTTTTGGAGTGGAGAAGTACATGGCGAGTCCAATGCCAAGGCAACCGAACATTTTAATATTCCCCTGAAGCAGAAAGCCATTGGGATACAGTTCATTGAGTGGTGCGCTGGAACTGCTGTACTCGGTCAAACCGGCAATCCAATGGGGTTTCAGCCCTTCATTGACAACAGCGGGTCCAAATTCGAATGGTGTGTATATGAAATGATGCAATCCAGTCGGTATTAATATCCTCTCAAGGAAATGGAATATCCATACACCGGCATATCCGGATTGGAGCATGACTCCCTGCAGAGAAGAAATGCCCGTCTGGACATACGGCCAAATGAATGCCACCAGTAATGCCAATGGGATCATCAGGAAGAAACCGATGGCTACGACGAAAGATAATCCTTGGAAAATACCGAGCACTTCAGGCAGTTTTGTATCATAGAAGTTGTTATGGATCCATATTACGATGGCGGATATTAAAATGGCTCCAATTATGTTTGTATCCAGAGTCGCGATGCCGGCAATTTCTTTGACACCTGTCAGGTTTTCCACGCCCTGTGACAGATCGACACCGAAAGCTTCCGGCCACAGGGTGAGTATCGCATTGATATAATTGTTGAACACAAGATAGATCATCAGGGCGGCGAGTGTTGCCCTGGCCTGTGCTTTTTTGGCCAGTGAAATCGGCAGGCCGATGACAAAGGCGAGTTCCATATGATCAAATATCGTCCAGCCGCCGCTTTCAATGATCGACCAGATGTTGTACCACATCGTACCTTCTGCGGCGATATCCCCCATGATATTGGGATTTTTAAATAAAGTCGCAAGTCCTACGATGATTCCGAAGAAGGCGAACAGCAGGACGGGAACTATCATGGCGCTTCCAAATCGTTTAACAGCGTTCATAGGCAAAACTCCTTATTTTTATCTTATTGGCCACTTTAAAGGAAGCGGTTCCATTTTCCAATACGTTTGACGCATTTAGAAATAGAATAGTACGATATGATTATATTTACACAGTACGGAAATATTTTCATAAAAGACGGGGGACGGGAAAATGGTTTTGGATAAGCTTGTGAATCAATATTATGAAGCGCTCAGTGACAATGATCTGCATGTGATCAAAATCATCCATGACAACATAGATAAAATGAAGACGATGAAGATACAGGAACTGGCAGAGTTGTCCCATACATCGATTTCTTCGATACACCGGCTGGCAAAAAAGCTCGGTTTTGACGGCTACAGTGATTTGAAGTCATACATCAAATTGAACAATGCCAGTGGTGAAGACACGCAGGATCTGATGGAACTGCTTGATCACGATATTAAACAGACACTGAAACATCTGGATCAGCTGAATTTTGAGAAACTTAACCGCATGATAGACGATGCGTCCTTTATTTATATATACGGTACAGGGACGGCCCAGCTGGAAGTGGCCAATGATGTCCAGCGGCAGCTTCTGTCCCTTTATAAACGGTCGATGGTGCTGAAGAACGAACGGGAACTGCTGAATGGCATTGAACAGCTGTCGGAAGGGGAGCTTCTTTGGATCATATCCTTGTCGGGTGAGACGAAAAACTTCGAGGAGATCATTCATCTGATCAAAGCGAGGAATGTACAATATATCAGCGTCACGACATTGAAGGACAATCTTCTTGCGCAGAATGCAATGTTCAATATATATGTGAACAGCACGCCGTTCTATCTGTTCAATGGCATCAACAACTCCAGTTTTCTGCCTTATCATATCGTTTTCGATGTAATACTGAGGAAATTCAGCAACTGGAAAAAGGACAGGATATAAAATAGAAAAACCTCCGGCATTTAGCATGCCGGAGGTTTTTCTGAAATATTCAGTTCAACGGTGTCAAATAGGCTTCAATGAAAGCCCGTTGTTCTTCAAGTTTAGGCGGGAGGGAGAGGTTTTCGCCAAGCCTGTCAGGCCGTTCATCAATATCGAAGCCTGGTCCATCAGTCGAGAGCTCGATGGTAATGCCGCCAACACTCTGGATATAGACAGCTTTGAAATAATGGCGGTCGACGATTCCTGAATTCTTCCATTTTTCAGCGTCGAGCTTCTCCAGCATTTCACCCAGTTCCTGCTCATCATCTACCCGGAGCGCAAAGTGATGGACACTGCCGTAACCTTCCTTTTCGATCTGACTGTTCCTTTGTTCCACTATATAGACAGAATCATCGCCGAATTTCACTTCGGCTTCCGTGCTGACGTCCGTGACATCACCCTGGATTTCTCCGCCGAGCAGTTCGAGGAGCTGCAGTGATGCTTTCAAATATTGAACTGTGATTTCTACAGCACCGATTGAAGTAATGGCATATTCCTTCGGAATCTCATCTGTGGAATTGGGCTCGGTTTCAGCGTATTCTGTATCGACCATAAGGCCGAGGCGCTGTTTTTCATGGTCTTCGAAAATCATGGAAGTGTGTCCGTAACGGTCTACGAACCCTTCATGATACACCCCTTTTTCATCAAATCGTTTCCTGAAGAATTCCAGTGCTTCCATCGAAGGCACACGGAATACCGTCCTTGAAATACTGTTGGTGCCAGGCTGGAATTTAGGTGCATTGAAGATCTCGAAGAACGTAATATCCGTTCCCGGTGTACCTTTATAATCCGCATAGAACAGGTGATACATGCCCGTGTCATCCTGATTGACGGTCTTCTTGACGAGCCTGAGTCCCAATATATTTGTATAGAAATCGTGGTTATCCAATATTTCCTTTGTTATGGACGATACATGGTGAATCCCTTTGACTGTCATGGTTATCGCTCCTTAATATCTATTGCTATCAGTATATAACAGAGATGGGTTAAACTCTAATAAAGGAGGACGATCTTAAATGGAACATCTGTTTATAAAAGGCAAGGACGATAGTGACCGCACATTGATCCTATTCCACGGTACCGGCGGCCGGGAAACCGATCTGCTTGAAGTGGCGACGATGGTGAACGGTTCTGCGAATGTACTCGCGTTCCGGGGGGCGGTGGATGAAGATGGACGGGCGAGATATTTCAAAAGATTCTCTCCCAACGAATTTGATCAGGAGAGCCTGAGGGTAGAGGGCGGCAAGATCGCTGCGGAAATAAAGGACTTGGCATCTGATTATGAATTGGATCTTGCGAAAACAGTTTATATCGGCTATTCCAACGGTGCAAATATGGCGGCATACCTGATGCTCAATCATGATATTCCGGTCGCAGGCGCGTTGCTTCTCCATCCTGCGTACAGGAGTGAATTGCTCGACAAAAGTATATTGCTCGAAAGCGATGTGCTGATCACAGCAGGGGCGAGGGATATGATGGCAACGGCAGGCGAGGCATATGAATTGAAAAAGCACCTCGAACTAAGAGGTGCTTCAGTAGAAGTCAAGCTGACAGACGGCGGACATGAAATCGTTTCTGAAGAACTCATGGAAGGCCATGTCTGGTATTTGAAAGTGGAAAATATGATGGATGAGCTATAGGTACTCTGCCTTCAAGTACCTTTCGAGACCATCTTCGTCACATGTATAAACGGTGACGTCGTCCGCGGCAGATTTAATATCGTCATCCGCGTTCTTCATCGCAGTGGATTTTCCTGCTTCTTTAAACATGGGAAGATCGTTCATTGAGTCGCCGATTGCATGTACATCTTTAAAATCAAGATGATAATGCTGCAGCAGAGTCTCAATGCCTGTAGCCTTATCCCTGCCTTTTTTCATCACTTCCGCATTGTGGATACTCGTCGTATAAAGTGCATAATCTGCCGCTTCCTGATTGTCCTTGAGGAAATCGTACCAGGCTCCGATTTTCTGGTCATCGATGCTGAAAAAGAACATTTTGACGACGTCTTCGTAGGGCAGATCATCGACCCATTGCGCTTTGTTTTCCAGGCTGCTTTCAGTAAAGTCGATTTCAAACGTCTTCAATGAAGCGGGTCTCACCAAATTGAAATCCCTGATGGTGTACTCCTTATCCTGGAGATGCGTGCGGGAGGAATTTTCCAGCGTGTGGATCTCATAATAGATTTCACGTTTTCTGGCTTCATCAATGATTCTTTCGACAGTGTCCGGACTGAAGGCAGTGGCATCAATCTGTCTGCCTTCTACATAAATGCCCATGCCGCTTGCGGCAACATATCCATCAAGCGGACAATTGTCCGGAATGATGGTCTGTATTTCATGGCTGGTTCTGCCAGTGGCTATAAAAATATACATACCTTTCTCTTTCAACTCTGCGAGAGTATCGGATAAAGTAATCGGGAATTTTGCATTATGATCCAGTATTGTACCGTCCATATCCAAAGCAAGAGCTTTCATCTTCGTCTTCTCCTCATTATTAACCTATGTAATCCCGTGTGTAATAAATGCCACTAATCAGAATTAATGTGTTAAAATATTCAGTATTATTTATTATTATAAATGGGTGATGTTATGATACAACATGGTTTGAAAAAGCCGGTAATGGACGGCTTGACCATCGGTATGGGCTATCTTCCGGTGGCTGTCGCATTTGGCATTACGGCAAAGCCGCTCATTTCCCTTTTTGATGCGACATTGATGAGCGTCATGGTATACGGGGGGGCGAGTCAGTTTCTCGTACTTCAGATGCTGAACTCGAGCGGTGCCGCAGCAATCATCCTGGCAGTTTTCATACTTAATTCTAGACATTTTGTCATGGCTTTTAAAGTAAATTATGATTTAAGGCATGAATCTTTTGTCAAACGGCTGATTTTATCCTCCTATGTGACAGATGAATCATTTGCGGTTACCGCAAACACGCCGCCGGAAGGAAGGGCTTTTCCGAAATACTTTGTCACATTCATCATCGCATATCTTTTTTGGGTCATCTTTTCAGCAATCGGCTATGTTGCTGGTGACTGGATGAGTGATTCATGGACGATTGCAAGCGGCATCGCCCTCTACGCACTGTTCATCGCATTGCTGATCCCGGCGGTGAGGGTACATTACAGGTATGGATTGGTCGCAGTGTTCGGAATGATCTTTCACGGTATATTGAGCGTGATTCCAGCGGTGCCGTCAGGCTTCGCCATTATCATCGCGATGCTGCTTGCTGCATTCATGGGTATTTTGATGGAGAAAATGGAGGCGATAGAATGACGCTGCTGATCATATTATTATTTCTGGCAACAATCGTTACCCGGATTCTCCCTGCATTTTTTGTCACTAGGCTGTCGTTGCCAGAGTGGCTCGTTACATATTTGAACTACATCCCTTATGCAGCCCTCGGTGTTCTGATTTTCCCGGGAATCCTATCTGCAGTGGAGCGTCCTGTTTACGGCATTCTCGGTGCTGTGTTTGCCGGAGTGCTGGCATTTTTTAAAGTTCCGCTGTTTTTTATCGTACTGGGTAGTATCATTTTTGTTTATTTCATAATGCTGTAGGGGGGATAATGCATGAGCGGCTTCATCTTCATTTTCACGAATGTCATTTTGCCGGTCGGCATCATAGTGTCCACCGGCTACATCATCCAGCTTAAATTCAGGCTGGACCGGGGGACGCTGGCTAAGCTTGCGATCCATTACGTCATGCCGGCATTCATATTCATGAGCCTGTATGAATCGGATATCGATTTCTCCCTGCTCCTCAAAATCCTGCTGTTTTTGGGGCTGTATGCTTTTGTAACATTCATCATTACCCGCTCCATCGCAAACGCGATCGGATTGGATAAAGGCAAGCGTATCCTCTTTACAAACTCGAACCTCTTCTACAATGCGGGAAACTATGGAGTTCCGGTGAATGACCTGGTATTCAGGAGCGATCCATATGCAATGAGCGTGCAGGTCATCATGGTCGTCTTCCAGAACATGTTCGCCTACTCATATGGGATATTCTCCTTGAGCGCAGAGAATTCAGGGAAAGGCAAGGCGCTGTTGGGGTATTTCAGGATGCCGATCTTCTATGGTCTTGCGCTCGGCCTGCTCTTCAACTATTTTGACATCGGAGTGCCGGCACCAGTAGAATCCGCACTGGATTACATGCGTAATGCAATGATCGGGCTTGTGCTGTTCATACTGGGTGCCCAGATTGCGGGAATAAAGTTCAGGCGTCTCAGGTTCAGCGCCTTTACAGCTAGCCTGACGCGGCTGGTGATCGGTCCGGTGGTGGCCTTCATGATGCTTCTATTATTCGGTGTCGAAGGGATCACAGCCCAGGCAATACTGATTACTTCTGCGATGCCGGCTGCCGTGAACAGTTCCATCATTGCCCAGCAGTACAGTGACGATCCCGAATATGCAGCGGAAATTGTGATGATGAGCACCCTGTTAAGTGCTGTCACTGTATCACTTGTCATCTATGTGGCATTGCACATGTTCTGATGATTTATCAAAAACCCTGCTGTTATGCTAAAATGGAGAGAAGATAAACGGAGCGAAGGAGATATCCATTATGGCTGATATTATTGAATATTTAAATGTGTACAATATGAGCGACCTGAAGCAGATGGCACGAACGATTTCAGTTAAGAATTTCTCCAAACTGAAAAAAGATGAGCTGGTCGATGCAATTTCCGAAAAGCAGAAAGATCCGGAAACTGCAGCTTTTGCCTATCTCTATATTGACGGTGCTTCTTTCGAGAATTGGAAAGAGGCAGCGGAAGGAAATGGGGAGGAGTTCTACAGGCTTGAAGACGTCTTCGGGCTCTACATCATGGGTTACGCGTTTGAGGATATGGAACAGGAGGACCGGTTTGTCATCACAGAAACAGTGAAGGATCTTTTCGCTGAAGTGGATACCGGTGAGAACAAGGAAGAACGCATCATGGTCCAGCGGAAGCTGAACCTGATACGTGCCTCACTCCATCTTTATGGTATCGTCAGTTTCAAACAGCTGATCCATCTCTTCAAAAAATATTATGATATGGATATTACGGTTGAAGAAATTGCAGACTTCCTCGAAGCATCTCCATACGACATTACAATCGACCAGGAAAATCAGGAGATAGTCATAGATGATATGAACGATGACCAGTATGAAATGGTGCGCAGGCTGCAGGGGGACCGTCCTTACTATGAGCCTGAATTTGCCAAGTTCATCAAATTCAGCGATCCTAATTTCATCGATGAATCCGATTTCCATGTAAGGCTGAAAGAATGGATTGCAGATAATGTGGATGTTTCTGAAGAGCGATACCAGGAAGTCTATATTTCCATCCTCCAGCAGGTCATGAAGGGGACCAGACGGGACGAGATGGTGAAGTATCTGATGTCATTCGATGTAGAATTCAAAAACGAGGCTGACCAGCGTGCATTCTTTGATAATATCGCTGGCATCGTGAACAATACGAGACATTTCAAATTCAGAGGTCATAAGGAGTCTGAACTGAAAACTAAAACGGTTGTCAAAGAAATCAAAGTGGGCAGAAATGACCCATGTCCATGCGGCAGCGGCAAGAAATATAAAAAATGCTGTGGAGCATAGTTTTGAACAAAGTCCTGTCAGTTTTTTCAGGGCTTTATTTATTTTAATATATGATTGAATTTTCAGAAATGAGGAGTAGGAGATTGGACCATTATAAATATCCATATTTGAACAGACGGTTCAGTGTTTACGCTAAAAACGGCATGGTGGCAACGACCCATCCGGTAGCCACAGATGCAGGAATTGAAGTGATGAAGCAGGGCGGCAATGCAATGGATGCCGCCATTGCAACCGCAGCGACACTTACCGTCGTGGAACCGACCAGCAACGGCATCGGCGGAGATGCTTTCATGATCGCCTGGATGAACGGGAAACTCCATGGTATGAATGCGAGCGGCCGCTCTCCTGGAGACCTGTCTATGGAAGAAATCCGGGCTAGAGGTTACGAGGAAATGCCCAAGTATGGCTGGCTGCCAGTCAATGTCCCTGGAGTGCCCGCCGCATGGGCAAGTCTGGTCCGGAAATTTGGCAACCTGACTTTAAAAGAAGTATTGGCACCGGCAATCCGGGCAGCAAAAGGCGGGTTTGCAATTACACCGACCGTCGCCAGGTATTGGCAGGCGGCATACAATAATTTCAGCAAAGAAGCAGAGGAATTTGAGGAAATCAGGCCATGGCTTGAAGTTTTCGGCAAAGTGAGTGCCGGAGAAATAAAGACCCTGCCGCATCATGCGGAGACGCTTGAAGAGATTGCGGATACCGAGGCAAAAAGTGTATACGAAGGTGCACTTGCTGATAAGATAGTGGAATACAGCAGGAATACCGGCGGGCTGATTACGCATGAAGATCTGAAACGTTTTGAAGTGGATTACGTTGATCCGGTCAGTATGGATTATAAAGGATATGATATACATGAAATCCCGCCGAACGGCCAGGGTATCACTGCCCTGATGGCACTTGGCATGCTGAAGACGGATGGATTCGATCATCTGGGAGAAGAAGCGTATCACTATCAGATCGAAGCGATTAAACAGGCATTCGCTGATACGACGACATTTGTGGCGGATAAGGATCATATGAAGGTGACCATCGAAGATCTGCTCAATGATGCATACTTGAAGCGTCGCCGGGCTGAAATTGCTGGAAATGCTGAATTGAGGCCACATGGTGACCTCCCGCAGGGCGGAACAGTATATTTGGCCACAGCTGACGGGTATGGGAACATGGTATCTTACATTCAAAGTAACTACATGGGCTTTGGTTCCGGTGTTGTCATTCCAGAGACAGGGCTGGCTCTACATAACCGGGGGCATAACTTTTCAATGGATCCGGATCACCCGAATTTTGTGGGGGGAGGAAAGAAAACTTATCACACAATCATTCCGGGCTTCATTACAAAAGATGGCAAACCTGTTGGGCCATTTGGTGTCATGGGGGCATTCATGCAGCCGCAGGGGCATCTGCAGGTGGCGATGAACCTGATTGATTATGGCATGAATCCGCAAAGTGCGCTGGACGCACCAAGATGGCAGTTCAAATCAGGGCTCGAGGTAGAAGTGGAGGACCGTTTCGATCATGATATCGCAAGGAGCCTCTCAAGGCGGGGACATAAAATCAGCGTGAATCTGGAACCGAACAGTTTTGGAAGGGGACAGGTCATCATACGCGGTAAAGACGGAGCACTCATCGGGGGCAGCGAATCCCGAACTGACGGTTCAATTTCAATATATTAGGTGAAGATTATGCAGATGAAGATATTTTGGGCATTTTTCAAAGTGGGTATGCTGGGATACGGTGGCGGACCTGCCTCCATCCCGCTTGTCCATAAAGAAGTGGTGGATACTTATAAATGGATGACGGACGAGGAATTTCAGGATTCCCTGGCGATTGCCAATGTACTCCCGGGTCCGATCATTACGAAGCTGGCCGGCTATATCGGTTTTATGAAACATGGCTGGCTGGGTATGGTGAATGCAGTATTTGCTGCTATTCTGCCTACAATCATTCTGATGGTAGTGCTGCTCAAGCTCTTTGCGGAATTCAAGGACCTCCCCTGGGTTCAGGGAATGAGTAATGGAGTGATTCCGGTAGTCGGTGTCATGCTGATCATTTTGACGTATGAGTTTCTGGAGAAGGCAAAAGCAAAGACGACATGGCAGTTCATCATCCTGTTCACGCTGCTGTCGTTCCTGCTGCTCGCTGTACTTGATATCCACCCGGCAATCGTCATTCTGGTAATTGTCGGCTTCAGCCTGTTCAGGAAGGGAGGAAGAATATGATCTATCTGCAAATATTTATCGCATTCTTCATACCCGGCGTACTTGGATATGGCGGCGGACCCTCATCCATTCCTCTGGTCGAACAGGAAGTGGTGCAGAATTACGGGTGGATGAATTCACAGGAGTTCGCTGAAGTGCTTGCGCTTGGAAATGCCCTGCCCGGACCGATTGCCACTAAAATGGCAGGATTCATCGGTTTTGAAGTCGGTGGTGTACTGGGCTCGGTCGTCGCAGTTGCAGCGACCGTACTGCCTTCACTTATGCTCATGGTATTCCTGGCAGGTGTTCTTTACAGGATGAAAGGGACGAAGAAATTTGAAACGCTCACGACACTCATAAGGCCGGTGATTGCGATTTTGCTCGGTATCATCGCCTTTGATTTCTTCGGCAGCGCTTTTGTAGAGTCAGGCATCGTACATACTGTCATTTTGATGTCTGCAAGTTTTATCATGTTGAAGAAATTCAAGGTGCATCCTGCGCTTGTGATCATTTTCGGTCTTTTGTATGGAGCGATACTGCTCTGAATAAACAGATTTAATGCTAAAGGAGAATGAACGTGCCAGAGTTGAACAGACTATTGAAAAATGTAAGTGTGCCGGGGACGAGACAGATGGCCAACCGGGTCGCCCAGATGCCGGAGAGTATCGATCTGACACTGGGTCAGCCGGATTTTCCGACACCTGAATCTATCAGAAACCGGGTCATGGAAGCTGTAAAAGATCAGCCCATGAAATATTCCCATAACCGGGGGACATCTGATTTGAGGACGGCAATTGTTAATTTCTATAAAGATAAGTACAACGCCGATTACGATGCAGCAGATGAAGTGATTGTCACGAACGGGGGCAGCGAGGCGCTGGATACCATTTTCCGTACGATTATAAATCCCGGGGATGAAGTCATAATGCCTGCCCCGATCTATACAGGATACGAACCAATAGTGACCATGCTGGGCGGCCGGACTGTCCTGGTGGATACGACGGAAACGGATTTTGTTCCCGTTGCAGATCATATCGAGGCGGCAATGACGGATAGGACGAAGGCCGTACTGCTCAACTATCCGAATAATCCCACAGGGACGGTTTATCCGAAAGAGACGATAGAGACCCTTGTTAAGCTGTTTGAAAAGCACGATGTGTTTGTCGTCATCGATGAAATGTATTCTGAGAATACTTTGGACGGCAGTCACCATTCTTTTACATCATATCCTGAAATAAAAGATAAATTGCTCGCTGTCAACGGACTCAGTAAATCCCATGCGATGACAGGATGGCGGATCGGATGGCTTTTAGGCAGTGTAGAAATGGTCGAAAAATTGACGCTTGTCCATCTGTACAATACATTGTGTGCAAGCATGCCGAGTCAGATTGCGGCGCTTGAAGCATTGACCGGGGCTGTGGATGCACCGGTGGAAATGAATGCTGCCTATGTAGAGAGACGGAATTATATTTATAAGCGTCTAGTCGATATGGGGCTGGATGTCGTAATGCCAAAAGGGGCATTTTATATATTCCCGTCAATCAAAGAATATAATGGCAGTTCATTCGATTTTGCGGTTGAACTGCTGGAAAAAGCCCGTGTTGCTGTTGTACCCGGTGCCGCATTCTCGGAGTACGGTGAAGGGTATATCAGGATTTCATTTGCCACGAGCATGGAAAATCTTGAAGAAGCGGCAAACCGGCTGGAGAAATTTTTGAAGGAAAAGACGCAGTGAAAATAGGATCTGCCCCCTCAAAGGAGGGGACAGATCCTATTTGGATTCATCCTTTTTTCGTGAAACGTTTCAGAATTGACTTGGTGAATTGTTCGGCGCCATCCACTTTCATGACATATATGAGTCCGAAATATAGAGTGACCATTAATGCAATGGCAAAGAGAAGTGCCGGTTTATCTGCCGCGCCGTAGCCGGCTAAATTGAACATTAGCCATGCCACAACAGCTGATACGGCAGCAGCACCTCCGATTTTGACAAATGAGGGTATAAGTTTCCTCAGATGCAGCCTGCCGAGTTTTCTCTGCAGGCCTTTGAACAGAAGAACAGCTGTGAGAAGTGTGACGATGCTTGTGGCAAGTGCCAGACCCCCGATGCCGAGAATCGGGACAAGCATGAAGTTGAGTGCTATATTGATGGCGACTGCAATTGCGCTGTTGACCATCGGCGTCTTTGTGTCCTGCAGTGAATAGAATGTGCGTGTCAGTATCAGGTTGATGCCGGCTCCGATCATCCCTATGGAATAGAAGAAAAATGCGGAGGCGGTGAGCTGCACGGCTGCTTCATCAAAAGCGCCCCGATCGAACAGGAAGCGTACAATCGGTTCTGCAAAAAACATGGAACCCACTGTCGCAGGTATGATCAATAATAAAACACCTGTAATCGTCTGATTCATTGTATATTTGAGTCCTTCAATGTCTCCTTTGGCCGCTTTCTTAGATATGTCGGGGTAGAAGACGGTGACGAAAGAAGAGACGAAAATGCCTATGAATGATGTATTCAGCGTATTGGCATAGTTGATGGAGGATATGCCTCCCACAGCAACCCAGGAGGCCAGCGAACGGTCCACGAGCCTGTTGATTTGGGAAACACTTGATCCCAGTATGACAGGAAGTGCGAGTACAGCCATTTCCTTTATGTTTTTATCCTTCGGATCCAACACCGGCTGAAAATGGAAAGAATGCCGGTATGCAAAAAAGACGATGATCAGGAACTGGACAAACAGGGCAAGCACATTTGAAACAGCCAGTATATAAATCCACTCTGTCTGACTGCTTGCAATGATTGCGGCAATGAGTACGAGATTCATCGGTATGCCGATGAGTGACGGTACTGCAAATATCTGTTTGTAGTTCAGATAAGCACTGAGGATACGTATGACTATGGTGAAATATATACCGAAAATACCGAAGCGTGTAAACATGACGGCCAGTGCCAATGTTTCCCCTTCAAAGCCAATGGCGAATACTTTAACAAGATACTCTGTGAAAATCAGTGACAGAATGACGATTCCTGTACAGATCACCATCAGTATGCTGATCAGGTTATTTGTGTATTTTATTCCCTGTTTTTCCCCGAGACGATTTTCAATCCGGGAGTAGAGCGGAATGTATCCTGTAGAAATTCCAGCTGCGATTACCCCGAAAACAACAGTCGGTATGCTGATTGCGAGCAGGAAGACGTCACTGACTTCGGAAGCACCGTAAAAATAGGCAAGCGTCAAATCTCTCAGAAAACCTGAAACTTTGGAAATGATGGTGAGTACCATCAGTAATATTACTGCTTTTTTCATCTTAACCCTCTTATTTATTGTTCATATACGAAAATCTGATCTTTGAATCCAGCATTCTCGTATTCCATAGTGGAAACTTCGACCAGCGCTTCACTATGAATGACATCTCCATTGAGCACAATATTGTTTGAAACACCAGTACGTTTTCTTGGAACAGCAACAATCACCAGGCCATTGTGAAGATATACATTGACTCCACGCTGTATTCTTCCCCTGGAAATGGGTCATGGCGAGCTTGCTTTCACGGTCGTCAATCGTCTGGCAGTAATCTTAGAAAGCGAGTACGTTTTTCTGCCTGTTTTAAGTGCATTAATATAATTGTATTTATCTGTAAGAATAGCAAAACCAAGTGAAGTGTAACTGTTTACTGTTTTTACAACAAGATGGGAATCGCTGTTGAAGTACGTATCCTTGATTATACGCAAATCACGTTCGGAATCGAAGCCTTTGTATTTGGGAATGAAATTACCGAGACTACATGCCTTAATATATGTATAATGGGGCACTTGATACGTCTGATCACAGAATTGCTGTCCGGAAGTGACTTTGCGTCTGTCAGCACCAGCAATTCTGATATTCTCCCGCTTTCTCAGTCCCAGGATTATCCCTTATGCAATCGGTCCGCCGATTCCAGTGACTAAGACATTTATTCTACTCATTTTATTTCATCCATTCTTTTGCAGGTTATATTTTACCAGTTGCTATCTATATTAGATTCTAGCCAATCATATATTGGTCGTATGGTTAAATAAAAATTAAAATGTGCTTCTATTGATGTTAAAATGAAGTTAATTGGAGAAATTGTATGTTAATTGATTAATGGATTTAAAAATTATATCAGGGGGACATGAAATATGAAGATTTCAAAATACGATACTTACACTCTGAATAATGGTGTGGAGATGCCTGTAATCGGGTTCGGTGTATATAAAATCCCGGAAGAAAAGATGAAAGTAACAATACATGCAGCCCTGGAAGCTGGATACCGTCATTTCGATACAGCAGCTTTCTATGATAATGAAAAAGCGCTTGGTGATGCGTTGAAGGCGTCGAATGTTTCACGTGAAGAACTTTTCATTACAACTAAAGTATGGAACGATGATCTGGGATATGAAGAAACTTTGAAAGCATTTGAAGTAAGTCTTGAAAAATTACAATTGGATTATATCGATCTTTATCTCATTCATTGGCCGATTGAAGGGAAATATACAGATGCATGGTTGGCGCTTGAGAAGCTTTATAAAGACGGTAAAGTAAGGGCCATTGGAGTAAGCAACTTCCACAAGCAGCACCTGGAAGAGATTTTCAATATCGCAACCGTCAGACCCATGGTGGACCAGCTGGAGTATCATCCACAGCTTGCCCAAAAGGAAATGAAGGCTTTCTGCGATGAACATGATATCCAGATGGAGGCGTGGGCACCGCTCAAACGCGGTGCATTTTTCGACGAGCCGGTCATCCAGGAACTGGTCAAAAAATATGGTAAATCGCCTGCCCAAATTGTGTTGAGATGGGATCTCCAGACGGGGGTTTCCACCATACCAAAATCTGTGACGCCGGAGAGAATCCAGCAAAATATCGACATTTTCGATTTTGAGCTTACATCAGAAGACATGAATCAGCTTGATGCTCTGGATACGAATAACAGGTTGGGAAAAGATCCGGATAATTTCAGCTTTGATGATTAATGCGTTTACCGGGACCTGCGGGTCCCGGTTTTTTTGTGCCGATTCTACGCTGTCGAGTTTCGGACGACGTCCACATGAGTGGTTATCTGGACTTCGTAGTGGGGACGACGTCCATCTGAGTGGTTATCTGGACTTCGTTATGCGGACGACGTCCACATGAGTGGTTATCTGGACTTCGTTATGCAGACGACGTCCATCTGAGTGGTTATCTGGACTTCGTTATGGAGACGACGTCCATCTGAGTGGTTATCTGGACTTCGTAGTGGGGACGACGTCCATCTGAGTGGTTATCTGGACTTCGTTATGCGGACGACGTCCACATGAGTGGTTATCTGGACTTCGTTATGCAGACGACGTCCATCTGAGTGGTTATCTGGACTTCGTAGTGCAGACGACGTCCACATGGATTCACAACTAAGATTTCCACAAAATAAAAAGGTCAAGGCACCCGCCATGACCTCAATCGTCTATCCGAATATTTTTCTTATCAGTTCTGCCAGATATACTTCGGTGTTTTCCATGACATCATTGATATTGTTTGAATCATCGACCAGGGACCATGTTTTGGTGAAATGCTCTGTAAGGTCTTCGGAAATCTGACCGGAGATCAGATACACGGGTTTGTCGTGCCTGCCTGCAATTTCGGCAACGATGGATGGTGCTTTTCCATCGAGAGTCTGGATATCACTTTTGCCTTCTCCTGTAATGACAAGGTCAGCATCTTTGATCGCATCTTCAAGGCCGATCATTTCTGCGATCAAGGTTCCGCCACTTGCCATTTTTGCGCCAAGATTCATCAGCATCCATCCCAGGCCGCCGGCTGCACCGGCACCTGGGATTTTACTATGGTCTTCACCAAATACTTCTGTGATTTTGTGATGCAGATGAATGAGCAAATCCTCATACTGATCAATCTGGTCCGGTGCAACCCCTTTTTGCGGACCGAATACAGTGATGGCACCACTTCGGCCAAATAGGGGATTGGTGACATCCGAAGCAATCGTCATGTTGATATCATCTAAAACGAAGAGGCTGTCAGTGAGCAGTTCATCTACATTCGCTATATCTTCATTCATTACTGATACAGGTTTTCCAGAGTCATCTTTCGCCATGCCCCCAAGTCCCATGAACATACCGAATCCTCCATCATTGATGGCAGAACCGCCCAATCCTAAAATGATGTTTTCAGCTCCCCGGTCAACCGCATGAAGGATCATTTCGCCGACACCGAAGGATGTCCGCTTGAAAGGATCGGAATTTGTCACCAGATGAAGACCGCATGCTTCTGCCGTTTCAATGACAGCAGTATTTCCATCCATGTAATAAACAGCTGAAACTGTCTTGCCTTCAGGACCGGTAACATTCAGATCTATTTTTTTGTAACCTTCATTATCAAAGCAGTGAAGCAGACCGTCCCCGCCATCACTCATCGGTTTGGAAATGCCGAGATGTGACGCTTCTTTCAGGGTCGCGGCCATAACATCCGCTACTTCTTTTTGATTCAATGTCCCTTTATAGGAATCGGGGGCGAGTACGATTTTCATACGGTCAACTCCTGTCCGAGTTCAATCGAGTAGTGTTCTAAAAGGTAGTAAGGCACATAAAAACGTGCCGTTTTTAACGGGTCGACGACCTGGTTGATCTGCGTTTCACCCACAAGGCTCATCAGCATTGCGATTTCAGGAAGCGATAGATCAGTATGCGGCATTAGCAGTTTAATCATCTGCCTGACAGATCCATCTACTGCAACATCCAGGCTTTCATGTGAAACCATCATGTTTATACCTTCTGCATCGATGAGTACAGGGTGATTTGTCTGGATTGCCTTCGCTTTTTCCAATTTGACTGTAACTGTCGCTCCGATTTCCAGTCCACTGATACCGACTTCACCATCACCCATCTTTGCATGGACGTCACCGAGTCCGAATAATGCGCCGTCATGGAAAACAGGAAGATAGAGCACAGCGCCTTCAGTGATTTTTCTGCAGTCCATATTCCCACCATGAGCACCTGGTGTACTGTTGGGCACCGCAGTATTCATTGGTGCATTGCCTATGACACCAATCATGGGATTGAGCGGTATTTCCAATCCGTTGAATACAGTCGTATTATTTTTTGTATCCAGATCGAACATCTTTATTTGACGCTTCTCAATATAATCCTGCATTACACCGCCTGAGGGGCCGACCGTTGCCAGTCCTCTCTCCTCGGGCTCGATTTTTTCAATAGTGACTTTAAGCACATCTCCGGCACTGATCCCTCTCATAAATACAGGTCCTGTAGCCGGATTCTGCCGGGTCCAGTCCACTGACTCGAAATCCATATCTGGAGAGGTGATTTGATTTTCAAAACAGTCAACAGTTTGGAATATGACCGTATCCCCTGAGTCAATCTGAAGAACCGGTTCAACATCTTTGGACATGGTGTAATAGAGATGGGAGCTATCCAATTCGTGTTTCATAGAAAACCTCCCCTTTAAATCATTCTGAATCCTCTCTCATACTGTTCAGGGATGAATGATCTGTCTTTAGGATTCTGCTTGCGGTTGGCATTCATCACCCAGTAAGGATCGCGGAGCAGCCCCCTGCCGATGGCCGCAAGGTCAGCATCACCGGAAGCAACAACATGTTCGGCGACATTGACATCTTCAAGCAACCCGACAGCAATGACAGGAATGTCCGCTTCCTCCTTGATGCTTCTGGCATATGGTACCAGGTAGCCTGGGTAATTGCCCGGGAATCGTTCAGCGGACGGCGCACCTTCTCCACCGGCGGAAACATCGATCATATCGACCCCGGCTTCTTTATAGCGTTTGGCAAGTTTTATGCCATGATCGAGATCATAGCCGCCTTCGGCAAACTCGACAGCGGAAATCCTCATCAGAAGAGGCATATCATCAGGCATGACGGACTTGATGGCTTCAATGACCCTGCGTCCAAAGAGACTTGGGTCTTTCCCGTATTCGTCTTTTCTTTTATTCGTAAGAGGGGACTGGAACTGATGGATCAGATACCCGTGTGCACCATGGATTTCAATTGTATCGAATCCTGCTTCTACTGCACGTACTGCTCCCCATTTGTATGCATCGACCATTTCATCCACTTCATCAGTAGTCAGTTCATGTGGTGTTTTGAATTCCTCGTTGAAAGCAATCGCAGAGCAGGACACAGGTTCTTCAGTATCCTGCGCTTTCCTGCCGGCATGACCAATCTGAATTCCAATCTTTGCTCCCTGTCTATGGCAGGCATCGACCACCCGTTTATAGTGCGGAACATGGCCATCAGACCATATCCCCAGGCAATGGTCGGTAATTCGTCCCCGTTCCTCCACATTCGTCATTTCAACCATGACCAGGCCGACACCGCCGACAGCACGGGAAGTGTAGTGTGTGAAGTGCCATTCATTGGGTATGCCATCCTCGGCACTGTACTGGCACATTGGTGCCATAACCACTCTGTTGCGAAGATCCAGATTCTTAATCCTGTAGGGTTCAAATAATGTAGGCATCAAAAATTCCTCCTTTAATGTTAATTTTATTGTTACGGAAACCCGGGGAAACATCAAAGATAAAGGCTCGATTCCAATAAAAAAACTCCCTTCAGATCTGAAGGGAGTAAATATTCATTTTCCGTTTTCCTTGAATTCGATGATCCTTTTCTCGATTGCATCCCTGACATTCTCGAATACATCATGAATCTCTTCATCCGTACCGGAAGCTTTTGCCGGGTCATCAAATCCCCAGTGCATGCGTGTGACATGCGGAGGTGTCATCGGACAGTTTTCATCCGCATCTCCGCAAAGCGTGATTACGTAATCTGATTTATCGAGCAGTTCCCGATCAATCATACTCGATTCCTGGCCGGTAATATCCACGCCGGCCTCTTTCATGATAGATACTGCTTTTGGGTTCATTCCATGGGCTTCAATGCCTGCAGAATAAATTTCGTACTGTCCGTCGAGGTATTTGTGGCCGAAACCTTCGGCAATCTGACTTCTGCAGGAGTTACCAGTACATAGGAAATAAACGATTGGTTTTGACATATTCAGTCTCCTTTAATTTAAGAAATGATTAACAGCCATACGAACAGTCCGAATAGCGTAATGAAAAGTACAGGGAGTGTCAGGAGGATACCGATTTTGAAATAATATCCCCATGAAATATGGACGCCTTTCTTTTTTAGTACATGCAGCCAGAGCAAGGTGGCGAGTGATCCAATCGGTGTGATTTTCGGTCCCAGGTCCGAGCCGATGACATTGGCGTAGATCATGCCCTCTCTGACAAGTCCTGTTGCACCTGATTGTGCAATGGCAAGGGCATCGATCATGACCGTCGGCATATTATTCATCACGGAAGATAGTATTGCAGCAGTAAAGCCCATCACCATCGTGCCTGCGAAAAGTCCCTGATCGGCTGCGAAGCCGATGAAATTACCCAGAATATCGGTGAGGCCGGCATTTTGAAGTCCATATACAACAACATACATACCGAGCGAGAAGAAGACGATATCCCATGGCGCCCCTTTGATTACCTGGCGGACTGGCACAGCATCGCTGTTCCTGGCCATGATGATGAAGAAGAGGGCGATGATGCCCGCAACAATCGACACGGGGATTTCAAGAGGCTCACTCAGGAAATAACCGATAAGCAGGAGGGCGAGGACAACCCAAGCCCAGTTGAACATTTTAGTATCACGTATCGCTTCACGGGGCGGCTTAAGTTCATCTGCGTCATAATCGGCCGGCAGATCTTTTCTGAAAAAGATGTACAGGACGATAATACTTGCAAAAATGGAAAAAAGATTCGGAACAATCATTCTTGAAGCATACTCTATGAATCCAATTCCAAAAAAGTCGGCGGAGACAATGTTGACCAGGTTACTTACAACAAAAGGCAAGGATGCTGTATCTGCTATAAATCCGCTGGCCATGATGAACGGCATGACCATTTTTTCCGTAAAATTCAGGTTGCGCACCATTGCGAGAACAATCGGTGTCAGAATCAGTGCAGCTCCATCATTGGCAAACAGTGCAGCAACCACAGCGCCGAGGAGGATGATGTAGACAAAAAGTTTCAAACCATTTCCTCTGGCAATCCGGGCCATATGCAGTGCTGACCATTCAAAGAATCCAATTTCATCCAACACGAGTGAAATCAAAATGACTGCAACGAATGTGAGCGTGGCATTCCATACGATGCCCCACACCGTTCCGACATCCCCGAAGCTGACGACACCGAAGAGCAGGGCAATTACCGCTCCCGCACAGGCCGACCATCCGATGCCCAGACCTTTCGGTTGTCTGATGACAAGGAATAAAGTGACAAGAAATATGATTATGGCAATTATGGCAGTGGCATTTTCCATCAGCAGCATGACTCTCCTTCACATGCAGAAATGAGTTGATCAACCTGCATACCGATTTCCGGTATGGCTGCAAGGAGGGACGGAATCATTTCATAATATTCACTTGTTTCATCAAGCGAAAGGTGGGTCCAATATCCATCCCTTCTTGCCTTGATGAGTCCAATGTCACGCAGTTTCTTCAAATGCTGGCTCACTGCAGGCTGGCTCATACCGAAGCATTCGGTGAAATCACAGACGCAGCATTCCCTTTTATTCATCATGGCGACCATCGACAGTCTGGATGTGTCACCGAGTATTTTAAAAAGTTCGGCAGTATCAGAAATGTTCAATTTAACTTTTTCCATTTTTCATTCTCCAATCCATATAATGTATCGCTTATGTAATTCGGTTTTATTATATAAGTGTATGCTTATTAAGTCAACGCTGGTTTAAATATTAATCAAAGAGGATAAAAGGATATTATATTGTGTGAATATTAACTAAATGGAGGACTTACTAATGAATTCGAATATTTATGGTAATACGCCCCCGATGCTCGGCGGCAAGAACTTAACGGATACAAAGAAATATGATACAGATGTCCTGGTCTACGGAGTGCCGTGGGAAGGTGCATGTACATGGGGGGACTATACAGGCAGCGAACTCGGCCCTAAACAGATCCGTCTCTCATCCGCGAGATACAGTACTTATTTGCCTGAACTGGATCACATCAATGTGGAAGATCATATGTCCATCGGTGATGTAGGGGATGTCAGTGTCATCCCTCATGATGTGCCGGGGACAATGGAACGGATTGAAGAGTTTACAGAAGAATTATGGAAATCCGGAAAATTCCTTGTCGGCTTCGGCGGTGACCACGGAATCACTTATCCCGTCGTCAAAGCCTTGACGAATACAGGAAAGAAAGTAGGGATTATCCACCTTGATGCGCATTATGATAATATGCCGCACCATGAGGGGGACAAGTTTGCCCGGAGCACGCCGTTCATGCGTCTGTATGAGACGGAAGGGGTCAGAAATGAGAGTCTGATACACACAGGGATCAAAGGCCCGAGGAATAAGCCGGAAACAGGGAAGTATGCCAGGGAGAATGGTGCGGTCACTTTGACCATCAATGATATCAAGGCAGCGAAAGATTTAAGGGCATATGCAAATGAGATATATGATATGGCAGCGAAAGATGTCGATGTCGTCTATCTTACTATCTGCAGTGACGTTCTTGATTTTGCATTTAATCCGGGCGGACCGGTGGATGGCAACGGCCTTACTTCATATGAACTGGTGACGATGATATACGAATTTGCGAAACGGGGGCTGTGCGGCATGGATTTTGTCGAAGTCTATCCGCAGCAGGATGCCAACCAGAACTCGGCGCATTTTGTATCCACGGCAGTATTATACGTTCTGGCCGGACATATACACGGTGGACACCATAAATAATCAAAGGAAGGGATCATCCCTTCCTTTTTAAATATCAGGGGGTGGAAAATTATGTATGATAAAATTAAAGAGAAACTGAAGATTTTTGGTCCGGGCGCAATCATTACCGCTTCATTCATCGGACCGGGGACTGTAACTACAGCGACCCGTGCAGGTGCCGGATTCGGTTTCGCACTGCTCTGGGCCGTTATATTCTCGATTCTTGCAACAATTGTGCTGCAGGAGATGGTTGCAAGGATAGGTATTGTAACGAAGCAGGGTTTAGGGGAAAATATACGGGATCTGTTTGATAATGTCATACTTAGATTTGCGGCAGTATGGATTGTCATGATTGCAGTCTGTGTCGGCTGTGCGGCATACATCAGTGGAGATTTGCTAGGCACTTCACTCGGTGTATCCTACTTGTTGGGTATACCCGAAAACTATGTGGCGCCGGTCATCGGTGTAGTCATTTTGCTGCTCGGTATCAGCGGAAGTTATAAAATTATAGAGAAAGTGATGATTGTGCTCATCGTGTTGATGAGTTTAACATTCATAACAACTATGTTCGTTTCCGGCCCTGATATCGCGGCAGTTTTCAAAGGTGCATTTGTGCCGGGAATTCCGAATGGATCGATTTTAATGGTCATTGCTCTGATTGGAACGACGGTAGTCCCGTATAATTTTTTCATTCACGCATCTACAGTGAGTGAGAAGTGGGACAGTGCCGTTGGATTGAAGGAATCCCGTTGGGATACGATCATAACGATTACAGTTGGGGGAATCATCACTGCAGCTATTTTAATTACTGCCGGTGCGCTCATCCATGGACGTGAAGTGACGAGTATCGTTGAATTGGCCGCACCGCTCGAACCGCTGATGGGCAACTGGGCACCATTCTTTATCAGTGTAGGACTGTTTGCTGCAGGTTTCTCATCAGCAATCGCTTCGCCGATGGGGGCGGCTGTCACGGTAAGCAGTTTCATGAGATGGCAGGGTGGATTCGACAATACTAAATACAAAATTGTATTTGCGCTGGTCATCAGTCTGGGCATCGTCACTTCCGCGCTCGGTCTGGAGCCGCTCGAAGTCCTTCTGTTTGCACAGGCATTGAACGGATTGATACTGCCAATCATTGCCATTTTGATCATGGTCGTCATCAATAAAAAGAATTTCATGGGAGAGCATATCAACCCGTTATGGCTGAATATTGTCGGCTGGGCAGTGGCGGCTGTCGTTTCATTCCTCGGCATCTATAGTCTGGTGGATGCTGTAACAGCTTTTGCATAAGTTGAATGAATTCAAAGACCTGGCAATCTGTCTTATAATTCAGGTAAGCATAGGTAGAAAGGAAGTTGAAAAATATGAAAGTACAGGCTGAATGGCAAGGTGGCATGGCGTTTAATTCTAAAGGGGACAGCTCCGGTTATGACATAACAATGGATGCTTCTGGAGAAGTGGGAGGCAATGACAGCGGTCCGAGACCTATGGAAATGGTCCTCCACGGAGTGGCGGGATGCATGGGCATCGATCTGTGTGTTATCATGCGCCGTGAATTGGATAAAATCGAGTCTATGGAAATAGATATAGATGGAGACAGAAGAGACACTGAGCCCAAAAGCTTCACCAAGGTGGATTTGACAGTGAAAATTAAAGGGGATGTGACGGCAAAGGTGGCATCGAGAGCAGTCAACCTGTCAGCGGATAAATACTGTTCCGCCATTAACTCCTTGAATGCAGAAGTGACCACCCGGCTAGAACTGAACGGGGAACTACAATAGGAAAACAGGGACACCCGTTAGTCGGGTGTCCCTGTTTTGAAACAATGTTTCTATTCATAAAACTGTGTTTCAGACAGGTTTTTAAATTGGAGGATGATTTCTGAAATACGGTCTTCCTGTGTATAGTTCATCATGACATAATAACCATTATTCTTATCACTGTCGTAAATCATGCGGAAGTCGGAAGTTTCATCCCTGGTCGGCCAACCGAAATTCTCTACAGCCTCATCTTTATAAAATTGCCCGGGGAATATGATGATGCCGTCCACTTTAAGTTCACTTAGGTCGTTTGTTTCGTTGGCGGAAGTCGGAAAGTTAAATCCTATATGATCATAATGATAATATGTACCATCAACCGTGTTCCCTTTCCCTGCCGGCTCCCCGAGTGTATCCACCATATACTCATAGCTGGAATGGACGGTCACCGTCCTGTATTCATAACTGCCTTTGAAGAAGTTTGATATGAAAGCGGGGCTTGTGACGTTTATCGGATTGATTTCAGGTGGCGTCTGATCAACATCGGTGGAAGTTTCTTCCGTTGCTTCTTCAGTTGTTTCCTCCGAAGCTGCCTCTTCTTCTGCCTTTTGATCTGCAGGATCATCGGATAGGCCGAAGCAGGCAGTGAAAGCAAATGGGACGAATAATAAAGTAAGTAAAAATTTCATGTTTTTTCAACTCCTTCTTTTGGAATTTCTTCTGAATGTTTGTTCAATTGAGTATAAGTTTATATATGTTGCCTGGCTTTGCTTAAATATTTGGTTTGGTGAGCTTTACATTGTCATAATAGATTACCCGGCTTAGTAAAAGGGCGGTTAGATTGACCAGAATAAGGGGAGGCACGCCGAGACCGGAGACAAAGCGGGAAATCATCACGCACTCCGGCTATGAGCAGAATTGCAATCAGCAATATAGGGAAATCCAGGGGAAATAGCGTTTAAGACCTCCTGCGCTTCTTTAGTTATGATTATAGGTGACGGATTTATAAAATACTAGCGGAGGGTTTTTGATGTGCTGACAATAAATAGACTTGAAATGGATTACGGTAAATTCCGGATGGATATAGAAGGATTATATTTTGGAAAAGGACTGCATGTTGTCCTGGGACCGAATGGAAGCGGAAAAAGCTCATTGATGAGGGGGATACTTGGCTACGGTGATGATTCCATAAAGATTCGCGATATGTATTACAGGGAAAAACAGGCAGGGATGACCAATCTGTTTCTGAGCTATCTGCCACAGAGCAGTCCTGCGTTCCGGATCGATGTGAAAGACTATATCCATTTGACTGCGGATGAGCAAAATGAAGATTTATACCAGGAGTTAATCGAAACCTTTGAGCTGGAACATTTGACCAGCCAGACCATAGAGTCGTTATCAGGCGGTGAATTCAAGCGGGTCCAGTGTGCTCAGGTTGCAATGGAACAAAAAGAGATAATGATGCTGGATGAGGTGGAGCAGGGGCTGGATCTCAAATATCAGCATCAGATACTAAAGTGGATGAAACATAATGCGGACAAAAAAACAGTCATCGCAAATATGCATGATGCTGCTCTTGCGATGACATATGCTGATACTGTAACAATCATAAAGGATGGTATGGTGGTTGAATCAGGGATCCATCCGGATGATGTTACATCAACTATGCTGTCTGAATGTTACTCTCTTCCTCTGATGATTGAGAAGCACAGAGGAGGATTTTCGGTCTCTCACAATATTCTATAGTATTGCCCCGAGAGCTCCAGAATATTCCCCTTTCTCGATAATATGGGCATCTGCTCCTTTAAGGACAGCGTATCTTTCTATGATTTCTATCATTACATCATTCTCCAGTAGTGTAGAGCCGATGAAGACGATATCTTTTGTGTCAAACCCATCCGCAAGGCTGATTCCGACAGCCGTTACTGTTTCGGCAATCAGGCCGATGACTGCCTGGAGTTTATCCGCGTCGCTCAATTTCTGGATGTCGCCGTTGAAGACATTGCCGAAATTACTGGCGGTGAGGTCACCTGGGATGGGGGTGGGTCGACCGGCATAGATATGGTGGACCTGCAGATCGATTTCATCCCTGTTCCCTTTCGCAGCGAGCCGGATGATTTCCTCATAGGAATCCATATCAGTCAGGAGTTTGGATAACCCCATCAGAGTTCCGCCACCGACACCGGATCCCCCGACACGGGACTGGCCTTCTGCATCTGCCTGGTGAAAGCTCGTGCCTGTTCCGACGTTCAGATAAACAAACCGGTTCATTGATAACCCCTGTTCATCCATAAGTTTGACCAGGCCGCGGTAAGTCGCATCGAATTCGACCGACATGCCGTGTGTATGTTTTAATTTTTCGTCCATGTATTCCGCCTTACCGCCGGTAAGATAGATTTCATCGTCTGAGTGATGTGTATTTAAATCATCGATGAGAGTGTCTATTTCTGACGATGGGCGTTTTTCAAATCTTCTTTCACCATTTTCAAGATAGACGATTTTTAAGAGTGTCCCACCTGCGTCAATTCCGATTTTCATAGTCAGCCTCCAACAAAAAAGAATGTCATTGGCTTTATTATACCAATGACATTCTTCTTTTTTAATATGAAATTCATATCATTTATCTTTTACTTCTTTTCTGTCTGCGTCTCATCGAGTCGTTTGGCTCACGTCTCATTGATTTGGAGACAGCAACGATCATAAGGATCAGAATGATGCCAAACGGAAGTCCGGCCAGCAATGAAGCTGCCTGGAGACTGGTCAACCCGCCGGCAATGATCAATGTTACAGTGAGCAGGCCAAGGAGAACTCCCCAGATGATTTTCAGTCTCATACCAGGATTTTCAGTATTTCCTGACGTCATACCGGCTACTATGAATGTTGCAGAGTCGGCAGAGGTAACCAGGAAGGTGAAAATAAGCAGTACTGAAAGTGCAGAGAACAATGCGGTCATCGGTAATTGATCGAACAGCGCAAATAATGCAGCGGTATCATTTTCCAATACGAGTTCGCCGATATTTGTTCCGTTGAATAGATCGGAATAGAGCGCTGTACCACCGAGTGCACCGATCCACAGGAACGAAAGCATTGGCGGAACAATGAGAATACCCAGCACATATTCGCGGATAGTACGTCCCTTGGACACACGAGCTACGAAAGAGCCGATGAACGGGCTCCATGCAATGACCCATGCCCAATAAAAGACTGTCCATTCCTGAACCCAGACTTCGCCTGAGTAAGGCTGCATTCTAAGTGAATACCCGACATAGTTTGAAAGATAATCACCGAGTCCCACAATGATGCTTTCCATAATGAATGTAAAAGGACCGACTGCCATTACAAAGATGGTAATGACTGCAGCTAGAATCATATTCAGATTACTCAGCCATTTGATACCCCTTTTTAAACCTGTCGTCGTAGAAAGGATGAAAAGTCCTGTCATGATGGCAGTAAGTATGATTTGTGTGAGTGCGCCTGACGGAACGCCGAAAGCAATGTTCAAGCCGCCGTCCATCTGCATGATTCCAAGGCCGACAGAAGTTGCCATGCCGGTCACTGTCGCAATCACTGCCAGAATATCAATTGCTTTTCTTGCTTTCTGGTTATATTGCTGGCCGAAAAGTGGTTCGAGGGATGTCGACACGAGCCCATTTTTCTGTTTACGATATTGAGAATAACCAATTGCGAGGCCGGCAACACCAAATATTGACCACTGTGAAATACCCCAGTGGAAGAATGAATACCCCATCGCCATTTTGGCGGCATCTTCATTTTCAATCGGTCCGCCTGTAAAAGGCGAGATCATGTAGTGGCTCATCGGTTCAGCCACCCCGAAGAACACGAGCCCGACACCGAGACCTGCTGAAAATAGCATCCCGATCCAGGAGCGGAATGAAAACTCCGGCTTCGACTGGTCTCCTCCTAATTTAATACGTCCGTATGGAGACAGTGCAAGGAATATCAGGAATACACCAAAACCGAAGACTGCAATCATGAAGAACCAGCTGAAGTAATTGGACACCCAGCCGTAGACTGATTCTGAGGCGATCTGGAATCTGTCCGGTATTATTATAGCAACGAGTGCTGCAACCAGGATTATGCTTGCTGATACCCAAAAGACGAGACCCAGCTTGGATTCTCCTGCTCTGGGATTTT
>CAYTIR010000013.1:0-20950 GCA_964437955.1 uncultured Staphylococcaceae bacterium
CAGCGCTCGATCCTCTGTATCACAACAGGTATGAACTTGCGGAATGGGCAAAAGAAGCACATGATTCAGGAATCAATTATATCGGACTTTGCTGCGGCGCTTCACCCGCCATGCTCCGTGCTGTCGCAGAAGCAGTCGGTTTGGAAACAATCAATTCCAAATATTCACCGGACATGGAAAAGCATTTCCTGTTCGGCAAGGATGATACTTTGCAAAAACACATAACAGATTACAAAACGAAAGCATGAAAAAAGACAGACCTTGTTAAAGGGTCTGTCTTTTTTCAAGTGACGTGACTATGATTTTACTGTTACACTGCCCATCTGACTTGTGAAATCAGCAGTGTATTTTCCCGTACCAGTATGGCTGTTTTCAAAATCATTGATTGTAGCGCCGAAATTTGATTTTGCCGTAACAACTGTATCGACAGGGTTATCCTTGAATTCTCCCTTGACTGAACCCATCTGACTGATTACAGTTATTTGGCTGTTCGGATTCAAACCTTTTGCGGTTGCTTTTCCCATTTGTGTTTTTAAATGATACTCCTCAGCTTCAGTATCGATGGATTCGACAGTGCCCATCTGAGTCAGTAAATAGACATCTTTGAATTTGCTGTCCACGAGAGAAGTTGTACCCATGCTGCTAACCAATTTAATGGAATGCCCAGTCAGATTTTCACCTTGCACTTTACCCATGCTCGACTCGACATTGAAAACATCCGATTCTATCCCCCTTAGGCTGATTCTGCCCATTTCTGTTACTATACCGACGTTTTTCAGGGTGTTGGGCCAGGTTATATACACCTTATCACTCTTGTTAGTTCTGTTCCCAAAAAATGACCCGATCCTGCTTCTTTCCTTTTTTGTATGTTTGATTATGAATTTATTTCCACTTTGATAAAATTTGAATTCGCCTCTTTTATCCCTGCTATAGTAATCCATATCAAACGTTTCACCTTTTTCAACGATGACACTCAATTCTTTGCCATCAAAATCAAATTCTGTAATATCATCAATATTGATTTCATTCATCATTGCAGGCTCTAATTCAACTATGTGTTCTTCATTGAAATATGTTTCCTCCATATCGAGAATTTCCTGGCCTATTGCATCCGGATCCCCCAGTCTATCAATAATTTCCGCTTCTTCTTTCCCTTCGTCTACAGCTGCCTGGAAATGCAGTTCATACTCCAGCATGATTTCTCTTCTGCTATCACGATCCAACGGCTGCAGCTTTTTTTCGAGCTTTTTCATGAAATCATATTTATCCATACATACCCCTCCGTTATTTTGTATCTGAAATGATTCTATCCACTGCCTTTGAATACTTCTCCCATTCTTCTACGAGAAAATTCATTCTCTTAGTCCCTTCCTCGGTCAACGTATAGTACTTTCTGGCAGGACCCTCCCTCGATTCCTGGAAATAGGTTTCAAGATAGCCCTCTTTAACCAGCCGCCTTAAAAGCGGATATAAAGTGCCTTCAGCAATATTGAAATAGTGTGTCACATTTTGGGCAAGCTGATATCCATACTGATCGCTGTTACTGATGAACCTCAGAACACACATTTCAAGAGATCCTTTTTTCAACTGGGCATTCATTGTCCCCCTCCTTATCTTAAATTCAGTACCTGTTAATATTCACTACCAATTGTAATATAATACCTGCTACTGAATAATACAAGGTATCTGGTTAATTATATGAACCCCCAGTAGTCGAATGCCGTATAAATTCATCAATAAATTAAATACTTGTGCATTAAAAAAGCCCAAAAACTTTAAAGTCTTTGAGCCCTGTTTCAGTTATTCCTTAAATGATACATCTTCAAGTCAGAAGTTGCCGACTGGGTCGAGTTCCACACCCTGCACCAGGCTTCTACGGATGAATCATCTGTACATGCCGCAAGCGCCAATGTCTGTACTAGAACAAAGAACAGTAAAAGATACCTCCTGCCATTTGACGCTTTGCTGAATGTATAAGCCAACTATACTTTGAATGATTATGCCTAAAAGATAAATGCTTAATCCTGCTTTTCCCTGTGTATCCACATCTGCAGCGATATGAATCCCAACAGTTTCAAGATCAGAACCCCTTATATCCAAACTGAAAAAATATCAGCCATCATTTTAAATCTGTTAAATACCTTTGAAATAGAAATGACCTCCCTGCGTTTATGCAGAAAGGTCATTTACTTATTTCTTCGCATTTTTAGCGCGTTTTTTCGCTTCTTTAGAATCTGATTGCTTATTCATCATTGTCATCATCTGATTAATTTTCTTCTGAGACGGCTTCTGTCCCATTTGCATCATCATCATTCTGAGCATGTCTTCATTAATAGGCGGGTTCTTTTCAAGATAGTCCATCATATACTTTCTTGCGATAAAGAATCCTAATGCGACGCCTCCGATGAGTGCCACTGTAACAATAATTATCCAAATCCAAGTATCCAAACTGCTCACCTCTTTCTTCGTAGACCATTATAAAGTTTACATTAAAAGCAGGCGTTTTTCAACAAGTTATTTATCGAGTACAGTTTGCAATACTCTTTCAACAGTGAATCCGTATTTCTCTATGACAAGATCCCCAGGCGCACTGGCACCATAGGTATCAATTGTATGGAGTTTCCCGTTCATACCTACAAAACGGTGCCATCCAAGACTTGCACCCATTTCGATTGCTGTTCTGTTTTCAATATGCGGATTTAGCACACTGTCGATATATTCTTTATCCTGTTTTAAGAACTGCTGCATATTTGGTATGGATGCGACTTTAACATTCACACCTTGAATCTTAAGCTGTTTGGCTGTGTTGACTGCAAGTGGAACTTCACTTCCTGATGCGAATAAAATAGCCTCATCACCTTCATCATAGGCAATATAGCCACCTTTTTTGACACCTGCTTCAACCTCATCATAAGGGACATCTATCACTTCAACATCCTGACGAGTAAGAACAAGTGCAGTTGGGGCATCTTCTGCTTCCATAGCCACTTTCCATGCAGCACGTGTTTCATTGCCGTCAGCCGGGCGGATAGTATTCAGCTTCGGAATCGCACGGAGGCCTGCAAGCTGTTCTATCGGTTCATGGGTCGGACCGTCTTCACCGACTGCAATGGAATCATGGGTGAAAACATATGTGACAGGCAGTTCCATCAAGGCGCTCAGACGCAGTGCAGGCTTCAGATAGTCACTGAACACGAAGAATGTTCCTCCGTATGGACGGACACCACCGTGGGCTGCCATGCCATTCAGTGCTGCAGCCATGCCGAATTCACGGACGCCGAACCAAACATTACGGCCTTCCGGTGTTTCTTTGGAGAAATCAGCTTCTGCTTTGACATTTGTCTTATTACTGCTTGCAAGGTCTGCCGCACCACCAAATAATGTCGGTACCGTTTCGGACAATACCTGGATCATATCACTGGAAGTACCGCGTGTAGCCTTCTTCTCACCTGCCTCATAATATGGAAGGTTTTTATCATAACCTTCGGCAAGTCTGCCGTTGATTGCATCGTCAAATTCTTTGTAAAGATCAGGATGAGCGGATTGATAATCTTCCATCAATTTAATCCACTCTGCTTCTTTGGCGTTGCTGCGCATCTTCAATGTTTCGCTGAAGCGATCGTATACGGAATCATCCACTTCAAATGTTTTTTCGGGGTCGAATCCATAATATTCGAATGCCGCATTTCTTTCTTCTGCACCAAGAGGCGCACCATGTGATGCACTTTTTCCCTGCTTATTCGGAGAACCGTAGCCGATGATTGTTTTGATTTCTATCATTGAAGGCTTATCTGAAGCTTTTGCTTCAGTAATCGCCTTGTCGATTTCTTCGATATCATTACCATCTTCGACTCTAATATAATGCCAATTATAGCCTTCATAGCGTTTCTGAATATCTTCGGAAAAACTCTTATCAAGATCTCCATCAAGGGAGATATCGTTGGAATCATACAGGACGATCAATTTATCCAATCCACTATGACCTGCGAGTGAGGACGCTTCATGGGAGATTCCTTCCATCAGGTCACCATCACTAGCAATGACGTAAGTGTAATGGTCTACTACATCCAGACCTTCACGGTTATATCTCGCTGCCAGATGTTTTTCAGCCATGGCCATGCCGACACTCATGGCAAGACCTTGACCAAGTGGTCCTGTTGTAATTTCCACACCGTCCGTATGCTTGAATTCTGGGTGACCTGGTGTCTTGGATTCAAACTGCCTGAATTCTTTAAGTTCTTCCATCTCTAGAGCACCTGAAAGGTGCAGCAGGCTGTATACCAGCATGGATCCGTGCCCTGCACTCAGTACAAAGCGGTCTCTGTCAAACCACTTGACGGAATTCGGGTTGAAATTAAGATGGCGGCTCCAAAGAGTATATGCCATCGGCGCTGCACCCATCGGCAAACCCGGGTGGCCAGAATTTGCCTTTTCCACAGCATCTATAGAAAGTGTTCTAATTGTGTTGATCGCTAACTGATCTGTTTTATCAAACGTCATTGCACAAGCTCCTTTATTTATTATTATTTTTATTCTGCTGTATGCGTCTCAATTTTTCGGGAGTAACATCATTGCCTTCGGGATCAATGACTTTCGTACTTTCCACTTGTTTCCTGAATGATGATCTGAAGTTTTCCAAATACGCTTCCCTCAGTGCTTTAAGTTCTGATAATTCTCCAGGGCTGATTTCCCCTGCCTTTTTCTTCGCTGCAAGTTCATTAAGACGCACCAGCTTATCATTTTCCAACATAAATGAACCCTCCCGTCCATTATATTATAATTTAACACAAAAAAAAGTATGAGGCTATCCTCATACTTTCAATCATTTGATAAAACCAATCAGTTCAACCAATTGATCCATCCTGGTGTGCTCGGCATCCGGTTCAGCTGGAACGTCCGTTTCCTCAACGGCTGTTTGTTCGTCTTCAAAAGAAACAACTTGAAATTCATCTATATATGCAACGTCGGAATGTATGTTCTCTTCATTGTGGGATTGCAGCATAAAAATAAGACCGGTAACCAATACGAATACGAAGATTGTAGAAAGCATCTGAAACTCCTTCACTGTCATAAATATCTCCTCCTGGAACGTATGTTTGTATAAACATAATAACAGAACAAGCGTTCCGGGTCAACGTTATTACGAACAAATGTTTGTAACACACATATTCATATGGTAGAATTAAATTAATAAAAGCTGGAGGTATAATATGAAGGAGTTAACGGACAGACAAAAACAAATCTATCAATACATCAAGAGAACCGTTCAGGAAAAAGGGTATCCGCCAAGTGTTCGGGAAATTGGAAATGCTGTCGGACTTCAATCGAGCTCGACGGTACACGGACACCTCGCCAAACTGCAGGATAAGGGATATATCAGAAGAGATCCGACCAAACCTCGTGCGATTGAAATCGTAATGGAAGAAAACAGCCAGTATTCTTCGGTGATTCAGGTACCTGTACTCGGTAAAGTTACAGCTGGTCTTCCGATTACAGCCGTTGAAAATGTAGACGAGTACTTCCCGCTCCCTGAACACTTCACTGCAAATCATAACAGCGAGATTTTCCTTTTGAATGTTGTCGGTGACAGCATGATTGAGGCAGGAATCCATGATGGCGACCGTGTGATTGTAAGAAAACAGAACATTGCACATAATGGGGATATTATTGTTGCAATGACTGAAGATGATGAAGCAACGGTAAAGAGATTTTATAAAGAAAATGGCTACTATAGATTACAGCCTGAAAATACGACGATGGATCCAATCTACCTGGATGCCGTAACCGTCCTTGGTAAAGTGGTCGGTCTGTTCCGTGAATTTTAGCCAGGGAACACAGTAAAAGGCGTATGCATATGCATACGCCTTTTTATATTGACTATCCGGTAATCCATCCCTTGCATAACCGGTATTTTTCTCTGTTTATCTTCCGAGTATTACTCTGACTTGCTCAAGTATATCTTTTTTTTCACTTATTTCTTTATCCTGTGTTTTACTAATCAATTGCATCCCCTCATTCAATCGCTCAGTAGTGGATGGATTTCAGATAGTGAAGAACTTTCCTGTCCAATTAATAAATTCCCCTTAAAAACATTTATAAACCTAATAAAAAGTTTATTTTTACCCTTTACAGGGTATTCATTTATCTTTGAATATAATTTTCAGTATAATACGGGATACTTTCCGTTCCATAGGCAGTTCCTGTACCCAAATGCGTGAAATCAGGATTCAGAATGTTGACTCTGTGATCTGCAGAATTCATCAGGCTATGATGGGCAAAGATGGCAGATGTATGTCCCGTTGCTATATTTTCACCGGCTTTCTGGTAAACAACGTCATTGGATTCAATCCTGTCCTTCAAAGTGCCGCCATCCGGGGATTCATGCTCAAAATAATCATTTTGTGCCATATCACGGCTGTGCCCCAGCGCTGCGTCAGCTGCTTTCCCGCCATATTCCAAAGGTTCCAGACCATATTCAATACGGGAAGCATTAACAATTAAATAATTCAGTCTGGAATTGGCTTCTGCCGGAGGGTTATTGTATAGCGTTTCTATAGATGATACCTGATCTTTATCAAGAAGCAGCATGCCATTCACTTTATCTTCTTCATGTAAATCGTAAAAGAAATATACATAGCTTTCTTTAAGATCGAACACATCATATCCTTCTTCATTCACCCTTAGGCGCTTCCAGCCTTTTACAATATACTCCTCGGGTTCTCCATAAATTTCCCGGACTCTTTCACGGTCCAGATCTTCAATATTTATATCCGCAATGGAAACATCATCACTGTTTGTATATCCTCCGACCGCTTTTCCGTCCTGCAACAGAACCAGTCTGAACGTTCCAGGATCATCTTCAACTATAAAATCACCCTTATATTCAGAATCGAGTACTTCCTTATCGCCCACCTCATATTTTTCGCCTAAGTTTATCTCGATATCCTGTGTCTGTGTACTGTTCACTTCATGGATGACACTTCTGTCATACTCCGGATAGACATGGTTTTCAAGCCAACTTTTGGCATACTCGGAATTCAATCCTTCCTTAAAATCATATGACTGGATTACCGGCGCTATAAAAACAACAATAATATACAGCATCATAAAAATAAAAGTCTTTTTGAGCATGATACACCTCCCAGTACAAAAAAAGTAATTAAACCAAAGTCTAATTACTTAATGTGCCGTATATTCTGTTTTTCTCTTCTCTGTATAGTCAGCGACTATTATTTTGTTTTCCTCATCGACTATCACGACATTCGTCTTGTGATCTTCCAGTTCCGACTGCTCCACCTGAACATAGCTGATGATGATAATTACATCTCCCACTTGCACTTTACGTGCAGCGGCACCATTCAGACATATTTCACCGGAGTGACGTTCTCCTTCTATCACATAAGTTTCCAGACGTTCACCGTTGTTGTTGTTGACAATCTGCACTTTTTCATCAGGCAGTATATCTGCCGCTTCCAAAAGCACAGGATCTATCGTAATGCTCCCGACATAATTCAAATTCGCTTCCGTTACTACGGCACGGTGTATCTTGCCGTTCATCATAGTTCTAATCATTTATAATCACCAACATATTATCTATTAATCGTACACTCTCGAACTTTACAGCAATGAATATTATAACATCCGAAGATACTGTTTGGATAGTATTTAAATCCGGATTTGTGTAAATTTGCAAGTCATCAATTTGACCTGAAGTATGATCCATAATATGCATTTCAATACGTTCCTTCACACTCTCTACGTCTGTTTCACCTTCCTGCAGAAGATCACGGCCGATTTCCAGCGCCTGATGAATGGCCGGTGCCTCCTCCCGCTCAACACTGGTAAGATTCACATTCCTGCTGCTTTTGGCAAGACCATCTGCTTCACGTGCAGTTTCTACACCTATAATCTCCAAGTCATGATTGAAGTCTGCTACCATCCGTTTTATAATCATCAGCTGCTGGCGGTCCTTCTCACCAAAAACTGCGAAATCAGGTTCAATGATATTGAAAAGCTTGTTTACTACAGTTACCACACCCTCGAAGTGCCCTGGACGCTTGATTCCGTCCAAGATAGAGGACATGCTCTTAAGATTGAGCAACAGTTCCGGTGTTTTTGGGTACATCTCTTCCTCTGACGGATGGAATACAAAGTCAACTCCGTTTTCTTTACAGATTTCAAGATCTCGCTCAAGATCCCGCGGATAAGTATCCAGGTCTTCATCCGGACCAAACTGGAGTGGGTTTACAAAAAGGCTCAGCGCCACGAAATCCCCATGTTTCTTAGCTTCTTCCACCAGTGCCATGTGGCCTTCATGTAGAAAGCCCATCGTCGGAACAAGTACTATTTTTTTATCTCTGTGCGCCTTCAGTATTTCACGAGTTTCTTTAATAGTATCGGCTGTTTTCATCATTTATCAAATACCCTCTTCTTATAAGTTGTCGATTCATCCGGGAACAGACTTGACTTCACTTCCTGTACATACTGTTCAAGACCGGCTATGCCAATGCTGTTAAAATCGCCGTATGGTTTCACGAATTTGGGCAGACGGTCACTCCCATATTGCAGGACATCATGGTAGACAATCACCTGGCCATCTGTCTTTACACCAGCACCGATACCGATTGTTGGAATTGTTACGGATTCAGTGACTTTTTCAGCAAGATCGGCAGGAATTGCTTCCAGCACAATCATACACGCACCTGCTTCTTCCACTTTTTTAGCATCTTCCATCAATTGTTCTGCTTCTGCGATTGATCCGGCCTGCATTTTAAAACCGGTCACACCGACGGACTGCGGTGTCAATCCAAGGTGCGCAACGATCGGCACCCCGGCTTGTACTGCCCGCCTGATGATTCCGAGGCATCCGATGCCTTCCAGTTTGATGGCATTCGCCCCTGAAGACTGGTAGAGAGAGAGGACATTTTCCAACCCCTCATCCTCACTGATATGATAGGAACCGAACGGCATGTCGACCACGACATAGGTATCCGGTGCACCACGCCGGACTGCCTTGGCATGGTGTTCCATATCTGCCATGGTAACCTGCACAGTACTGTCATAACCCAGTACGGTCATTCCCAGGGAATCACCTACTAGTATCGTATCCACCCCCGCCTGCGCACTTTGCTTTGCACTGGGAAAGTCATATGCTGTCACCATTGTAATCTTTTCATTTTCCCGCTTCATTTGAATCAGTTCATTAGTAGTCTTCATCAGGCTACTCCTTTCGCTCAATGTATATTATACTTATTTTAACACATCCTGTTATGTAGTCATCACTCTTATTTCAAAGGAGAGTAATCAATGGAAATTGCAGTAATTGGCATCGGCGCCGTCGGCAGCATCATCGCCCGTGAACTCAAAAAGACGGCACACACAGTCACACTGTTCAGCAGAACTGAAAGACAGGGAATTACCATACTTGAAGATGGAAAAACCAGTCATTATCCATACACTATAAAGAATATCAATACAGTTGATAATCATACGTTTGATGTGATTTTCATTGCAACTAAAGCCACTGGCTTAAAAGATTTGTCATATAAAATATCAAACATATGCCACGAAGATACGGAAATCATTCTGTGTCAAAATGGAATGGGATATGACAGCTGGTTTCAGAACAATATACCTGCGGTCGTATATATAAGTGGCCAGAAACATGAGGATAAAATCGAACATTTCCAGGATTCCAAACTGATTATCAATAATCAAAAACATAAATACCTGGATCCACTCATCAAAGACATGGAAGTGACAGAACTGGAGTTAATAAAAACCGATGACTTTGAGAAATTGCGAAATGAAAAGCTGCTGATCAACCTCGGTATCAACACTATGACAGCACTGTCCCAAAATACCGCCAAAATATTCGACAGAGAAAATGTGATCGGACTGACTGACACACTTCTTCAGGAAGGCATACGGATCATAAACCAGGACAGGAAAATAATAGAGTCGGATTTCAAAGAAAAGGCATTGAGCATATACAAGACTTATAACCGGAATATGGGAACAAGCATGTACTATGACGTCATTGCAGGGAAACCGACAGAATTTGAATTCATTCAGAAATATCTCCATGACCGTAAAGGACATTTGATTACACCGGTACTTGACATATGCGTAGTGCTTCTTGAAGCGTATCAATATGAAAGAAACCAGCGATGAACATACATCGCTGGTTTCACATTCTCTAATTGATTTCCATCTCCATTGGTTCACCAACATCTACCGGTGCACCATTTCTTAATTTCTGCGCCCGTATGGTCACACGACCTGCCTGATTGAGTTCCTCTATACTCCCTTCTGACATTGACGGGTCAAATCTCACAACATTTTCACTCCATCTGACAAATCTGTATCTAACTCCTTTTTCATCAGTTATCTCTTTATAGGCAGATTACTTCAGCCTTTTATCCTTTCTTTTAGAAAAGATGAGTGTTGCAAAAATATTGGTGGATACAATCACTACGGCAAATATTGCAACCAGGTACAATGTCAGTTGCTCTAATCCTTCAGCCGGTTTAGCATAATACCAGTAAAGCGTTGCAGAGAACCAAACGATTGCAATGAATGTAGGCAGGAAAAAAATGAACTTGTTTCTTGTGAACTTTGCGATGACAGCATCATATGCCAAAGTAATCAAAAAACAGATCAGCATCACGATGAGTATGTAGAACATACTGTCGCCCCCTTAATATGCAGTACTGTGTCCATACAACTTATATACTATTCTCGCATAAATCAGTACAATATGAAAGCGCTTTAATATATTGCCGTGCATGTATTCAACCAGACCTTTAAAATATATCCTCTAATTAAAAACCCTGAGAGACGGATCAGCAGATCCACTTTCAGGGGAAAATTCAATCTCTACAGGCTGTTTGCTTTTATTGCTACTCGACTTCTACGATCACGTTCACTATCGATGCATCATGACCTACAATTCTCAGCGGTGATGCAAATGCAGACTTCAGCATCCTGCCTATCAAAGGTTCTGGATTGATATCCTCATAGATCAGCATGGTAGGTTCATCATATTTTTCATGATCTAAAAATGCATGATGGACGAAATATCCATTATCGGATGCTTCCGTAAGGTTTTCAATACTCAGAGTATCAATCGCCACCGCCTTCAGATTCGGCATCTGTGTGCGCATATATTCCGCTGCTTCGGGTGACACGGCCGGAAAATCACTCGAATACTTTTCAATATCAGTATCCCTGTATCGCCAGTGACCGGTGTTGAAGATCAACAAATCAGCTTTTTGTGCTTCACTGTTTTCCTTCAGCATATCCGCAGTGACAAATTCATTCTGGTCCAGAGGGATATCGAGCATCAATGGATTTTTATAAATGAATTCTTCAATAGGAATGGCATCTATCCCCTTGCCGTTGTCCATATGATGCCATGGCGCATCCACATGTGTGCCTGCATGCAGATAAATACTCAGCACAGAACCATTCCAGTCATCCCCCTTTTTCTTGCGTTCCCTTGGTTCAAGTCCCACTTTCGGCAAGGCCGGGTGTACGGGCATATCTTCGTGTATTGGATAACCGATTTCCACGTAGCGACTCAAAACAATTCATCCCCTTTAAATCATATTTCCCCAAAGTATAGCACAGAGGCTGCCGATGCAATATACAACTGCACATTTTCAGATGTCCTCGTCATCATTTACATACTCCAGTATATCTCCCGGCTGACAGTCCAGAGCTTTACATATTCCTTCCAAAGTTGAAAACCGCACCGCTTTTGCCCTGCCATTTTTCAATACCGAGAGATTGGCCATCGTAATTCCCACCTTTTCGGACAGTTCTGTCACACTCATTTTCCTCTTTGCGAGCATTACATCTATATTGATTATAATTGCCATCAGTTACACCTCAGACCGTCAGGTCATTTTCTAATTTTATACTAATTGCTTCCTGCAGCAATTTCTCCAACACCGCAGAAAAAACCGCAATGACCATCGGAGCAAATATAAACGCCATCCCTACTAAAATCACCCCGGGGGCATCATCCAATTCTGCAAATACGTAGAATAACGGGAGATTTAGGACATACAGGCCTGTTATGATGATGGCACAATACTTTATTTTCCTCAGTGCAGTTACAGATTCCTCTGAGAAGGATGTATTCCTGTCAATATACCCCAACAGTTTAAATGCCTGGAACAATGCCATATAAAATGGTATCGCAGCCAAATACATTATCGTCAGCAGACCGGCCATCAATAAGTCCCATCCTACTACGCCATCGCTCAAATTCCTTAATGCCATCGGAATCAGTACAATACACACAACAAGTACAGGCAGCCCTATGATAAACAGGGCAAATTTTAAAAAGAGTGTGGAACTCCGTTTCATCCTCTTCACCTCATATTTTATAATAATATGATTATAAGTTTTTATTTATCGAATTTCAATAAATATATATCTAATTATAATAAAAATAAAATACCCTCTGAATAATTTTCAGAGGGTATTTGAAATAACATTTAAACATTCACGCTTGATAGTGAACCTATTTTTTTGGAATGATGATTATCTGATGTCCTCACCTTGCCTTTGCCGAACAGGTTCTCCCTTAATGTCGATGCTTCATATTCCGTCCTGTAACTGCCGCGTTCCTGAAGTACAGGAATCACATGTTCAATGAAATCTTCGAAAGTGACGGGGCTCGCTGCCTGGATAATGTTGAAACCATCCGCATCCCCCTCATTCGCCATCGCTTCCAGTTCATCTGCAACCTGTTCCGGTGTACCGACTACTTTGGTCGCACCGATACCAAGTCCATGATGTAGCACCGCTTCCCTTACAGTCCACTTTCTAGTATTGCTGGAAGCATATTTCTGCAGGAAACCATGGGAAGCATTCGTCTCAACATTTTCCACGTACTGATCCGGGTCATACTGTGAAAAATCAACACCAGTATGTCCTGACAGCATCGCCGCTGTCCCTTCGTAGCTGACATAGGACAACAGTTCTTCATATTTTTCCTGTGCTTCAGCTTCCGTCCGGCCGACAATCGGCACGATACCGGGGAATATTTTAATGTCATCCGCATCCCGTCCGGCCTGGACAGCGCGTTTCCGGATATCTTTAGTGAAAACTTTCAATTCATCAAGATCACTTGCAAGTGTGGTGAATAAAGCCTCTGCGTGTTTGGCAGCAAATGCTTTTCCTTTTTCTGATGCGCCCGCCTGGAACAATACAGGTGTTCTTTGAGGAGATGGCTCCACGAGATGAACGCCCGGCACACTGAAATATTCCCCTTTATGATTTATGGGATGCACTTTCCCAGGATTCGTATATACGCCTGTTTCCCTGTCCGCTTCAACCGCATCTTCCTCCCAGCTGTGCTCCCAGAGCTTGTAGACGACATCCATATATTCATCCGCCCGGTCGTATCTCTTATCATGTTCAATCTGATCTTCCATACCGAGGTTTACCGCTTCGCTCTTTAAATACGAAGTGACTATGTTCCATGCCACACGCCCTTTTGTCAGGTGATCCAAAGTTGAGAAGTCCCGCGCTAACTTATACGGCTCAGTATAAGTGGCAGAATATGTCGGTGCAAAACCGATGTTCTCAGTCACAGCAGCCATTGCAGATATTTGAAGGAGTGTATTGTGAAGCGGAACTTGGACGGCATGTTCAATCGCTGCATCCGGACTGTCTCCATATACATCATAGATTCCCAGCACATCGGCATGAAATACTGCGTCGAATTTTCCTTTTTCCAAAAGTTTTGCAAGGTCGGTCCAGTAATCCAAATCCCCATGGCGATGTCCCTGGTCTTTCGGGTGACGCCAAAGTCCCGGTGAATGCGGTGCAACAGAGTTCAAGGTGAAACCGTTCAGTCGAATTTGTTTTTTCATATATTATCTCTCCTTGTGTGCATTCATTCCCTATCGAAGAACCAGGATATAAAAAACCTCTTCCGGTGAGGAAGAGGTAAGTTTATGGCTCAGCACTCTTCCTCATCTTTCAAGCGGCTGCTTGTTGGAATGGGCACCTTTCTACTTAGATAAATAAGTGAGGTTGCCGCAGGATCATAGGACCAATTTCCTCCCCTGCTCTTGATAAGGAATGTTATTGAATTTTTAATGTTAGATGTAATACTATCAGGCTTTAAATATTCTGTCAAATAAAAATATTGAGATAATTAATTTATACTGAAAAACTAGGATAAAATGCTGTTCCATCCAAAAATAGGCAGGATTCTATAAGAACCCTGCCTATTTACTAAACATCACTATGTTGCATATCATGATTAAAACGGTTGTTAAAAGGTGATCATGCCTTTTTCCTTCATTTCTTTAAGTGCCTCTTCCAGTGCATACACGACATGCTCGAAGACAAGACCACCCTGGACAAATACTGTATATGGACTTCTGATCGGACCGTCGGCACTGAGTTCGAGTGAAGCGCCCTGCACGAATGTACCAGCTGCCATGATTACAGGGTTCTCGTATCCCGGAATGTCGCTTGGTATCGGCAGGAACTGAGAGTTCACCGGTGATGCTTTTTGAATCATCTGTGTGAACGTAATCATTTCTTCCTGCGTGTTGAACGATACACTCTGGATCAAATCTGTTCTTTTCGCTTCAGGTGACGGATCAGTCTTTAATCCGACTTTTGAAAGGAGATGACTTGTCAGCACGGCACCGTTCAGACTCTCTATTACAGTATGTGGGGCCAGGAAAAATCCTTGATACATGTCAGTGAGCGCACTCAGGCTCGCACCCATTTCCTTTCCGATGCCCGGAACGGTCAGCCTGAAACTGATACGTTCGATAAGTTCTTTATTCCCGGCAACATATCCACCCATTTTGGCGATCCCGCCGCCTGGATTTTTGATCAGACTGCCGGCAATGATATCCGCTCCTGCTTCTATGGGCTCCTTCATTTCCACAAATTCACCATAGCAATTATCAACGAAGACGATGATGTCCGGGTAGATGGATTTAATTTTGGAAATCATGTTTTCCATTTCATCAATTGCCAATGATTTTCTCATGCTGTAGCCGCGAGAACGCTGAATGGCAATCATTTTCGTCTTTTCTGAAATACCTTCCATGATTGCGTCCTCATCAAACCTGTCATCAATGAGTTCAATGGCTTTGTAATGCACACCCTTTTCCTTCAGGCTTCCGATATCCTTTTCAGTGTTTCCGATGACTTTTTCCAAAGTATCATAAGGTTCACCGCTGATATAAATCAGCTCATCATCCCTTTCCAGCAGCGCAAGTAAAGCCAGACTGATCGCATGGGTGCCGGAAATGATCTGGCTGCGTACGAGTGCTTCTTCACTTTTGAATACAATCCTATATATTTCCTCCAGCTTATCCCGGCCGGTATCATCATAGCCATAGCCTGTCGTGCCGGAGAAATCACTTTCCGACACACCGGTTTCATGAAATGCCTGCATCACTTTGTTGAAATTGTATCTGGCTGTCTTTTTATTTTCCTTCATGATCGGGGCAATTTCCTCCATTGCCTCGTCCATCAATGTTACCAGTTGAATATCAGTATTCTGCACGTTGCTATTCCCCGTTTCTTTCTACAATTCTTTTACTCCATGAACCCTCCGGCTCATAGCCTTTTATATGATATACTTCATCCGTTTCATCCAAGACTTCCTTTTCCACTATTGTATGTCGTTTCAGATCAAATAATTTCTGTGGTTCAGAAAGCGGCAGAGTCGCTTTATACGGATCCATCTGCCTTTTCATGAAGGTTTCCAGCAGATTTAATATCTCCTGGCTCTCCATATTTTTATGAACATATTGATGCGGTTCGGACGGTGTGTAATATTTATTGCCGTCAATATCTGTCTTATTGAAAAATACGAGGGAAGGAATGTCCTCCATGTCCAGCTGTTTCATCAACTGCCTCACAGTATCATAATGTGTCTCAAGGTCCTCTGAACTGTTGTCGATGACATGGATCAGATAATCACTGTCGGCCGCTTCCTCCAGTGTCGATTTGAAACTTTCAATCAATGTAGTAGGCAGATTTTGGATGAACCCAACCGTATCCGACAGCACGCATTCGAACCCGGACGGCAGTATAAGCTGCCTTGTCTTGGGATCCAGTGTGGCAAACAAGGCATCTTCTTCATAAGTGTCACTTTGAGCCATCGTATTGAAAAGCGATGATTTCCCTGCATTGGTGTATCCTATCAGAGAGACTTTGACGACTTGATTGCGGTTTCTCTTTTCCCTGTATCGTTCGCGGTGGGCCTCGATGACTTTCAATTGTTTCCTGATTTCCTTAATCCGCTGGTTTATATGGCGTCTGTCAGTCTCGAGCTTGGTTTCCCCCGGCCCTCTTGTACCTATTCCGGCACCAAGCCTTGACAGGTTGATTCCTTCACCTTTCAAGCGGGGCACAAGATACTGGAGTTGTGCAAGTTCCACCTGTAGCTGTCCTGCCTTCGAGTGCGCCCTTAAGCTGAAAATATCCAGGATGACCTGGGTTCTGTCAATAATCCGCGTATCCATGATTTCCTCGATTGAACGGTTCTGACTGGCAGTGATTTCGTCATTTACAATCACATAACCGAGTGAGCCCGCTTCATACTGTTCAGCCACTTCATTTAAAAATCCACTGCCCACATATGATCTCGGGTCCATAGTTGACCTGTTCTGGACATGTACACCGGTAATATCCACACCGATTGATTCAGCCAGGCTGACAAGTTCATTCACTTCAGCATCTATATTTTTTCTGTATGGTGTGTTGACCGCTATGATGATTCCTTTAAATGTTTCTGTCATAACAGCACCTCCGTTTATCTGTTAATATATTAATTACCCTGTTTGAATTATTTCAAAATATGATGTTTAACCGACTGTCGAATTGTGTAAATAAGTAATGTATTTATGCCCATAACCAGAAAGGGGGCGTGCGGGATGAAAACATATTTTTACGACCTGGAAGCCAAAGACGACGAGGGCAACACTGTCCAGATGTCCGACTTTGAAGGAAAAGTCGTCTTGATCGTCAATACCGCAAGCGAATGCGGATTCAGAAATCAGCTTTCAGACCTGGAAACACTTCATATGAAATACAAGGATGAAGGCCTTGTCATATTGGCTTTCCCTTCTGATAATTTCATGAGTCAGGAACCATTGAGTGCTGCCGAAGCAAAAGAACATTATCATACCGATTACGGCGTAACGTATCAGATAATGGAAAAGATTGATGTCATCGGAAAATCCATACATCCGCTGTATAAATATCTGACCGAAAGCAAAAGCGGCCTGTTGATCAATCGGATCAAATGGAACTTTACTAAGTTCCTCGTTTCACGGGAAGGTAATATCGCTTACAGATATGCACCCCAGAGAGCACCATTCTCTTTTGAAGAAGATATCAAAAACCTGCTCAGAGGTCTCGTTTGATCCATTTAAAAAGCATCCTTTCCAAAGTTGGAATAGGATGCTTGATTCATTACTTCAGGAATGTGCTTATCGCATGTTTGTATATCAAGTGATCTTTTCCGCCGGAATGCAGCTGAATTACATACTTGTCAAAATCAACGACCGTTCCCCTTAATTGAAAACCATTCACAAGAAATACTGTTACCTCTACCGCGGATTCTTTGAAGTCACTGAGAAACTTATCCTGCAAATTATCATTTGCCATGATTCTCTCTCTCCTTTGCATGTAGAAATTGATATATATCTTCCATGATTATATCCTTCTGCACTTTATCCAGATCATACCATTCAACAGGGAGCTGGTTCCTGAAAAATGTCAATTGGCGCTTGGCATACTGTCTTGTGTTCTGTTTAATCTGGTCTTTGACGCTGTCGAGTGTCGCACTGCCTTCAAAGTACGGAATAAATTCCTTATATCCGATCGCAGCAGACGCCGTTTTTGAGGGTGAGTGGTTATCAAATAGATTTCGGGCCTCTTCCGGGAGCCCCTGGTCGAACATATTCTCCACTCTGGTATCAATATTTGCATGTATATTTTTTCGTTCACGTGTCAGTCCTACTATAAATGTATCATATTTCATGTCATCTGTGTAGCCGGGACCTATTCTGTTGCTTACCCTGTCGCCCAATTCAGACTTCACCAGCATACGGATGACCCGTTGACGGTTGTTTTGATGTATCTCTCCCGCAATTTTCGGGTCTATCTTCTTCAAACGGTCATGCAGTACACTTGAGCCCAGTTGTTCAAGCATTTCTGTAAGTTCACGCTTTTCCTGATCATCCTCTTCATCAAATTCATATCCATGGATCAGTGCACGGATATAGTGTCCGGTACCACCCACGATGAAGGGGATACGGTCATCTTCATGGATTTCATCTATGATTTCAGTAACATGCTTCTGGAACGACTGTACCGAGAAGGAGGATTCCGGTTCGATAACATCAATCATGTGATGTCTGATTCCATCTTTGTCCTCTTCTCTGATTTTCCCCGTACCGATATCCATGCCACGATACACCTGCATGGAATCGCCACTGATGATTTCCATATTGAATTCCTTTGCGATTTCAATGCTTAAATCCGTCTTCCCAATGGCTGTCGGTCCTACCAGAATCAATACTTTTTTTAAATTAGACATTCCTCATCACCCACTCGAATAGTCTGTTATATACTTGTTCACGATTTTTCTCAAACAGCACTTCATGTCTGCTGTCATCATAAAGCTGCACTGTCACAGAGTCGGTAAACCGTATCAACGTGCGGGCAAGTGCCCGTATATCTCTGCCCTTGTTCGAAAAAGGATCATCCTTCCCACCGATCAGGAGTATCGGTACATCAGATGACAATGACTTCAAATTACTCTGCTTCCCCGCCGCCCTAATATGCTTTACGATTTCAAATAATGCACCGTTGGACATGAGAAAGCCGCAGAAAGGATCTTCGTTGAAAAGGTCGACCACTTTTGGATCTCCGCATAACCATCTGTTATTCTGGGTGCCGCTGAAAGCTTCGTCATAGCCTAAAAAAGCAAGCGTATTGGTGGTTTGGGATTTTTGTCGTTTATTGAATCGGGAAATGGCCGATAATCCTGCTATACTGACAGAATCCATCGTTGTTTCCTTGTTCCCCGTCCCGACAATGATACCACCATCATAAATGCGATTTTCAAGCAGCCTGCGTGCTGCAATTGACCCCATGGAGTGTCCGAGAATGAATTTCCTGAGTGTCCCGGGAATGACGTCAGAGACAGCTGCAGCATCGCTTATAAGAAGATCGAAACTTTCAAAATGTCCAAGTTCCCGGGCATCCCTTCCATGTCCTCTGTGGTCATGAATGACCACCATACAATCATTCATGGCTAGCCATGTATTCATTTCATTATACCTTTCCATATGCTCTGCCATACCATGCAGAACCTGGATTGCACAGATGGGGTTTTCCGGCATGAAAACCTTGACCCGTATACGCCTGCCTTCATTTTCAACATACTGCTCACTGATTTTCATGCCTGTCTCCCCCTATTTCATTATTCTGTTGAACATACGCTCGATTTCATAAGTGGTCATATGAATGATGACCGGCCGCCCATGGGGACAAGTATATGGAGAGTTGCATTTCCCGAGTTCTTCGAGGAGTGCTTCCATATGCTTCTTATCCAGATAATGATTGGCTTTGATCGATTGCTTACAGCTCATCATGATTGACATCTCTTCACGGTAGGCACTGACTTGGAAGTGCTCGGTCTCCGCCACGAAATGAATCAGTTGTTCAATGTCCGCTTCCGGGTTCCTCTCATCGATCCATGAAGGGTGCCGTGTCACTGAATATTGCTTGATGCCGCTCTTTTCAATTTCAAATCCAAGCTGGTGCAAGTCTTTAAGCTTCTCATCAATTGTAATTATATCATCTAATGGAAATTCAAACGTGTATGGAATCAAAAGCGGTACACCCTCATCGGAGTCTGCGTTTATATGATCGTAGTAAAACTCGTATTTTATCCGTTCCTGGGCGGCATGCTGATCCATCATATACATACCCGATTCATTTTGCAGGATGATATAGGTCCCATGCAGCTGGCCGACAATTTCCAAATACGGCAGCTTTTCTTTTTCCGGGCTGTCTTCCACTGCTGATTCAGGTTCTGTTGCAGGTTCTGTATCAGCTTCTTTTTGCCGGGGAGCTGCTGATTCGAAGTGATTTCTTTCAAACGCCGGTTCTGATGACCCATCAGTATCTGAATCTGACTTTTGCAGTGTAGGTTCTGCCGCACCGTAGGAAGCGCGCTGCTCAGTCTCAAATACATTCGGCCGGCTTTCAACCGACGATTGTTCTGCTGCATAATGAGGACGGTGTCCGTCGTCCTGTTGGTCCACACGTTTCGTGAAATCAATCGATGACTGCTCCACCTTGGGCTTTTGCTCTCCAGAGGATTTCGTCACATCAGGAATAAGCATTTCACCCTGGAGCGCTTTTCTCACCGATGCTTCAAGCAGTGCATTCAGTTCTTTTTCCTTGGAGAAACGCACTTCGATTTTGGAAGGATGCACATTGACATCGACAATTTTCGGGTCCATTCCGATATCGATGACTACGACAGGATATTTATCCTTCGCAAGCAATGTATGATAGGCATTTATGATTGACTGGGAAAGCCTGAAATTTCTGATATGCCGTTGATTTACAGACAGATTGATATAGTTGCGGTTGCTCCGGTTCACTTCCGGCCGTATTGCATATCCCGTAATTTTGAAATCAGCATCTTCCGCTTCCACTTTCACTGCATGTCTCGCAATGTTCAGGCCGTATATATCACTGATGACCTCTTTTAAATTTCCATTGCCTTTTGTAGCAATCTTCTCACTGTGGTCGAGCGTCAGCCTGAAACTGACATTCGGATAGGCCAGTGCCATCCGCTGGATGATATCTATGATCTTTCCACCCTCGGTCCGCATGGATTTTACATATTTCAGACGGGCAGGCGTGTTGTAGA
>CAYTIR010000013.1:20960-31171 GCA_964437955.1 uncultured Staphylococcaceae bacterium
AGAAAAGTTCGCTGATGGAAATATCCGTCCCCTGCCGTTCCTTACCGGGCCCCTGATCCTTCAGACTGCCTCCCTCAAAGTGGATCGTGACTGCTTCACCTTCCCGATGTTTGGTTTCCACTTTCACTTTGGATACCGCTCCGATACTCGCCAGAGCTTCACCGCGGAAGCCGAGTGACCGGATCTGAAACAGGTCATAATCATCATTTATCTTGCTGGTTGCATGTCTTTGGAACAGCAGCGGTGCATCCTGCTGATGGATGCCGTCACCGTTATCGACGATACGGATCAGTTTCATGCCGGATTCTTCGATGAATACTTCAATCTCATCTGCATTGGCGTCCAGAGAATTTTCAATCAGTTCTTTAACAACAGAGCTCGGCCTCTCCACCACTTCCCCTGCAGCTATTTTGTTCTGTATCTTTGGATCAAGCACTCTGATCGGAGACATGTAATCACTCGCCTTTTAATCTGTTTTTCATCTCGTTCAATGCCGTCAGTGCATCCATTGGCGTCATATTGTTAATATCCGCCTCCTTCAGCATATCCACCACCGGATGATCATTATATGACTCATTGTCATCTAAGGGTAGCTCCAGCTGCTGCTCAGGCGCTTCAGTACCGCTTTCAAACATGTGCAGCAGTTCATCCGCTCGCTGTGTTACGCTCTTCGGCAGTTCAGCGAGGCGTGCAACATGGATACCGTAACTTCTTTCCACCGCTCCCGGTTTCACTTTATGAAGGAATACCAGCTTACCGTCATATTCCGTCGCTTTGACGTGGACGTTTTTCAGACCACCGAGGGTCTGTCCCAGTCTCGTAATTTCATGATAGTGGGTAGAGAATAAAGTCTTCGCACCAATCTTCTCATGTATGAACTCCAGCATTGACTGCGCCAGCGCCATACCGTCATATGTGGATGTCCCCCGTCCGATTTCATCAAAAATCAACAGGCTGTCCTTGGTTGCATTTTTCAGCGCATCATTTGCCTCCATCATCTCTATCATGAATGTGGATTTGCCGCTTGCCAGATCATCACTAGCACCGATCCGTGTAAATATCTGGTCGAATATCGGCAGACGGGCAGATTTTGCAGGTACATACATGCCCATCTGTGCCATTATGCTGATGATTGCCGTCTGCCGCATATAAGTACTTTTACCCGACATGTTCGGACCGGTGATCAGATAGATGAATGTGGAATCATCCATGTCCAGGGAGTTCGGCACATACGTATTCTCACCAATGACCTTCTCCACAACCGGATGCCTGCCCTCTTCGATTTTCAACTCATCGTATGTGAATTCCGGTTTGACCAGTCGATATGCGCTCGAAACTTTGGCAAAGGAGATCACACAGTCCAATGTACTGATCAGATCCGCCGTATTCTGCAGCCCTGCAATATACATCTCCATCCTTGTTCTCAGTTCATTGAAAAGATTGTGTTCCAATATGACACTCTCATCATGGGCACTTAATATTTTGGACTCCATCTCCTTGAGTTCAGGAGTGATGAAACGTTCAGCGTTTGTCAGCGTCTGCTTACGATTGTACTCGAAAGCCTCCGCATCAAAATTCACCGCATTCGCTTTGGAAATCTCGATATAGTAACCGAACACTTTATTGAATCCGGCTTTGAGATTCTTGATGCCCGTCCGTTCCCTCTCGTCCTCGATATATTCATTCAGCCATGTTCGTCCATTGTTGGAAATGTAGCGCAGTTCATCCAGCTTTTCATTGAAACCGTCTTTGAAAATCCCGCCTTCCCGTATCGTCTTTGGCGGTGAATCATGAAGGCTCTCTTCCAGGATGGCATATACGTCCTGAAGTGGATCGAATCCTGCGAATAACTTTGAATCCAGCAGTCCCGATTCCCGGAGCAGCGACTCCATCTGCGGCAGTACTCCGAGAGAGTCCCTCAGCTGAACCAGGTCTTTTGCATCGATATTGCCAAAGCTGAGCCTGCCGACCAGCCGTTCAATATCATAGACGGCGTCCAGCAGAGTACGCATATCCTCACGTTCAAGAAAATGTTCGAGCAGACTGCCGACTGCATCCTGGCGGATCCTGATCAGATTTGCATTGAGCAACGGCCGTTCCACCCATTTTCGAAGTTTACGCTTGCCCATCGGTGTGCCCGTTTCGTTCAGATACCAGAAAAGCGAGCCTTTCGCCTTTTTCGTCTGGAGACTTTCCAGAAGCTCCAAGTTTGAAATCGCAGCATAGTTCAACTGCATCGTTTCTTTGATCTTATGCTTTTCCACTGTTCTGAAATGTTTCAGTTCACGCATATTATGTGCTCTGATATAGGAGACCAGGAGACTCAGTGTTCCCTTTTCATCCTCGGTGATCTCGTCGCTGTAATCAAGTGTGTGTAATTCATCACTCGCATAAGCCGTGTTCGGCGGCGGATCCTGATATAGTTCATCCAGTATCCCCGCAATATTCTCTTCGACGACGATTTCACTTGGACGGACCCGGTCGATTTCACTTTTCAAAAGTGCCAGATCATCGGTAGTGAAAGCATGGATTTCACCGGTCGAAATATCAGAATAGGCAGTGCTGTACACACCTTTATTTTCCTGCAGCGCAAGAATGTAGTTGCTTGTGCCGTCATCCATGCCGAAATCATCTATCAGCGTCCCCGGAGTGATGATACGGACCACTTCCCGTTTCACCATGCCTTTGACCTGTTTCGGATCCTCCATCTGTTCGCAGATTGCAACCTTGTACCCCTGTCCGATCAGCTTTTCTATATATCTTTTAGCTGAATGATACGGTACTCCGCACATTGGGATGGGGTCCTTCTTTTTATCCCGTGAAGTCAGAGTGATTTCAAGAACTTTACTTGCAGTAATTGCATCATCATAAAACAGTTCGTAAAAATCACCCAGTCTTTATAATAATAAAACATCCGGATGTTCATCTTTTATATTTAAATACTGCTGCATCATTGGTGTTACTTTCTGCATATCAACACTTCCATTGTTCTAATTGTATACCTTTGATTATATCACGGCCGGCTCCGATTATTGAAGCGGTCTAGTATACCTTTTTGATCCAGCTGACGGAGCATCATCCATGATAACAGGGCACCGATGATCGAGCTTGCGATAAACGCCGGTGCAAGGACATAGAAAAATTCAAAGTCCAATCCCAGTACCATGATGAGCGGCAGTGTCGCAACCGAACCGATTATCCCGGTGCCTGTGACTTCACCGAAAGCACCCATGGAAAGCTTTTTAAACCGCCTGTACATCAACCATGCCAATAATGCCCCGATCATGCTGCCGGGATAGGCAAATGGTGACCCCGTGCCGAGCAATATCCGGATCGTTGAAGACAAAAAGGCCTGCACGATGGCCCACGGCCCTGTAAATACGACGCTCATAACATTGACCAGATGCTGCACCGGTGCTGCCCTGACAGGTCCCAAAGGGATAATGATGAACATGCTCAGTACTACGTTCAAAGCGGTGAATACAGCTGTTAAAGTCAGTTTCCTTGTCATATACATCCCCCATTTTATAAAAAAACTGTACATCCGCTGATGTACAGTTTTCATTAATATCCAATTGCCGGTTTACTATTTGCCCTGGTTCGGCCGGTTCTCCATGGCTGCCCCAGTCTCTCCCTGCAGCAGGTCGCCGCCTGTCGATTCAATGATGTCGTTCGTCACCGTCTGGCTGATTGCGTGTGAAACCATCTGCAGCAATTCATTGACCTGTCCCTGGGATTCTTTGAACTGAGTGACAATCGGCATCTCATCAAGTTCCTCTTCAATCTTCTTGATCTTCTCTTCTGTCAGATTGTAGGCACGTTCCTTGCCGTAGTTCTGGAAGTTGACCGCCTGCTTCTGCAGGCTTTTCAGACTTGCCATCTTTTCACGGACATCCTTGTTCTCATGGATTTTCGCTTCTGCTTTTTTGAAGAACTCAACCTGCTCAGTCTCAGCCATCATTTTGCCGAGCTGTTTTGCTTCATTCACAATTTCATCTTTGCTATACATCCTGCTTCCACCTTTATATCATTTTACAGCGTTCAGTGTTTTTATTTATATGAAACACGGGCACGTGCATTTACAATATTTATAATTTCTCTTATACAGTATATCTGTTTTCCAACCATATTTCAAAGCCATTTAACTAAAATGATCATCTGGCATCCGTGCTTGCAAAAGGTGTGATTGCATGTCCAAGAGTTATCGCTGTATAAATGCAGATAGCAGTGAAAACAAGGAGATAAACATCTGATAAAGAAAACGTCGTTTTGTGATAGTATGTGCGCGGCCCATCATCAAATCCCTTGGATTCCATTGCGACACCCAGCCGGTATGCACGTCTGATGCTCTGGCTGAGCAAAGTGATGATAGTCGTTTTAAATCCTTTCAGGCCTGATACGTATTTCCTGTGTATGAGTGCCTTCCTCACCTTTCTGGCTTGCCTGAGTGCCATATATTCTGAGGCGATGATCGGCACCATGCGGACTGCAGCCATAAATGAATAGGCGTATGTTGGTTTTAGGCCGAGCTGCTGCATCAGGCTGTAGAATACATCTGTGATCCGTGTCGTAAAAATGATGACAGCACCGAAGAATGACAGCACCAGACCGCGCATCATTATATGAAGTCCTCGCACAAAACTTTCTTCTGTAATGTGGATGATTCCAAATTTGTAAAGCGTCGTCGTACCTTCACCATAAAATATCATATAGAGGCTTGAAATGAACCCGAGTGATAAAATGAGGACCAGCAACGCCAACGTATATCTGAATTTAACACCGGACAATAGAAGCATTGCCATCAGCATGATAACGGAAAGGTGAAACAAGGTATTCGGATTGTGAATGAAGATGACAGTGACGAAAAGCATCAACGCCATGACCATTTTGGTGATCGGATTCGAACGATCGACAAAAGTTTCATATTTCTTAATGGACTGAAGCATCAAATATCCCCATCCTTTCCTTAAGCTTTCCGTCTTTTATGAACAGACGTCTTGAGGGATACCGCTTCTTTATTTCCTCATCGTGGGTGATCATCACGATGGTCGTACCGCTCTTTACGAGATCATCGAATATTTCAAGCAGTCTGAACGTATGTCTCTGATCCAATCCAAATGTCGGTTCGTCAAGCAGGATGACTTCCGGTACTCCCCCGGCGGCAGTCGCCACGCTGAGCCGTCGTTTCTGACCTGTCGATATTTCAAGAGGGTGCAGATGTGCAACATGGGAAAGACCCATCTTATCAAGTACCTTCCCTGTCTGGCGCATCGCCTCTGTCTTGTCAAAGTGCATTTCAAGATTGATGAATACTTCATCAAAAACTTTGTTCGTAATGAACTGAAGCTCTGGGTTCTGGAATACCGGATATACTTTCCCGGCAATATGTTTCGTCTTCCTGATTTTCTTTGTGCGGTAATAAACATCACCGCCCGATGGAATGAGTTTCATGAGTGCAAGCAGCAGGCTGGTTTTGCCAGTCCCGTTCTCCCCCTCAATCGTCACCCACTCGCCTTTTCCTATTTTCAGGTCTTTCACTTTCAATATATTTTTCTTCCCTCGCCGTACAGCAAGGTTTTTCGCTTCCAGCAAGGTTTCCTCAGGTGGTTTCGTCCCCCCGAATACCGGCGCCTCTTTCCATGAAGCCGGATGCCAGACACCAAAAGCCCTGAGAAGATCCATATGATTCATAAGCATGTCCCGGGGCGTCCCATCCTCGATAATGCCGCCTGAATCATCCAGCAGAATCACCCTGTCCACTTTATCCCATATATACTCCACTCTGTGTTCTACGATGACAACTGTCCGTCCGGTCCAGATTTCTTCAATCGTATCCCAGACATTCCTTGCTGAATCTTCATCCAGCATGCTTGCGGGTTCATCCAGAAACAGAGTATCCGATTTCTGAAGTAAAGCAGAGGCAATCGCAAGCTTCTGTTTCATCCCGCCAGAGAGTGACTGTATGTCTGTCGCAAAGGGGACTTCTAAGCCCACAGCATTCAGCACTTCTTTGATTTCATTTTCCATCTTGGACTTCTGCACGCTTTTATTTTCAAGAACAAAGCCGAGTTCTTCACCAACTGTCGGCATCGTAAACTGGGAATCAGGATCCTGAAAAACATATGTCCCCTCATCCGGTACATCCAGCTTTTCAGACTTCATCGGCACATCAATGACCTTTGGTATCAGTCCCCCCATGACATTGAGCAGAGTGCTCTTGCCGGATCCGCTCGGACCGAGCATCAAAACCTTCGATCCTTTTTGAATACTTATATCAAGGTCTGTAAACAGGCGATTCCCGGCTTCGGGAAACTTGAGTCTCAATTTTTTAATGTCTATGACCATGGTTCTACAATCCCTTGCTGTGGTTTGCCTCGCGCGCGCCAACAAGCTTAAGTACTCCGGTATCTTTTAGTCCCCTGTATAATGCATGTGCCAACCATCCGGCAATCAGTGCACCACTCAGCACTCTAAAGCCGATCATCAGCATCAGGTTCCATGTTTCAAGGTGTCCGAGATAACCGTAGTACCAGTCGAGCGGCAGCGTGGACAATGCTGCCGCCACGCCAGCCAGCACAGCCACCATTAAAGCAGTACTCTTATATTTAACAATCGCAAATACAATCTCACATGCCAATCCCTGAATCAGACCGTAAAGCATGAGCATTACATCGAACTGCAGCATGACGATTGTTTCTCCTGAAGCTGCCGCGAATTCCGCAATGATGGCCACACCCGGTTTCCTGATTATGAGATAGGCGATGACAGCTGCGATGAACCACATCCCGTATATAAGTTCATTCAAATGCAAACCAATTGGCTGGAGCGCCGTATATACCCCGCCCCAAATTGAATAGATGATTGCAAATACCAGGGCGATGACCACAGTAACCAGCACGTCTGTAAGCGTTAATCCTCTTCTTGCCGCCAAATAAAAAACCTCCACTAATATTTTTCAAATAAAAAACACACCACTAGCGGAGTGGTGTGCATATTGAAAAATATGCCACTTCCCTACGCTAGTATGATCTAGATCAGGTAGTAAGGGTAAATCTCAGTCCAAAAGTGGACACCCCTAGTGGTAATGTCTTTATTCGATTAATACCATCATAATACAAATTAGCCCTTTTGTGAAGCCTACCGGCTGTTATCCGAAATCATCTGATAGTATCTGCCCTGAAGCGCCATGAGTTCATTCTCATTTCCGCTCTCCACAAGCTCGCCCTGATCCAGTACAAAGATCCGATCCACTGCCTTGATTGTATTCAGACGGTGCGCAATAATGATGCTCGTACGGTCTTTCATCAGACGTTCCAGAGCTTCCTGTATCTTCAGTTCAGTCACTGTATCAATGCTGCTCGTCGCCTCATCAAGCAACAGGATTGCAGGATCCGTTATCAATGCGCGCGCAATGGAGATCAACTGTTTCTGCCCTTGGGAGACAAAGCCTTCATCCATTTCAAGCATCGTATCATATCCTTCTTCCAGTTCGACAATGAAGTCATGTGCATTGGCAAGTTTTGCCGCTTCAATCACTTCTTCGTCCGTGGCATCAAGTTTGCCATAACGGATATTTTCCCGGATTGTCGACTCGAACAAATATGGATCCTGCAATACAAACGCCGTCTGGGAACGTATCGTTGATCGTTTATAGTCTAATATATCTTCACCGTCGATCCGCACTCTTCCTGCATCCGTTTCATAAAATCTTGCCAGAAGCTGCATCACAGTTGTCTTCCCTGCGCCTGTTGCTCCTATCAGTGCCACGGACTCTCCTTCATCAATAGTGAAGCTGAGATCTTTTATCGTTGGTGACTTCTGATCTTTATCGTAGGAAAAATACACTTCATCAAAATTGATTTTCCCTTTGATTTCTTTACTTTCTATCCGGCCATCATCCGCTTCAGGTTCCGTGTCGATGATACCAAATACCCTTTCCGCTCCAGCAAGCGCCGACAGCACCTGATTGAACTGGTTGGAAAGGTCCGCCAACGGACGGGTGAACTGCCTGGCGTACTCGGCAAAAACGACAATCGTACCGATCGTAACCACACCGTCTGTATAGAACACCAACAGTCCACCGGCACCGGCTACAATAGTAAAACTGATATTGTTGAGCATATTCATTACTTTTGGAATCAGCCCGGCATATAGGAATGCCCAGAATGTGATATCTCTCAGATTACCCGCACGTTTATTGAAATTTTCAATTGCCGTCTCTTCCCGGGAGAAAACCTTGACGATTTCCTGTCCGGAGACCATTTCTTCTATATATCCGTTCAATTCTCCTGTGGCCCGCTGACGCCGCTTGTATAATGGGCCTGTTCGCCGTGTAATAAAACCCACTGACAAAATCAGTACTGGTATGATGGTTACCGTCAACAATGTAAGCAGCGGACTCAGATAGATCATCACACTGATCGTCCCGATGAGGGTGACGACACTCGTTGTAAATTGGATGAATGACGTATTGAGTGTCTGTGAAATTGTTTCAATATCATTTGTCATGCGGCTCATCAGTTCACCATGCTGCCTTTTATCAAAAAAACGGACAGGGAGCTGCTGCATATGGGAAAACAGCCTGTCTCTGAGCTTGTAGACCGTGCGCTGTGATAACCCCACCATCAGAAAGGCGGCAATGTACTGAGTCACAGATAAAAGGACATATGTTGCGAGCAGGATCATCAATATTCTGAAAAGACCGTCAAAACGCTGTTCGACAAAATAATTATCTACGATATAGCCCACGAGAAAAGGGGCTGTAATGCTCAGAATACTGGTCAAAGTCACAAGTGCGATGATTGTGTAAAGGAGCTTCCTCTCTTCCGTTATGAACTGCCACAACCGCCGCAGTGTACCGCTGATATCGTTTGCTCTCTGATCTTCCTTACGTTTATTCCGTCCGATATCCTCTTTCTTCAATATCGGTTCATGGCCGAAAGGCCGTCTGATAAAATCAATCATCGAGATGCCCTCCTTCCATCTGTGACTCTACAATCGAACGATATAGTGCTGAAGCAGCCATCAGTTCATCATGCGAACCGATTGCACTGATTTTTCCTCCATCGAGGAGAAGTACCCGATCAGCTGTTTTGGCAGTAATCACTTTTTGCGTCACTATGATACGCGTCGCGTTTTCGTCCTTCAATGATTCCCACAGAGCTGACTCGGTGCGTATATCCAACGCTGAAGTACTATCATCCAGAATAAGTATGGAGGGTTTCCTGACGAGGGCACGGGCGATGGATAGCCTCTGCTTCTGTCCACCTGATAACGTTACGCCCCTTTGTCCGACCCTTGTGGCGTAACGGTGATCGAAAGATTCGATTGAATTATGAATCTGGGCTTTTTCTGTTGAAATGAACACTTCAGATTCTTCCGCTTCAAGATCCCCCCAAAGCAGATTTTCATAGATACTTCCTGAAAACAGCACTGCAGACTGGGGAACATAACCGATTGTCTGTCTGAGGTCAGTTTCATTCCACTCTGAAAGATTGATGTCGTTGACATAAACCTCTCCTTCTTTAACATCGTACATTTTAGGTATCAGACTGAGCAGGGTGCTTTTACCCGAACCGGTACCGCCCATGATGACAAATTTTTCATTCTCTTTGACGTCGAAAGTGATATCTTTCAGAACATATCTGGTTGTTCCCGGATATTTGAAAGATACCTTTTCGAATTTTAGTGTTCCTGCCCTGTCCTCTTTGAATCTGTCTTCTTTTTTATTGATGCTGATTGGCGCTTTCAGTACATCCGCCATCCGCTCACTTGATGCTTTCGATCGGCTGAATGCCATTATGATGAATGCGAACATCGAGAAACCGCCCTGCATTCTGAGTGCATAGTTGATGACAGCCACTATTTCACCGACCTGCACATCGTTTGACTGCAGCAGATCGGAGGCCATCCATATTACAACGAGCAGACTTCCATTGATGATGAGAAGCAGTACAGGCATTATGGATTCCATGAGTCTCAACGCATAAATCGTATCATTTCTCAATCTGGCGGCAACTTTCCGGAATTTTTCAATTTCAAAAAATCCCCTGTCATTCGCTTTGATCAGTCTGACACCTTCCAGATTCTGCTGGATGAAGCGGTTGATCTTATCCAATCGCTTTTGGACACTCAGAAAAATCTTTACACCCTTGGTCGAAATGATGAATAAAAAGACAAGCAATACAGGCGTAAGGAATGAAAGATAGAAG
>CAYTIR010000013.1:31181-36865 GCA_964437955.1 uncultured Staphylococcaceae bacterium
CCGAGCGTAGGATTGACTACAAATGACATGATCAATGAGCCGATTACGAGCAAAGGGGCACGTAGAATGATTCTGAGCGACATATACAACAGCATTTCTGTCTGCAGTACATCCTGGGTCATCCGCGTAATCAGACTCGAAGTCGGAAATTTAGATAAGGTAGTCAGTGTAAAATACTGAATTCTCTTAAAAAGAGCCGTTCTAATATCATAGCTGAAACCGTTGGCGATGTGACTTGAAAAATATGAGTTGATGACACCGCTTATAAATGCAGCCATACTGATCAGGAACATTACCGCCAGATAAAACCAGACAGTGTTGATGTCTTCAGCGACAATGCCATCATCGATGACTTTTGAAATCAAATATGGCTGCGTCAGTTCCACGATCAATTCTATCATCATGAAGAAAAGCGCAACGACTATGAACCACTTGTACTTCAAAGCATATTTATATACTGTAAGCAATCGTTCCACCCTTTTCTTTCGGTTACCGAAGTATTGTCTCAATTATGACACAATTCCAACTTTTTGGATATAGAAACCAAAAAAATACATCCCAGGCACTATTTTGCCCGGGATGTATTTCGGATTTATCTGAATGCTGTCATCAGTTCATCAAATGTTTCATTTTCAAGCGTCATATCTTTCTTCACCGTTGGAGCATCTAGGTACCCTTCAATCTGTGATTGATAAGATTTCGTTTCTTTATCCTGATAGATTATACCTTTTAGCAGTCCTTCATGCTCCATGATATGATTCATGGCCGATTTGGCATCTGTATGATCATAATCCTCGATGTCCTCCACAGATGTCAGATTCTCTTTGAACCAGTCGTATGTGTTCACTTTGTTGTAAGTGACACATGGACTGAAAACATTGACAAAGCTGAATCCTTTATGGTTCATTGCCTCCTGGATGATGGCAGTAAGCTGCTTGATGTCAGAGCTGACACTCTGTGCAACGAATGTGGCACCACTGGCCATCGCTGTCCGGATCGGTTGGATGGCATTTTCAATCGAGCCATTCGGTGTGGATTTTGTAACAAACCCTTTTTCTGATGAAGGGGATGTCTGCCCTTTCGTCAGACCGTAAATCTGGTTGTCCATAACGATATAAGTGATATCGATGTTACGTTTCAATGCATGGACCGTATGTCCCATACCAATCGCAAAGCCATCTCCGTCACCGCCGGAAGCGATGACAGTAAGTTCATCATTTGCCATTTTGACTCCCTGCGCGACCGGAAGACTGCGGCCGTGAGTCGCATGGAAACCATAGGATTTGATGTATCCGCTCAAACGGCCGCTGCATCCGATGCCGGTAATGACAGCCAGCTCATCCGGTTCAAGTCCATTGGCAGCACACGCTTTTTGAATGGCTGCCTGCACGCTGAAGTCACCACAGCCGGGACACCAGTTTGGCTTTATATTATTCCTGAAATCTTTGAATGTAGCCATTACAACACTTCCTTAATTTTTAGAATTGAGCTCATGTGAGTTTCAATTTCATTTGGCTTAAAGGGCGTACCATCATATTTGACATATGATTTGATACGATCGTGTCCGTGATAGTTCATTTTCAGTACGCTGTTCAATTGCGCACTATAGTTTTGTTCGATGACGAGTATCTCACCGGCACCGTCAAGGTATGGACGGAGTGCATCAATCGGGAATGGATGAATCTGCTTGAGACTGATTGTCGTGATGTCTGCATCAAGACGTTCAGCCGCTTCCTGAACAACTCCGTTTACACTCAGGAAACTGATGATCAGAAGCTCACTCTCTACGTGTCCATTCACTTTAAACGGCTCTTCCATAGTAAAATCCTTGAGCTTTCTCATCCTTTTATCCATTTGCACCTGGCGGTTTTCCGCACTTTCATTCGGCGTACCTGACGGACTGTGTTCAACACCGGTGACATGGTGTATTCCACCTTTCACACCAGGAATCGGACGGCCTGAAATGCCATCCTCTTCATCGCTGTAGCGTTCGAAGTACTCTGACTCATCACGCTCCATGTCCTCTGTGATCGTCTTACCTCTGTTGATTTCGACACGGGATTGATCGAACGGTCTGGATGACTGCTTGCCAAGGGACATCTGCAGATCGGAAAGCAGAATTACCGGCACCTGGTAGTATTCAGCAATATTGAACGCTTCGATTGTCGTATAGAAAGCATCTTCTACATCAGATGGTGCCAGTACCACTTTAGGGATGTCCCCGTGTGTACCGTAAATCATCTGCATCAGATCGGACTGTTCCTGTTTTGTTGGAAGTCCTGTTGAAGGGCCTCCACGCATCGTATCTACAATGACAAGTGGTGTTTCCGTCATGCCTGAGAGGCCGATGGATTCCATCATCAGCGACAGACCTGGTCCAGCAGAAGAAGTGAAGCTGCGCGCCCCTGCATAGTTGGAGCCGATCGCCATAGTCACTGCTGAGATTTCATCTTCAGTCTGTATGACAGTCCCGCCGACTTTCGGCAGATTTTCAATCATGTATTCCATGATTTCACTTGCCGGTGTAATCGGATATGCTGCCATGAAACGCACACCTGCATTCAATGCACCAAAACTGATGGCATCATTACCAATAAGAAACAGTCTCTCTTCCTGTTTGGATGGCACCATCTCGAAATCACCATCAATGTTTGCCATTTCAGCGTCCATCAGCTGATATCCCTGTTTGAGTGCCTCATTATTAGTTTCTACAATCTGTTCCCCTTTTCGGATGAACATCGTATGGATCATATCCCGAAAAGGCTGCATTTCAAGATTCATCAGACGGGCACTCGCACCAATCGCCACCATGTTCTTCATCAGCTGGCTGCCGAGTTCCTTGGCAGTCTCTGTGAATGGTATCGGCACAAGCACAACATCCAAGTCCTCGTCTTTTGAAGGATTAAATTTGCTGTCCGCAATGATAATCCCGCCGTTTTCCAGTTCATGTGCGTTCAAATCTATTGTCTGCTGGTCGAATGCGACCAGGATATTGATATTATCACTCACTGCTCTTACTTCTTTGGCAGATACTCTTACATTATTGTTTGTGTGGCCGCCTTTGATACGGCTTGAAAAATGTCTGTAGCTGTACAGATGGTAACCCATTCTGTTCAGAGTCGTAGAAAAGATTTCACCAGTCGATTCAATCCCTTCACCCTGTTGGCCACCGACTTTCCATGACAATTGTTCTCTCATACATATTGCCTCCTTGTCCTTATGTTAATATATCAGAATCAAGGCAGTTTTTCGATAATCAGTGTATAGATTCACACAAAATCAGCCCTATGGCCTACCCTTCCTTTCTTCAATCCTGATCTTATCTATCTTATTCATTTTCGTATCTATGATGACACCGGACAGAATACCTGCGCCTTCATCCGGCACATTATGCCTGACCGGCAATTGGTGAAGAAAACGATCTATGACCTCTTCTTTACGGATTCCAAGGATGCCATCTTTGAATCCTGTCATACCTACGTCAGTTATATATTTCGTTTTATTCGGCAACACCTGTTCGTCATTTGTCTGGACGTGGGTATGGGTTCCGACGACAGCATCCACTCTGCCATCCAGATAGTGTCCCATTGCAAGGCTTTCACTTGTCGTTTCACTATGGAAATCGACAAAAACCGTATCAGCCTTAACAGATTCCAGTATTGCATCCGCTTTTCTGAACGGGCAGTCGATTGCCGGCATGAAGCTCCTTCCCTGCAGATTCATGATGAGCAGTCGTTCCCCGTTGACGTTCACAACACCATGGCCATCACCAGGTGTACCGTCAGGGTAGTTTGCTGGACGGATCATTCTGACATCCTGATCCAGTACATCATAGATTTCACGTTTGGCAAATGTATGATTGCCGAGTGTGATGAAGTCAGCCCCATAACCCAGTAATTCTTTATAGATACGTTCGGTAATCCCTTTGCCGTGGGCTGCATTTTCTCCATTCACGATTGTGATCTGGGCACCATGTTCTTTCTTCAGTTTCATCAGATGTTCCTTCAACATCCTTCTGCCGATCTTTCCGACGATATCCCCGATAAATAAAATACGCATTAAATTTCATCCTCTTTTATTAATTTCATGTTTTATTATACACGCTTTTGGGTAAGTATTACCTATAAATTAATTAGGAGTGAATAATTTGACATTATCCATCGATCCCAGGGAATTCGCCAAATTAACGTTAATGGCCAATCCTTCCGAAAGTGAATCCATCGAAGAGAAAGTGAAAGACAGCCTCGAACTCTATCTCAGCGCTTACAAGCTTGCTGAAAAATACGAACGCTTCTCCAACAATACTCAGGAGACAAGTGAAGCTTTCAAAAGTATCAGAGATATAGAGATACACATTTAAAAATAGAAATAAGAAAACCAGCAGGAAATCCTGCTGGTTTTCTATTTGGCATATTCTACTGCCCTCATCTCTCGGACCACTGTCACTTTAATGTGTCCTGGATATTGCAGTTCATCTTCAACTTGTTTCTTAATGTCTCTTGCCAGTCTATGTGCACTGAGATCATCCAGTTCATCTGGTTTGACCATTACTCGGATTTCACGCCCTGCCTGAATCGCAAATGTTTTCTCAACACCTTCATAGCCTTCGGCTATGTCTTCAAGTCTTTCAAGACGCTTCACATAATTTTCAAGCGTTTCCCGTCTTGCTCCTGGTCTGGCAGCACTCAATGCGTCAGCCGCAGCTACTAGAATCGAGATTATACTTGTCGGTTCAACATCACCATGATGTGAATGGATCGAATTGATGACTGTAACATGTTCTTTATAGCGCTTCGCTAGCTCCACGCCAATTTCAACATGGCTGCCTTCAACTTCATGGTCAATCGCTTTACCGATATCATGCAACAGCCCTGCACGCCTGGCGAGTTGTACATCCTCTCCGAGTTCACTTGCGAGCATGCCGGCCAGATAGCCGACTTCAACAGAGTGTTTCAATACATTTTGGCCATAGCTCAAACGGTATTTCATCTTACCAAGATGCTTAACAAGTTCCGGATGGAGGTTGTGGATATCGAGTTCAAATGCTGCAGCTTCTCCAGCATCCCTGATATCCGATTCCATATTACGTTTCGCCTTGTCCACCATTTCTTCAATGCGTCCCGGATGGATTCTTCCATCCTGCACCAATGCTTCAAGGGCATTTTTGGAAATTGCACGGCGAATCGGGTCAAATCCTGAAAGGATGACCGCCTCTGGCGTATCATCAATAATCAGGTCAACTCCTGTCAATGTTTCAAGGGTACGTATATTGCGCCCCTCTCTACCAATAATACGGCCCTTCATCTCATCATTCGGGAGATTTACAACAGATACTGTGGATTCGCTTGTATACTCGGCTGCATAGCGTTGTGCTGTTACAGCTAGTAGTTCCTTCGCTTTCTTATCCACGTCAAGTTTCATTTGATCTTCTTTCTCTTTCACCATTACGGCCATATCGTGTGACAGTTCTCTCTCCACTTCAGTAGAGATTTCATTACGTGCTTCATCACGTGTGAGTCCGGAGATGCGGGATAATTCTTCTTCTTGCCGACTGATTATTTCTTTAATCTTCTGTTCCTCGGCATCAACCATTTGCTGTTTTTCTTCAATTTTGGCTTCTTTGCTATCCAGTGCCTCATCCTTTTTATCAAGAACTTCGCTTTTACGATCTAGCGACTGTTCCC
>CAYTIR010000014.1:0-35502 GCA_964437955.1 uncultured Staphylococcaceae bacterium
AAACGCTTAAAATGGTTAAGGCGGTTTAATGAATATGGGGATCTGGCTGATATTGTACAGCAATCGTTTCATCCCATATGCGGGATGATCAACTGGCCAGTTGAAAAGTAGCCCGGCAGTACTTTCGGAGTGCTGTCTGACATGGTATAATATTAATATTGTTCCAATTTTGCAGATCCATCACCGCAAATCGAACTAGAAACACGTATAGCAAAGGAGGCGGAACTGATGAGAGTAAATGTAACTTTGGCTTGCACTGACTGTGGAGATCGTAACTATATTACGACTAAAAACAAAAAAAACAATCCTGAGCGTATTGAAATGAAAAAATACTGCCCGAGATCAAACAGCTACACACTTCACCGTGAAACGAAGTAAGCGTCGTCTGTAGGCCGCCTGTCATCAGGCGGCCTTTTTTGTGCGCCTGCATACATGATTAGTGGAAGTTGTGCTGTTCATTCTGATATCATTGGAAATGAAGAAGTCTATCGTTTATGTTTAAAAAAATGCATGAAGGAGAACTTACTAATGACAACGATTATGGAAGGTAAGAAAGTGGCTGCATATCTATCTGAAGAGATAAAGGATGCGCTCGAGGAGTCCCATAAGCATGGCATAAAACCCAAAGTGGCTTTTGTCAGAATTGGTGACCTGACGGATGCGATCTCTTACGAAAATGCAGCGGTTAAACGGTTTGAAAAACTCGGTATCGATACCGAGCAGTACCATTTTCCCGGAGATGTCTCTGCAAAAGCGTTTCTGACAAAATTCAGGGAAATCAATGAGGATTATTCAGTTAACGGCATTCTGCTGCTGCAGCCGGTGCCGAAACACATCGATATGAAACGTGTTGTGGAGCTGATGAACCCGATCAAGGATATTGACGGAATGACCCCGGTCAATATCGGAAAAGTCCTGACGGCTGAACCGGACCGGCTTGAACCGTGTACTTCGGCGGCGGTCATGGAAATCCTGAAATTCTACGATATCGATCTGAAAGGTAAGAATGTCACCGTAGTAGGGGCGAGTGCAGTGGTCGGCAAGCCGCTTTCTCTGTTACTGATGAATAAAGATGCGACGGTGACGACATGCAACCTCTATACGGATGACCTGGTGGATAAATGTAAAGGTGCGGATGTAATCATCAGTGCAGCGGGTGCCATGAATCTGATTGATGAAGAGCACGTCAAAGAGGGTGCTGTAGTCATCGATGTCGGCATCAACTTTACTGAAGAAGGCAAGATGGTCGGAGACGTGAATTACGAAGCGGTCAAAGACAAAACATCTTTCATCACGCCGGTGCCGGGCGGTGTGGGTGCAATCACTACGACAGTGCTTGCCTACCACTTGATGCTCGCAACGGATTTTCAAAAAGAACCAGTATTGTTTCTGGAGAGCTGATTGGCAGAGGCCGGGATTTTTATCCCGGCCTCTTTTCTCATTAGAGCATTACAATATCCAAGATGTCCATGAATGAGATGAATACCATATCATCCGGCCGGCCTTTTGTTTCCTGTCCGATGAGCATCAGGCTCCACATATCAATTTTGACGATATGCAGTATGATATGGAATCGCCTGCCGTCATAGTAATACTCCACTTTTATCCGTCTCTTATCTGCATGGGCCTTCTTCAGAATGCGGTCCATTTCTTCCAGGCGGTCGTCTGAGAGTACCGGCCGGCTGATTTTTGTCTGATCGTCCACCAGACGCTCGACCGTTTCGAATTGTTCGGGCATCGTGGCAAAAGGGGCCCATTTGATCATTCCCCTGCCTTGGGGGATGTTGGAGTCCAGTTTTTCTATGGGCATGTCCCGATAATCCATTTGCATCGCCTCTTCCCTGACGTGATATTCTACTCTCATTATACGAACGTATGTTCGCTTTTTCAAGTGGAAGTTAATAAACTGTTCATTTAGGGAATGATGATGTGTATGCTAAGATGAATTAGAAATGTTTATTCTGGGAGGAAAATAAAATGATCGGATATGTTGGAACTTACACTAAAGAGAATGGCAAAGGAATATACCGCTATGACCTCGATCTTGAAACAGGATCATTCAAATCTGTCGAAACGGCTGCGGAAACGCCGAATGCCACTTACCTGGATATTCAGAATGACCGCATCTATGCGATTAAAAAAGGAAAGACGAAAGGCGGCATTGCGACATATGAAATTGCCGACCTTGAGACGGGTGAACTCAGATTCATCGATGACTGTCTTGAAGAGGGCGGTTCAGGATGCCATCTGATGCTGACGTCGGACCAGAACTATCTGGTGGATACAGTTTACGGTTCCGGTGAAGTGAGGTTGTATGAAGTGGATGACCGGGGGGTTGTGACGGACAGGCTGGATGTCTTCCAGATTGAAGGAGACGGCCCGCACGAACGCCAGGACGGCCCGCATGCACACTTTGTGACGGAAACGCCGGATCGTCAATATCTGGTGGCAGTGGACCTTGGAGCGGATAAACTGGTGACACTTAAAATTGAAGAAGGAAAATTGGAAAAAGTGGCGGAGTGCCAGGTCGCCCCGGGCAGCGGTCCGCGCCACCTGGTGTTTAACGAGACGGGGGATTATGCATTCATATTCACGGAGCTCTCCAATGAAGTGATCGGGGCATCTTATGCAGATGGTACCTTCACGACGGAAGAAGTTTATTCTACACTGCCTGAAGATTTTGACGGCCATTCACAAGGGGCAGCGATCCGCAAGCATCCAAACAGGAAATTCCTGTACGTCTCAAACAGAGGGCATGACAGCATTGCCGTGTTTAAAGTGAGTGAAGATGGCAGGAAGCTCGAAAGGATCCAGGTCGAGCCGACAAATGGTGACTGGCCGCGCGATTTCAATATTACACCGGATGGGGCATATTTGCTGTGTGCCCATGAACGCTCCCATAACCTGGTATTGTTCGAAGTGAATGAAGACGGTACATTGACACGTCGTGAAAGTGAAGCGGAAGTGCCGGAAGGCGTTTACGTAGGGTTCCTGTAAAATGAAGAAAAGTACGGTCATCATCCTTGTGTTTGCTCTGGCTGCAGTGCTGCTGCTCGTCCTGCCGCTGGCGGATAAGACGAGTGGTTCGGAGCGGGTCATCATAGATAATACACTTCATGAAATTGTACATCCTTCCTGTTTTGATCAGGCAGGACTGACCAACTATATCGATGAGGTGTCATATTCGAGGGCCACGGAGGAGCTCGGGTATACGGTGGAAGATGAGTGTTCCAGAAAATATTTGGAGCCGGGTAAAGAAAGTGTAATAAGTAAGATATTTAATTGAAAAAATTTATAGACTATATTGATTTTTCAGAAAATTGATGATACTATTTGTTCATACCATTTTTTCATTCTTTCAACTATTATTTTTTGGAATTGCCTTCCATTAAAAAAGCCCCCGCGAGAGCGGGGGCTTTTTTATATCCTATTTTATCTTGACATCGTCGTAACTGTCATCTTTGATGGCAAAAGCGACGTAGGGACATGTCGGCTGGATCTTCTTGCCTTCGGCACGGGCCATCTCGACTATCTCATCTACAAGGTCTTTCGCCAGTCCTCTGTTACGGTAATCAGGGTCTGTAAAGGTGCTGGTGACATCATAATAATCATCGTGCTCTTCATAAATGAGTTCGGCGATCACATTGTGGCCTTCCTCAAGAAATAGTTTTCCATCTTCTTTCTTAAGCATGGAATCTGCTCCTTTCTATGATAAAGCTTTAGTGATGTTCGGTACAACCTGTTTCTTGCGTGAAACGACACCTTCCAATACTGCAGTGTTATCATCAAGGGCGACATCGAATGCCTTTTCGACAGCTCCGGATTCTTTTCCGAGTGAAAGTACTTTGGACTCGGATTTGAGAATATCCGTCACGACGAGTACGAACAGGTCATAGCCATCTGTGTCAATCTGTTTGTTGATCGCTTCTTCAATTTCTGCTCTTCTTTCGAAGACTTCATCGACATCCACCACATTGATCTGTGCGATGCGTGTTGTTTTTGCGCCCATGTCAAATGACTTCGCATCTCCGGTAATCAGTTCCTCAGCAGACTTATCTTTAGTGGAAGCACCTGCTTTCAGCATTTCAATGCCGTATGACTCAAGGTCGACGCCCGCAATTTCCTTAAGTTCAGCCGCTGCATCGATGTCCTCGTCTGTCGTCGTAGGGGATTTGAACAATAAAGTATCTGAAATGATTGCAGAAATCATCAGACCTGCCATTTCCTTCGTCACTTCAAGGTTGTTTTCTTTATACATTTTGTTAAGGATCGTCGCTGTGCATCCGACAGGTTCAGCCCGGTAGTAGAGCGGGGATTCTGTCTGGAAGTTTGAAATGCGGTGATGATCCACTACTTTTTGGATGTCTGCCTTCTCGATATTTTCAGCAGACTGCTGGAATTCATTATGGTCGACGAGGATGACCTGTTCCCCATCTTCCAGTTTTTCAAGAAGTTCAGGCGCTTCGACCCCGAAATGCTCAAGGGCATATTTTGTTTCCGCACCGACTTCTCCCAGCCGGAAGCTTTTCGCTTCTTTGCCCAGACGGTTTTCGATATCTGCTGCAACAATCGCCGATGTGACCGTATCGGTATCCGGATTCTGATGTCCAAAAATTTTAACTGCACTCATATTAAATGTCTCCTTTGATTATGTTATTACTATTCCCATTTTATCACTCAAACACTCATTCTTCTATTGTTCAACTGTGGCACCGAGAGAATTTTTGAAATGTTCCAGTGCAAATGCATGACCATCTGCATTGAACGAAGCGACGCAGGAGGCGGGCACGGTGATGCTGTAGCCTTTATTGTACGCATCTACTGCGGTATGCATGATGCATATGTCGGTCACAAGCCCGGTCAGGGTGAGCGAATCAATGCCTCTTTCCCCGAGCAGCTGCTCCAGATTGGTGCCTGCAAATGCACTGTACCGTGTCTTGTCTATGAAGAATACATGATTGGCGCCCTTTATCTCCCCGTATATATCTTTTACTCCGCCGAACAGTTCGCGTCCCTTTGTCCCGGCAATGTTATGCGGCGGGAAAAGGTTTGTTTCAGGATGATGGACGTCTCCCTCGTGATGGATGTCCATCATGAAAAAGATGGGTTTCTCTGCATCGTGGAACGATTTTATCCTGTTTACCAGTGCGCTTTCAATTTCCTGTGCCGGCTCGCCTGCAGTCAGCCTGCCGTCCGGTGCTGCGAAATCATATGAATAATCGATTACAAGAAGTGCTTCTGACATACTGATCCCTCTTTTCTGATTGGATTATGTGTTTATTATTCCATTAAATGGTATAGAATTCTACCCGGCACCTGCAGCTTTGTTTCTTGTGTACATGAACATCAGGTTCAGAGTGATTATCGCAAGGATTACAACTGCGAAAAATGTGAAATAATGACTGCCGCCGGTGATGCCGATGATTGCACCGCCCGCAATCGGTCCGGAAATACTGCCGAGGCTGAACATGATGCCTGCCATCAGATTGCCTGCAGGCAGATTGAATTTCGGCGTGATATCGGTCATATAGCTGATGCCGAGCGAATACATGGAGCCGACAAAAATTCCTGCAAGTATGAAGGCTGTGAGCAGTATGATGAATGAATCATTGAATACTTCCATGACAAGGAATGTCCCTGCGCCGAGAAACAGCAGAATATTGATGAGTTTCGCACGCCCGACTTTATCACCGAGGTCTCCGATCGGCACCTGCAGCAGTATGGCGCCCAGGCTGAAGGCCGGCAGGATCCATGTGATTTCCGAGAGGGCAAAATCGCTTCTGATGGCGAATACCGGGAAATTGCTGTTGAGGGAGGCTTCCAGCACGCCGTAAAGCATGGGGAATAAAAATGCCACCCAGCTCGTCGCCAGCACATCTTTGAAATTTTTAAGTGTATTGAATATGCTGACCGGCACACCGGAATCTTCCGGCTTCTCGTTTTCTGCACCTTTGAGCAGAAAGATCAGCGGCCATGCCATCATCGTAAGGGCGGCAGAAACGATGAACGGCAGGGGTTCCCACACCGTGACCAGTTCACTGACTTTCGGTCCGATCATGAATCCGGCAGAGAAGAACAATCCGTAGAAGGCGATGACTTTACCGAGTTTATGATGGGGCGTGCTTCCGGTCAACCATGTCTGTGTGCTGAAGTGCAGGGCGTTGTCCCCGATTCCGACGATGAGCCTGAGGATGAACCACAGCCAGATGGTATCGAGCAGGGGGAACAGGAACAGGGAGACACCGACGACGGTTCCACCGGTGATGATCATTGTCCTGTAGCCATATTTTCTGAGCGGCGCCTCGATGAACAACGCCGACAGGAGAACTCCTATGTAAAGGCCTGAAGCATGCAGTCCATTGATGGTGGCACTGACTTCCCGGTTCTCGAATATGAAAGATATGAGCGGCAGGAGCATTCCCTGGGAGAACCCGGATATACAGACGATGGCAGACAAAATGATGAAGCGGGCTCTGAAACTCTCAAATTTCATGGAATACCTCCAATGATTATAGTAATGGTGCAGTATATTCTTATGTTAAACTGATTATAAATAATTATAACTGATTTACAGCATACATGAAGGGATTGGCAAGGATGTTTAAATTTGAAGATGACAGTTTCATGCTGCACACGGATCTGTACCAGATAAACATGGGGCAGACCTATTTAGAACAGGGATTGGCAGATCGTACCGCAGTGTTCGATCTTTATTTCAGGGAAGTGCCGTTCGGTAATGGCTATGCTGTGTTTGCCGGACTTGAACGCATCATCGATTTTTTGGAAAACCTCCATTTTACAGCTTCGGATATTGAATATCTCGGTTCATTGGGCTATGAGGAGGACTTTTTAAACTACCTTAAAGACTTGCGCTTCACGGGCAAAGTGCGTGCGGTGCAGGAAGGGGAACTCGTATTTGCCAACATGCCGCTCGTCCAGGTGGAGGCGCCCATCATCGAAGCCCAGCTGATTGAAACGGCACTGCTCAATATTGTCAATTTCCAGACGCTGATTGCAACGAAGGCGAGCCGGATCCGGCAGATTGTACCGGACGATGGATTGATGGAATTCGGTACACGGCGGGCGCATGAATTCGATGCGGCGCTGTGGGGGTCACGCGCTGCCATTATTGGCGGCTTCGACGGGACCAGCAATGTGCGTGCAGCAAAATTGTTCGGCATACCTGCAAGCGGCACACATGCCCACGCGATGGTCCAGGCATACGGTGATGACTATGAAGCGTTCAAAGCCTATGCGGAAACACATAAGGACTGTGTATTCCTGGTAGATACGTTCGACACACTGAAATCCGGGGTGCCCAACGCCATCAAAGTGGCCAGGGAATACGGGGACCGGATCAATTTCATCGGGATCCGCCTCGACTCCGGTGACATTGCGTACCTTTCCAAAGAAGCGCGGAAAATGCTGGATGAAGCAGGGTTCAAGGATGCGAAGATAGTCGTCTCCAACGACCTGGATGAAGTGACGATTGTTTCATTACTGTCACAGGGGGCGAAAGTGGACAGCTGGGGCATCGGTACGAAGCTGATCACTGCCTATGACCAGCCGGCGCTCGGTGCCGTCTACAAGCTCGTGGCGGTGGAGAACGCCGAGGGAGAGTTTGAGAACCGCATCAAGATTTCCGGTAATCCGGAAAAGGTCACGACACCCGGCAGGAAAAATGTATACCGGATCATCAATAAATATACCGGCATGTCTGAAGGGGAATATATCGCCCATGCTGATGAAACGGTGAGTGAGGAGAAACCGCTCCTGATGTTCCACCCTGTACACACGATGAAACGGAAGCTGATCCGTTCATTTGAAAAAGTGGAATTGCTGTCGGATATTTTCATAGACGGCAGGCTTGTGTATGAAAGGGAGGAAATATCCGATATAAAACAGCGCCTTGAAAATAACTTGACCATCCTTTGGGAAGAGTATAAAAGGTTCCTGAATCCGGAAGCATACCCGGTAGATCTCTCAACTGAACTGTGGCAGATCAAACAGGATCTTATAGAAGATGTAAGTAATAAAACATTGGAGTGATAATGATGAGACCATTGCAGCAGGAAATAATCGATGATTTCCATGTAAAACAAAAAATCGATCCCGAAACAGAAGCAAGGGAAATCATGGATTTCATGAAAACCTATGTAAAGCACAATTCTTTCATAAAATCGTTTGTACTTGGAATTTCCGGCGGCCAGGACTCCACCCTGCTTGGCAGGCTGGCTCAGATAGCTGTCGATGAACTGAACGAAGAGACTGGGGGCGGCTACACATTCCACGCACTCCGTCTGCCGTACGGCAAACAGAATGATGAGCAGGATGCACTGGATGCACTGGAATTCATCCAGCCCTCCCGCCAGGCGACCATCGATATAAAGCCGAGTGTCGATGCCAGTGTCAAGTCACTCGAGGCAGCCGGTTATGAACTGAGCGATTTCGTAGAAGGAAATGAAAAGGCGCGGGAGCGGATGAAAGTACAATATGCCGTTGCCGCATCCCAAAAAGGGGTTGTGCTCGGAACGGATCATCCTGCGGAAGCCATTACCGGATTCTATACGAAGTACGGCGACGGTGCCAGTGACATGGTGCCGCTTTTCGGACTCAATAAACGCCAGGGCAAGATGATAATGGAGTATCTCGGTGCACCGGAACATTTGCTCAGCAAAGTACCGACGGCAGATCTGGAAGATGACAAGCCGATGGTAAGTGATGAGGAGGCGCTTGGCGTTTCCTATAAGGCGATCGATGATTTCCTTGAGGGCAGGGAAGTATCCGATGAAGATTTTGAAACCATCGTAGGATGGTACAAGAAGTCCCAGCATAAGAGGGACCTGCCGTATCACAGGCATAACATGCCAAAATATGACACTGAAGGTAAATAGAATTGAGAAATAGTTGAGTAGAGAGGTAATATAGAATGATTACAGCCATTTCCAGCAATCCCTGGCTGATGGTGCTCGTCATATTCATCATCAACATCATATATGTGAGTTTTTTGACGATGCGCACCATTTCAACCCTTAAAGGGTATCGTTACACAGCAGCAACATTCAGCATCATGGAAACATTCGTCTATGTCATCGGCCTGGGCCTTGTTCTTGAGAATCTGGACCAGTTCCAGAATGTCCTGGCATATGCACTCGGCTTTGGTGCAGGCATCCTCGTCGGTCTTAAGATAGAGGAAAAGCTGGCACTCGGGTACCTTGTCGTCAACGTGATTACGGCTGAAAAAGACAGGGATCTCCCTACAAACATCCGGGATCTGGGCTATGGGGTGACACACGGCTATCAATATGGCCGTGACGGAGAACGTACGACGATGCAGATCCTGACACCGAGGAAATATGAACGCAAGCTGATTGCTACGATAAAAGAACTTGATGAGAAAGCGTTCATCATCGCCTACGAACCGAAAAATATCAACGGCGGATTCTGGACGAAAGGTGTCAGACGCCGTCGTCTGAAGAGCTATGAACCGGAAAACGTGGAAGAAGTATTGGAAGAAATCTATGAAGAAAAGGAACGGGAAGATGCCAGAGAAGCCAAGGAAGAAAAAATTTAAAGTTGAAGAGACGGAAAATTTAAGTGAGTGCCTGGAGCGGATGCGGGCAGAAGGGTATTCTCCTGTCAGACGCATGGAACAGCCGGTCTTCATAGAGAAGAACGGTGAGAGGATAGTGGATCATCAGGAAATAATCTTTGAAGGCAGACTCACAGAAGAATAAAAGATTAGTATTGATTATGTTTATTGGCGAACATTAAAATTATTTATGATTTTAATGTTCGTTTTTAGTGAGAGTTTGTTATACTGATAGCGGACTAATAATTAAGGAGTGTGTATGCATGATTTCCCGTTATTCCCGTGAGGAAATGTCAAAGGTTTGGACAGAAGAAAACAGATTTAAAGCATGGCTTGAAGTTGAAATACTTGCCTCAGAAGCGTGGGCAGAGCTTGGATATATACCGATGGATGAAGTCAGACTCATCAGAGAGAATGCTGAAATTGATGCTGACAGGATCAAGGAGATTGAAGCGGAGACCCGTCATGATGTCGTAGCATTTACACGCCAGGTTTCTGAAACTCTTGGAGAAGAGAAGAAATGGGTCCATTACGGCCTCACTTCCACTGATGTCGTGGATACAGCACAGAGCTATATCATCAAACAGGCGAATGAAATCATTGAGCGTGACCTGGAACGCTTCATCGATGTACTCGGTGAAAAAGCGAGAGCGCATAAGACGACGCTGATGATGGGACGCACACACGGTGTCCATGCAGAACCAACGACATTCGGCGTTAAAATGGCCCTGTGGTATATGGAGATGAAGCGGAATCTGGAGCGTTTCAAGAATGTGAGGAAAGAAATCGAAGTCGGCAAGATGAGTGGTGCCGTGGGTACATTCGCCAATATCCCGCCTGAGGTGGAAGCCTATGTTTGTGACAACCTGGGACTGGATACCGCTGAAGTGTCAACACAGACGCTGCAGCGCGACCGTCATGCATACTACATCGCTACATTGGGTCTGATCGCGACATCAATTGAAAAATTCGCGGTTGAAGTACGCGGACTTCAAAAGACCGAAACAAGGGAAGTGGAGGAAGCCTTTGGCAAGGGACAGAAAGGTTCGAGCGCAATGCCGCATAAGAGGAACCCAATCGGCAGTGAGAACGTAACAGGGCTCTCCCGTGTCATCAGAGGCTACATAACGACGGCCTATGAAAACGTGCCGCTCTGGCATGAGCGTGACATTTCCCATTCCTCTGCCGAACGCATCATGTTGCCGGATGTCACAATCGCTTTGAACTATATGCTCAACAGATTTTCGAATATCATTGAAAATCTGACGGTATTCGAAGATAATATGAAAGCGAATATTGATAAAACATTTGGTCTGGTCTACTCACAACGTGTTATGCTTACATTGATTGATAAAGGGCTTGTGCGTGAAGAGGCATATGACCTTGTCCAGCCGAAGGCGATGGAATCATGGGAGACCAAAGTGCCTTTCAGGGAACTTGTTGAACAGGACGGGCGTGTCAAAGAACTTCTGAGCCCGGAAGAAATCGAATCTTGTTTTGATGAAAACCATCACCTGAAACGGGTGGACATTATATTCCAGCGCGCCGGTCTCGAATAGCTCATTAGTGCCAGCAGTGCAGAAAGGGAAATTGGATGATTAAAAAACTGTCAACAGGAATGATTTTATCAGCTGCACTGCTGATGTCGGGATGCGGCAACGGTCTTGATGAGGAACAGACTTTGGCGCACCAGACGTTTGCCAAACAGTATTCCCTGCCGGCTGTCGGAGATCTTGAGGCGCTTCCGGATATCGAAGTCATTGACGGCATCACATATGTCGAGGGCATACTGGTCGTCAACAAGGAGATCCCGCTGCCGCCGGACTATAATCCGGGTCTTCAGCAGGAAGTGATTGATGCCTACAAGCAGATGTTCGCCGACGGGGCGGAACGCGGCCTTGATTTTGTGCTCGTAAGTGACTTCAGGACATACGACTATCAGGCCGGTCTGTACAACAGGTATGTCGCCCGCGATGGTCAGGCCGAAGCGGACAAGTTCAGTGCCAGACCGGGGCACTCAGAGCACCAGACAGGTCTTGCGATTGATGTCGGCTCGACCGACAGCGCCACAACGCTCAGTGTGAAGTTCGGGGATACCCCGGAATATCAGTGGATGAAAGATGTCGCCCATGAATACGGTTTTATCATAAGATATCTGGAAGGCAAGGAAGAAATCACCGGTTATCAGTATGAACCGTGGCACCTGAGATATGTGGGGGATGAAGCGGAAGCCATCTACGAAAGCGGACTGACACTCGAAGAATATTTGGGAATAGAATAATGACACTGCCGCGGCTTATCCAGCCGCGGTTTTTTCATTCGAAAAATCCATCATTTTCACACATAATATAAAACAGTGAGAGCGTAAAAATGATATAATGTCCTTATGAAATTTAATGGGAGTTTTCTATATGCTGAAGGATTGTAAACATGTATTTAAATTGGATCCTGCAAAGGATATCAGCGATGAGGCACTGGCAAAAATCTGTGAATCGGATACAGATGCAGTCATCGTTGGAGGGACGGACGGCATTACTGAGGACAATGTCCTGAACCTGATGGCGCGCATACGCAGATTTTCCGTCCCTGTGGCCCTCGAGGTGACATCGACAGAGGCAGTTGTTCCGGGCTTCGATCATTATTTTATTCCGGCAGTTTTCAATACGCAAAATATTAAATGGCAGCACGGGCTGATGCTCGAGGCTTTGGCAGAGTACAGTCATCTGCTGGATTACAGCGAGATGTCACTTCTGCCTTATATCATCATGAATCCTGACTGCAAGGCGTTCAAGAAGTCCGAGGCAGTGGAAGTGTCCGTGGACATGGTGCCGCATTATATAAATATGTTGGACAAGCTTTACCAGACGCCTTATATTTACATAGAATACAGCGGGGCATTGGGCAGTACGGAAGTCATGCAGACTGTCCGCGGGAATGCTGAGCATTCCCACGTCATATACGGCGGAGGCATCACTTCGCGGGATGAAGCCCGTGAGATGGCCGGATATGCTGATACCATCGTTGTCGGCAATGTAATCTATGACAGTATGAAAAAGGCGCTCAGAACAATTATCAAGTAAATTGGAGTTTTTAAAATGGACTTAAGTTTAATGAATAAAGAACAAAAGCGGGCCATCCAGACGACCGAGGGCCCTTTGCTCATAATGGCAGGCGCAGGCAGTGGAAAGACACGCGTACTCACGCACCGTGTAGCCTATTTGATGGAGGAGAAGGATGTACCGGCGAGGAATATACTGGCGATCACATTCACCAATAAGGCCGCCCGTGAAATGCGTGACCGCGTTTCGTCATTGATTCGAGATGGCGCCGATGACATATGGGTTTCCACGTTCCATGCAATGTGCGTGAGGATACTGCGCAGCAATATCAATTACCTTGGATACGAAAACAGCTTTTCAATTCTTGATCCGACAGACCAGCGGTCGGTCGTGAAAGACATATTAAAGCGACGTAACCTGGATATCAAGCAGCATAATCCAAGAAGCATCATCGGTTTCATATCCGATAAAAAAAACCAGCTGATCAGACCAAAGCAGAGTGCTGAGGAGGCGGAGGGTTATCTGGATACACTGTACAGCGAAATCTACCACGACTATCAAGAAGTCCTCTACCGCAACAGTGCGCTCGATTTCGATGATCTGATCATGCTGACCATCGAGCTTTTCGAAAAGGAAAAACCGGTGCTGGAAAGGTACCAGAACCTATTCCAATACATCCACGTGGATGAGTACCAGGATACCAACCACGCACAGTACCAGCTGGTCAAGCTGCTCGCGGAAAAATACCGCAACATCTGTGTAGTCGGCGACTCCGACCAGTCCATCTATAAATTCCGCGGCGCGGATATCACCAATATTTTAAACTTTGAAGATGATTATCCTGAAGCGGCGGTCATCAAGCTTGAGCAGAACTACCGCTCAAGCAAAAACATCCTGGATGCAGCAAATGCTGTCATAGACAATAATACTGAGCGCAAACCGAAGGCGCTGCGCACAGACCGCGACGGCGGAGCGAAACTGCACAGTATCGTATCGGATTCAGAACGCGGTGAAGGCCAGGAAATCGTTCGGAATGTCCTGGATCTCTCATCCAGATATCCGTACAGCGATATGGCAGTCCTCTACCGCACCAATGCCCAGTCCCGTGCGATAGAAGATGCACTTGTAAAATCGAATATTCCATATAAGATGGTCGGCGGCATGAAGTTCTATGACCGTATGGAAATAAAAGACCTTATGAGCTATTTGAAAGTCATCCAGAACCCGAATGATGATATTGCATTTGAACGCATCGTCAATGTCCCGAAGCGGGGAATCGGTCCGAAAACAGTGGATAAGCTCAAGGAGCATGGCCGCAATACAGGTGCCAGCATATACGAGGCGATCAAGGAATCGGATTTTATCGGGATTTCCAAAAATGCGGTCGTCAAGCTGATGAACCTGAACGATATGCTCGATAATCTGAAGCAGAAATCCAAATACATGTCCATCACTGAACTGGTGGACGAAGTGCTGGCGGACACCGGATACCTGGATCTTCTGGAGAAGGAAAACTCGCTTGAGTCGCGCAGTCGTATTGAAAACCTGGAAGAATTCAGAACGGTGACGCGTGAATTCGACAAAGATAATGAAGTGTCGGATGAACTTTTATTCACATTCCTGAGTGATATGGCGCTAGTATCCGATCAGGATGGTGTGGACGAGGACAGTGGTGTCACACTGATGACGATGCATGCTTCCAAAGGGCTGGAATTCAAAGTCATATTCATCGTCGGTCTCGAGGAGGGTATCTTCCCATCCAGAAGGGTGATGTTCGATGATAAGGAACTGGAAGAGGAGCGGCGCCTGATGTACGTGGCCCTGACGCGAGCAGAGGAGCGGCTGTTCCTCTCACGGGCGGACAGCAGGATGATCTACGGAAAGACCGAGTCGAATATGCGGAGCCGCTTCCTTTCGGAAATCCCTGAAGAACTTGTTGAAGGGGGAGGAGCGGATGGTCCCAAACCGATTGCTTCAGGCAGCTTTGCGATGAACAAACGCGGACCGCGTAAGAAAAGCAGAGTCATTACCAACAACAGTGGTGTTTCTTTCACAGTGGGTGACAAAGTGGAACACAAAAAGTTCGGCGATGGCATCATCTCCGGCATAAAAGGAGAAGGGGACAGCCAGGAGCTGGATATAATATTCACTACGGTGGGGGTAAAAAGGCTGCTCGCCAATTTTGCGCCGCTGACTAAGAAGGAGTAGGTAAATTTTATGGAAGAGAAAATTAAAGAGCTGCAGGATAGGCTGAACCAATATAACTATGAATATCATGTGCTCGATAATCCATCCGTTCCAGACAGTGAATATGACAAGCTGTTGCATGAGCTGATTGCTCTTGAAACACAATATCCGGAATTCAAGACAGACACATCACCGACCGTGAGGGTCGGAGGAGAAGTCATGAGCCGTTTTGAAAAAGTTGCGCATGATACGCCGATGCTGAGTCTGTCGAATGCATTCAATGCTGAAGAGCTCAGGGCATTCGATAAAAGAGTGCGTGATATGGTGGGTGATGTGGACTATATGTGCGAGCTCAAAATCGACGGTCTGGCCGTATCCCTTAAGTACGCAAACGGCCGTTTTATCCAGGGAACGACCCGGGGGGATGGCACAGTGGGTGAAAACATCACATCAAACCTGAGGACGATCAAGGCAATCCCGCTGACGATAAAAAACCCGCTGTCCTTCGAAGTCCGCGGAGAAGCCTACATGCCTAAAAAATCATTTGAGAAGCTGAATGCAGCAAAAGAGGAGAGTGGAGACCCTCTGTTCCAGAATCCGAGAAATGCTGCAGCCGGTTCCCTCAGGCAACTGGATCCTAAGCTTGCAGCAAAGAGGAACCTTTCCGTATTCCTGTACAGTGTCAATGATCTGACCGAACTTGATGCAACGAGCCAGAGTGAGGCGATGGACAGGCTCGACCAGGAAGGCTTTAAAACAAATCGTGAACGCAGGCGTGTGGATAATATTGAAGCGGTCATCGAGTACATAGAGTATTGGACGAACAACCGGAATGGGCTCGATTATGATATTGATGGCATTGTAGTCAAAGTGAATGACATATCCAAGCAGGATCAGATGGGATTCACGGCCAAATCCCCGCGCTGGGCAATTGCCTATAAATTCCCGGCTGAAGAAGTGGTTACAGATATCATCGATATAGAGCTGACGGTCGGCAGGACAGGAGTTATTACACCGACGGCAATCCTGACACCGGTGAAGGTAGCCGGCACGACTGTTGCAAGGGCCTCCCTTCATAACCATGAACTGATCGAGGAGAAGGATATCAGAATCAAGGATAAGGTGGTCATCAGAAAAGCCGGCGACATTATTCCGGAAGTGATCCGTCCGATTTTGGAAGAACGTACAGATCAGGCGGTTTATGAAGCACCGACCGAATGTCCGGGTTGTGGCCACGAAACAGTAAAGCTTGAAGATGAAGTCGCCATCCGCTGCATTAACCCCCAGTGCCCGGCTCAGCTGGTTGAAGGCATGATACATTTTGTTTCCAGAAGTGCGATGAATATCGACGGGCTGGGTGAGAAGGTGGTCCGCCAGCTGTTCTATGCAGGGCTGATCAAGGATATCGGAGATATTTATGCGCTGACCTATGACGATCTGATTCCTCTTGAAAGGATGGGGGATAAGAAAGTCACTAATTTACTGGCTGCAATAGAAGCATCAAAAGATAATCCCCTCAGAAAACTGCTTGTCGGTCTTGGCATCAGATTTTTAGGGGCGAAGGCATCAGAGTTGATTGCCGGTGAATTCGGTTCGATGGAGGAGATCATGAAGCAGCCTGCAGAGCGTTTCACAGAAATTCCTGAGATTGGTGAGAAAATTGCCAGTTCCATCATAACTTACACAGAAAACCCTGATTTCCGGGCTTTGATTGATAAGCTTACAGATCATGGTGTCAATATGACCGAAGACAAAACTGAAGCAGAAAGCGAAATGTTTTCCGACATGACATTCGTGCTGACCGGAAAACTTGAAGAACTGACGCGTGGAGAAGCAAAAGGCATGATAGAAAATGCCGGCGGTAAAGTGACCGGCAGTGTTTCAGGCAACACAGATGTAGTAGTGGCGGGTGCAGATGCCGGAAGCAAGTTGGAAAAAGCACAGTCACTGGGTGTAACTGTTTGGAACGAGAATGAATTCATTGAGAAGTTGGGGCAGTGATTATGAAAATAAGGTACATTCTTACACCATTGTTGTTGTTGTTCATGGCGTCCTGCGGGGCGTCAGAGAGCGAAGTTGCAGATCAGACCCAGACGGCGTCGGATGAAGAGGAAATGAACAATGTCCCTGTCGAAGAGCAGGAAGAGACGGTGACAGATGATGGGAAGGGCGACTCCGGATATTATCAGACGGTGATTCCTTATCAGATTTCACCTTCGCGCGGACTCACCAGTTCCAACATGGTATCCAGCTATAATATTGAAACATTTGAAAAAGGTCTGTTCGATATCAGTAAATCTGTTTTTGATACAGAAGATTATATATTCAGGGAAGGACAGGTCTTTACTGAAGAAATGGTCCGCGGCTTCCTGAACCGCAGTTATACAACTGAAGAGGTTGACGCAATGTCCGAAGAGGAGAAAGCGGATAATAATGCATTCAGTAATCTGGGTCTTAATCCTTCGAAGGAAGGGGAGACTGATCCGGAAACCATTGCAGAGGAAGCGCCGCTCTATCTTTCCCACATACTGGAGCAGAATTATATGACTAAGGATGAGGAAGGAAACCTGGATTTTTCAGGAATGACGATTGGACTTGCGATGAACAGTGAGTATTACTATCAGAAAGAGGAGTACGGGGAAACCTATACTAAGGAACTTGATGAGCAGGAGGTAAGAGAACAGGGAGAAAGGATGGCAGCTGAAATTCTGGAACGTATCCGTGCAAATGAACAGTATCAGGATATGACAATCGTATTCGGCATATTCATACAGTCCGGGGATACGGACATTTCTCCCGGTCATTTCCTTTCTACTGCTGTTGTTGAGCCCGGAAGCAATGAAATTTCTTCCTTCACTGAAATTCAGGAGAATTATGTACTGCTTCCGTCATCAGAAGCGGGTGAGATAAGCGAAGAGGTCAACAGTGAGTATCAGAATTTCAACAGGAAACTGGAATCTTACTTCGACAGCTTTACAACTTCCATCGGACAGGGATATTTCAAAGACGGAAAGCTTGAAAATCTATCCATAGAAATTCCACTCGAGTACAGTTCCCGTGGTGAGGTGATCGGCCTCACACAGTATGTAAGTGAACTGTTGCAGGAACATTTCAAAAATACTGAAGTGGAGATCGTCATCAAGGATAAAAACAAGAGTTATGCTCTCATCACCAAGACCGCGGACAACAAGATGGATGTCCACATATACGAATAAAGAAGACATGAAAAAGGACTGCCGATTTTATCGGCAGTCCTTTTTCAATCATCCAACTTTGAAAATATTATCTTTCTTCTTTTAGGATTCTTGTTGTTTCGTCGAATTCTGCTTCCATTTCTTTGGTGATACCTTCACCCTGTGTCATTTTGCTGACAATTACAGCTGCCAGAGTTGAGACGATGACACCTGGAATGATTTCATAAAGTCCTGTGCCGAATGTACCCGCTGCGATCCAGATGATTACCGTACCAGCACCACCTACGATTGCGGCCACTGCACCGGAACGTGTAAGGCCTTTCCAATGCAATGAAAGGACGACAAGCGGACCGAATGCTGCACCGAATCCTGCCCAGGCGTTTGCAACGATGTTAAGGATTACGGATTCATCATCCCATGCAATGATGATTGCTACGATTGCGACAAGGATAACGGAAAGTCTGCCCATAAGAACATACAGTTTGTCCAGTTCTTCATCGGATTTCGTCTCTTCTTTAATCATCTTAGAACGGATCATCCTGTAAAAATCCTGTACGAGTGAACTTGAAGTAACAAGCAATTGTGAAGAAATCGTACTCATGATTGCTGCCAGAATTGCTGCCAGGAAGAACCCGCCAATCAGAGGGTGGAAGAGCACTTGGCTCATAAGTATCAAGATCGTCTCAGGGTCGGCTACAGCGTGGCGTGTAGCGTCAGTGAAAGCGATACCCAGCAGACCGGTCAGACAAGCTCCGATCAGTGAGATTGTCATCCATATAATACCAATACGGCGTGCCTGTGGAATGATTTTATGTGACCTGATGGACATAAAACGGACGATAATATGTGGCTGTCCGAAATATCCGAAGCCCCATGCCAAGTTGCTCAGGATAGTGATGATGGAAACACCACTGATAAATGATAAGTAGTTGACATCAGCCAATGCACCCAGCTCTTCGATTCTGACGAAAGGCTCGACACCCTGCCCGGTCAAATTCATCCATGTTACAATCGGAATCAAAACGATCGCGATGAACATTATAGTTCCCTGGAAGAAGTCTGTCAGGCTGACTGCCAGATAACCACCAAAGAAAGTATAGACAACTACTACACCTGCAGTAACGAATAATCCCCAGTGGTAAGGCAGGTTAAAGGCACTTTCGAATAGTTTCCCGCCGGAAACCATGCCGCTTGCTGTATACACAGCAAAGAATATAACTATAACAAGACCAGAAACGATTTTGAGTATGTGTCTGTTGTCTCTGAATCTGTTCTCGAAAAAGTCCGGAAGCGTAATTGAATCTTTCGATACTTCCGAGTAGACGCGGAGTCTGGGGGCAACGACCCAGTAGTTAACATAGGCACCAATTGTAAGGCCGATTGCAATCCAGATACTGGACAGACCGACACTGTACATGCTGCCCGGAAGTCCCATAAGCATCCAGCCGGACATGTCTGATGCACCAGCAGACAAGGCTGTTACCCAAGGGCCGATACTACGTCCGCCCAGCATGTATTCGTTCAGATTCGATGTGGACTGCCTGTAGGCATAATAGCCTATTAAAATCAGGATCAAGAAGTACACAGCCATCATCGAGTACTGTTCCCATCCAGCTGTAAAAGTAAATTCAGAACTTAAAGCTGCATTTAAAATCATATTATAAATCTCCTCCCCTTAGTCACAATACAAAAACTGGTTTTGTAATGCAACTTGAATTTGTGAAATTATTGCCCCAAATATGCTCTGACCCCTGATATTATAACGATTACAACGGGATAAAATTACACAACTTAATTATACTATAGAGTTTTCCGATTACAATGAAAATTGAGAAAATATTGGGAAAATATTACACTTGATTGCCGAAAAGCAAGAAAATACCCATTGAATAGATTTTTAACCGGATATTTGATAAAATTTAAATGTTCTAATTAGAAATGGAGGGAACGGAATGTCTGAGATAACGATAGATACGGTGAAGCATGTTGCCAATCTTGCAAGAATTGAACTTGAAGATGAAAAAGCAGCAGAAGCATTTACTAAAGAGCTGGATGAAGTGGTCAATTATGCACATCTGCTGGATGAACTGGACCTCAGCTCCACAGAGCCGATGTTCCACGCTTTGGATTTGAATAATGTGCTCCGCGAAGATGAAGTGGCAGAGCCGCTCACACAGGAAGAAGCATTGAAGAATACGAAGTCGACGAAAGATGGCTACTTCAAAGTGCCGAAAATGTTATAGGGAGGTTCAACGTGAATATTCATGAGCTGACAGTTGAAGAACTGTATGAAAAGATACAATCAAAAGAGATAAAGCCCTCAGAAGTTGTGGGTGCGCTGTTCGACAGGATCGAGGCGTCTGATGAGACAATCGGTTCTTTTTTATTTGTCAATAAAGAAGAAGGCCTGAAGAGGGCTGAAGAACTGGATCGTCTCCAGGAAGAAGATAAAATGGATGGCCAGTTGTTCGGTATTCCAATGGGAATAAAAGACAATATCTGTACAAAAGATATTTTGACGACTTGTGCGAGCCGCATGCTGGAAGATTTCAATCCGGTATACGATGCGACTGTTATGGAAAAGCTTAACGATGAAAACCCGGTAATGATGGGTAAACAAAACATGGACGAATTTGCGATGGGTGGTTCGACAGAGAACTCCTATTTTAAAGTCGCGCGCAATCCATGGGATACAAAAGCGGTTCCGGGTGGATCTTCAGGCGGTTCTGCAGCAGCGGTCGCAGCAGGGTATGTACCATTTTCCCTGGGCTCTGATACTGGTGGTTCCGTCCGTCAGCCATCCGCCTTCTGCGGAGTAGTGGGAATGAAGCCGACTTATGGCCGGGTATCAAGATATGGTCTTGTCGCATTCGCCTCTTCTTTGGATCAGATTGGTCCGATTACGAAAAATGTCAGGGACAATGCGAAAATCCTGGAGGTTATTTCAGGAAGCCATGACAAGGATGCAACTAGCATGCCGAACATGGATAATGCATTCCTTGACGGCATTGATAAAGATCTGACAGGTATGAAGATTGCACTTCCCAAGGAGTTCATCGGCGAAGGTATCGATGATGAAGTGAGTGAGTCCGTTAAAAATGCTGCAAAAATATTTGAATCACTCGGTGCGACTGTGGAAGAAGTTTCCATTCCGCATACTAAATACGGGGTCAGCGCATATTACCTGATTGCTTCGAGTGAAGCAAGTGCCAACCTGGCACGCTTTGACGGCATTCGCTACGGCTATAAGGCTGCAGGGGCGGAAACACTAGAAGAGCATTACAAGAAAACACGTTCTGAAGGATTTGGGTCAGAAGTTAAACGCAGAATTCTTCTCGGAACTTTCGTCCTAAGTGCTGGGCATTACGACCAGCACTATATCAGGGCGCAAAAATTGCGCAGCCTGATGGAAGATGAAATGAAAGAACTATTCTCAAACTATGATCTGATCATCGGACCGACGACGCCGACACCTGCATATGATGTTGGTGAGAAGAGTGAAGACAGGCTGGAAATGTACAAAGATGACATTCTGACTGTTCCAGCGAACCTGACAGGTATGCCGGCACTCTCCATCCCGAGCGGACTTTCCGAAAAAGGACGACCAATTGGCCTGCAGCTCATTGGTAACCATTTTGATGAGAAGAAAATATATAACGCAGCTTTCAAATTTGAAGAGCAGTTTAACCTTCATGAAGAATTGAAAACACTGCATTTGGAGGTGCAATAATGCATTTCGAAACAGTAATCGGACTTGAGGTCCATGTTGAACTTAAAACAAACACTAAGATGTTCTCGGATGCACCGGCACATTTCGGTGCCGGACCCAACACTAACCTGAGCGTAGTGGATCTTGCCTACCCCGGGACACTTCCTGTTCCCAATAAAGAAGCAATCAATTTCGGAATGAAAGCAGCCATGGCACTCAATATGGACATTGCTGACATTACAAAATTCGACCGGAAAAACTATTTCTACCCGGATAATCCAAAAGCGTATCAGATTTCACAGTTTGATAAGCCGATTGGTGAAAACGGCTGGATTGACATCGAAGTAAATGGTGAGACAAGACGGATCGGCATTACGCGTCTCCATTTGGAAGAAGATGCGGGTAAATCAACGCATAAGGACGATCACTCACTCGTCGATCTGAACCGTCAGGGTACACCGCTTGTAGAAATCGTTTCTGAGCCGGATATCCGTACCCCGGAAGAAGCTTATGCCTATTTGGAAAAATTGAAAGCAATCATCCAGTATACTGGCGTATCCGATGTGAAGATGGAGGAAGGTTCACTCAGGTGTGATGCCAATATCTCACTGCGTCCATATGGACAGGAGGAATTCGGTACAAAAGCTGAGCTTAAGAACCTGAACTCCTTCAGCTTTGTCAAAAAAGGGCTTGAGCATGAAGAGAAACGCCAGGAAAAAGTACTTATGAAAGGCGGCGTCATTGAGCAGGAGACACGCCGTTTTGATGAGAAAAGCAATGAGACGATCCTGATGCGTGTCAAAGAGGGATCTGACGACTACAGGTACTTCCCGGAACCGGATCTTGTGGAAATCCATATCGATCAGGAGTGGAAAGACAGAATCCGCGAGAGCATCCCGCTGCTTCCTGATGAATTGAAAGAGAAATATGTGAATGAGTATGAGCTGCCAGCGTATGATGCACATGTCCTGACACTCAAAAAAGAAACATCAGACTTCTTCAATGAAATGGTGGAAACAAATGGTGCAGACGTGAAACTTGCCTCCAACTGGCTGATGGGCGGCGTAAATGAATATTTGAATAAAAATCAGGTGGAGCTGGATGAAACAGAACTTACACCGGAAAATCTTTCAGATATGATCAAGCTTATAGAAGACGGTACCATCTCCAGCAAACAGGCCAAAAAGGTATTCAATGTCCTGGTTGAAAAGGGCGGAGATGCCAAAAAGACTGTCAAAGAACTTGGAATGGAGCAGATTTCAGATCCTGCAGTACTGGGTGAAATGGTTACAGAAGTACTTGACGCGAATGAACAGTCCATCGAAGACTACAAAAATGGCAAGGACCGCGCAATCGGTTTCCTTGTAGGACAGATCATGAAGAAATCAAAAGGGCAGGCCAACCCGAAAATGGTCAACCAGATTCTGCTTGAAGAAATTGATAAGAGATAGAGTATTTGTGGAACAGGTACATACCGTCAGGTGTGTACCTGTTTTTGGTGCGAAGGGAAATATCTTGAGGATCTCTTATTGTGTGCTCACCTAATCGTTTTGAATGCGTTGAGGTGAGCCTCAGGGTCTCTCATTAATGATTTTATTGCGATGATGTGAGAAGGTGAGTACACCTTAACGTTTTTAGGTCGCTGATGTGAGAGTGAGGATGACGGCTCAACGGTTTTAATTCGTTGATGTGAGGTGGGGTTTGCGCCTCATCGTCCTCATTCCGTTGATGTGAGGTGGGTCGGTGCACCTTAATGTTTCAGAATCATTGAAGTGTGAAGCCATGGCTTACCTTATCGTTTTCTGTTCGATGAGGTGTACCGGGTAAATTAGATGCCGGATCGAAGACAAGGGCGGCAGGATGCTTATCTTTGACCCATGACCGGTGATTTGAATTCTCGAAATAAAACGCCGGACCCATAAAAGGGATCGGCGTCTGTATCTGGGTTTCTTCAATTTTTATTCGACCATATATCCATATATATTTTCTGCGATTCGACTTTCTGTCTCCGTTGTCAGAGATCCGGCATCATAATCGTAAAACTCGCCATCCACTGTAACATCCTGGTTATCGATATAGAAATAATCACTTTCGGTCAGGTAGGTCTGATCTTCGGCGAGGACGTTCGCGAGGTTCTCATGTTCATGTACATTGGGATTTCCAAGAATATATACGATTTTATCACTGTTGTAAATATTCATGTAGGCATTGGTGAGGTTGTCAACATTGCGTTCCGGCAGTACCTCATCATTGTAGTCCCTGATCTGCAGCGCATCCATGATTACAGCATCGCTGTTCTCACTTACTGTGAGTTCTGTCAAATCGACTGTGTTTGTGTCGATGTCGATACGGTTGAACTCGATATTATCAGTTCCGAACTGTTGGGCGAGCGTATCAGTGAATCCATCTGTATAATATGATGGTAAGAGGATATCTATGATTAAGGGCTCGTTATTCTGAATGGCTTCCTGATAGCGTTCCTGCAAAGGCTCCTGGCTGAATGTGAGCGCTTCTCCACTGTTTTCCCGGCCATCGGAATTCCCGTTCCCACCTTCAGTTTCAGAGGCGTTTTCCGTGCCGTCCTCGGTGTTTTCCTCTGTTTCACTTTCAGTTGATTCGGAGATGATGTCTGATTGATCAATGTTCTGGCTCATACCAAAGTTTGCATACAGCCCAGCGCCAAATGCGATAAGCAATATGACTATTAATACATTTTTCATGGTGTCCTCCTTATACGGGATGTTCATACTTTTACTAGTATATGGTATAATATGAAAAATAAAAAAATTGTCAAATTAATTATACACAAAACTGTTTGTGAATGATATATATAGGAATGATAAACAATGGATGACATATTATATAAAAAAGCATCCGAGTGTTATGTTAAGGCGACACTCGATATTCTCAATCATTATAAATCAATCGTGATGGAAGTCCATCATGTGGGATCGACGAGTCTGGAATCTGTAGACCTGCAGGGGGATATAGATATACTGGTGCTTGTTAAAAACAATGTATCGCTGGAAGAACTGCCCGATCATATGATTGATGCAGGATATGAAGTGGTGGATAATGTCGCCCCATACTACAAAGGCGAGACGATTTTGCGCTGCTCCTATAAAGATTACGATGTGAATTTCATTATGATGGAGTATGGATCACAGCGGAAGGAAGACATTCTTTACTGTCGGGACTGCATCAATAAAAGCCCTGCTTATGCCCGCCGGTTAAAAGAAATTAAAGATGCCTATTTGAAATCCCGGATCAGTTTTAAGGAATACCAGGCGAAAAAATCAGAATTGTTCCTGACCATTACAGGACAGCCGGGGGATGTAGAAGTTGTTTAAATTTCTGTTCATATTGAATTTTGTACTGATTGGAACCATGATATTCATGTCAACATTGGATATGTCCACACTGACACGGATATTACAGATTGTCGTATTTTTGCTTAGTGTCTATTTGTTTTATTCATATTCTAAACATGAGATTAGGAGAAAGAAATGAAAACTGCGAGAATCATATATAATCCAACTTCGGGAAAAGAGTTATTTAAAGAATCGCTGGCAGATGTCCTTGAACATCTTGAAATAAATGGATACATAGCAAGTGCGCATGCGACAACAGGGGAAGGGGATGCTACATCCGCGGCCTCAAAGGCATGTGAAATGGGCTTTGATCTTGTTATTGCAGCCGGCGGAGACGGAACCGTCAATGAAGTGATAAACGGAATGGCCGATTTCCAAGACAGACCAGAGCTCGGCATTGTACCGATGGGGACGGTGAATGATTTTGCCAAAGCACTTCATATACCTTCGGATATCGGTGAAGCGATAAACATGATTGTAAACGGTAAAACAGTACGTATTGATCTGGGGCGCATGAACAGCAAATATTTCATGAATATCGGCGGCGGTGGAAAAATAACTGCCGTATCGTATGAAGCGCCGAGCAAACTGAAAGCCATCATCGGTCCGCTTGCCTATTATGTGAAAGGCATCGAGATGCTGCCGCAGATCAGAAGTTCAAATGTCCGGATCGATTATGACGGCAATGTCTTTGAAGGCAAAGTCATGATGTTCCTGCTCGGGCTTACAAATTCAATCGGTGGATTTGATAAGCTGGTGCCGGATGCAAAATTCAATGATGGCAAATTCTCGTTAATAATCGTTGAAGAAGCGAGTCTTGCGGAACTCGGACATATCTTGACGCTTGCCACCAGAGGTGAACATCTGAAGCACCCTAAAGTGCATGTGCTCAAGGCACAGGATATCCATATATCTTCCTATGAGGAAGTACAGCTTAATCTTGATGGGGAGTACGGCGGTGTACTGCCGGCACATTTCCAGAATTTAAAGGAGCACCTGGAAGTCAGAGTGCCAGAAAAATTTTATGAAACACATATATCAGTCAGAGAAAATGATGAACATGATAATTGATCCTTAAGAATCCTGAACAGGGATTCTTTTTTGTTGATTGCGTGTTTTAAATGAATCAGGATATATATGCAATGATCATATGAATAGTGGGGGAACGCAAAAAGAAGGAATGGAAAATGCAGGGAAATAAATAAACGCTCCCGGGCCTTGGTTCAGGAACGTTTTCTGATTATGAAACTGTCCTATTTGTCATGTTCTGGGTTCCTATGGGATGGATAAAGGCTCAGGCCACCGTCTGCAACAATAGACTGCCCTGTAATGTAGATGGATTCTTCGGATGCCATGAAAGCGGCGATGTTGGAAATATGTTCCGGTTCTGCAACAAATCCCATCGGCACGAAATCATCGGCACCTTCCTTCTCTTCCGGGGTGGAGAAGAAATCCTCATTGATGGGGGTGTTCACACTGCCGGGAGCAATATTGTTCACCCGGATGCCAAGTCGAGAATATTCCAGGGCAAGGGTCTGTGTCAGCAGTTTAACACCGCCTTTGCTTGCTGTGTAATGTGCGTAATGCGGCCAGGGAATGATTTCATGGACACTTGAAATATTGATGATGCTCCCTTTATTATCAGTATCCAGATAGTGTTTGATCGCCTCTTTGGATCCGATGAACACACCGCGCAGGTTAGTGCTGATGACTTTGTCGAAATCCTCGACCGACAGTTCATGACTGGGCACATCCGCCTGGATGCCCGCGTTGTTTACCATGACGTCCAGGCCGCCAAACAGTTCAATGCTCTGTTTCACAAGATCAATCACTTCTTCTTCATTCGTGACATCACATTTTTGGGTTTTTACTCTATGACTCCCAAGCGCGTCGACGATTTTTTCTGCAGCCTTTCCGTCACTGTGGAAAGAAAACAGCACATTCATTCCTTCTGATGCAAAACGTTCTACGATTGCCCGCCCAATGCCGCTCGAGCCGCCGGTAACCAGTGCAGTCTTCCCCTTCAGGTCCTTATACACATACTCACCACTTTCTGTTTTGATCATTTGGACTATACCCGCTATCCCAATCGATATGCTTAAAAAGGTCTGCTATCTGATATAATTGGTATTACTACATTTTCGAGGTGCATTATGAAACTGACAGTATTTGCTACGACCGATGTGCATGGTGCCATCTACCCTTATGATTATTTTGCCAATGCGGATAAAGGGACGAGTCTGCTTCATATAAAATCATATATCGATCGATATAAACAACAGCACCCCCATGAAATGGTCCTGACAGTAGATAATGGTGACATACTGCAGGGGAATGTGTGGAGTGACTACGATTTTGAAAATCGGGACGGCAGTATGCTCGTGACCGAAGTGATCAATGAAATGTATGATGTCATCGGATTGGGGAATCACGAATTCAACTTTGGGCTGGATTATCTGCACAAATTTTATGAAAAGTTGGAGCCGGCAATCACAAACGCCAATGTTGATTTCAAGGATCACCCTTTAAAAAAACGAATACTGCCTTATACGATACTTGAAGAACAGACGGCGGAAGGTGTAATGAAAATCGGTTTTCTGAATGTCGTCCCTACACAGATTTTAAAGTGGGATGCATTCCATCTGGATGGCAGGCTTACAGTCACAGATATGAGAAGGACGGTTGAAGAAACTGCAGCCGAAATCAAAGTCCGCGGTGCAGATCTGGTCATACTGCTGTCACATTCAGGGCTGAGCAAAAACCCGGATCATCTACGCAAATTCGGCGAAAACCAGACTTTGCTGATGACGATGATCAAAGATATAGATGGTATTGTATTCGGCCATACACACGAATTTTTTCCGGATGAAGACTTTGAAGTTGAAATAGGGAGTATTGATTTCAAAAAAGGTACGGTCAATGGCAAACCGATGGTCCAGCCCGGTGTCTACGCGAGTCACCTGGGGCAGCTGACTTTTGAAGTGGTGAAGAAAGACGGAGCCTGGAAGGTCATCGAACGGGCTGCCCGGCTGATTGAAACCGATACGATCGCCCTTGAGCCAGGACTTAAAAATAAATATTGGCCCGCCCACAAGAAAGTCCGTCACTACTTATCCCAACCCGTCGGTGAAATCGACATGCCGTGGCATACTTACTTCGCCCGCCTGTTTCCTTCAAAAGCCGTACAGGTCGTCGCTGAAGCGGGGAAAGCCTATACCGCAAGACTGATCGAATCAGGTGAACTTGAAACCCTGCCGGTGCTCGGTTTCAATGCCGCCATCAAAGCGGGGAGGGATGGTGCTGACGATTTCACCGTTCTCGGAGCCGGTCCAGTCACGCTTGCCGAAGCGATAGACTTATATAAGCATGCCAATGCACTGATCATCATCAAAATAAGCGGCAGTACGCTCAAAGAATGGCTGGAGTGGAGTGCATCGCAGTTCAACTCCCCGGCGGACACGGATGTTTTATTGAAACCGAACCGGTCCAGGGACGGATTTCCCAGTTACAACTACGATACTTTCTTCGATCTCGATTATGTCTTTGACATCTCAAAGCCGCCAAAGTATGATAGTACAGCCAAACCTATCAATGACTCCTCGAGGCTGGTTGAAGTGAAATATAAGGGTAAGAAAATAAAGGATGAAGATATGTTTATCATCCCGGCGAATACTTACCGCGTCTCCTATACACCGTTTTTAAGAGATGCGGAGATACTGCATGAATCACAGATGAATGTACGGGATATAGTCATCGAATACATGAAAAGCAATCCGCAGTTCGACCTGCGTGATCCGATGACGGTTCTGCCCAGAGGCACATACAGAATAAAAACTGCGACAAAAGCGAAAGATTATATAACAGATGATCAGCCGATAAAGCATTTGAAGAAAACGGAAAATGGCTTCAGCTGGTTTGAAATCAATCTGGATTAAGAGGGATGAATATGACTACAGTATCCAAAAATGAATACTATACAAAAACAGTGACGGACTATACCCATGAAGGCATGGGTGTAGTGAAGATTGGCCATTATCCAATCTTCATACCCGATGTATTGAAGGGGGAAGAAGTTGAAATCAAGGTCATCAAGGCCAATAAGAAGTTCGGTTTTGGGAAATTGATTAACATTGTGGAAGCTTCGGACAACCGAATAGAACCTCCATGTCCGTATTATTATCAATGCGGCGGATGTCAGATCCAGACGATGGATTACGATGAGCAGACAGGCTATAAAATGCAGACTGTGGATAAGAGCATCAACCGCATGGCGAAATTGGATAAAGAAATCAATCCGACAGTCGCAATGGAAGAACCGATGTACTACCGTAACAAATCCCAGATTCCTGTGAAGTTCAATAACGGGAAGGTCGAGATGGGATTTTATAAGCCACGGAGCCACGATATCGTGGATATCCATCACTGTCTGATCCAGAAGCAGATCCACAATGACCTGATGATTTTCATAAAAGAGCTGCTCAACGAACAGAAAGTATCCGTATATGATGAAGCGATGCACCAGGGGCTTCTGCGCCATGTCATCATCCGTTCAAACAATGATGACTCGGAAGTGCAGATTGCATTTGTAACCAACGGCAAGAAAAATATATTTACCGAGATCAACAAAGCCATCGTCGAAACATTCCCGATGGTCACAAGCATCGTACAGAACATCAATCCTGAAAAGACGAATGTCATTTTTGGCAATAAAACGAATATCCTCTACGGCAATGAGTATATTACCGACACACTGCTGGGAAAGAAATTCAGGATAAAGGCGAAATCATTCTATCAGGTGAACCATGAACAGACGGAGAAGCTGTATAAAAAGGCGATTGAAGCGGCAGACCTGAAAGGTAATGAGACAATCATCGATACATATTGCGGCATCGGAACAATCGGACAGTGTGCCTCAGATCATGCGGGAAGAATCATCGGCATCGAAGTCGTGGATTCCGCTGTGGAAGATGCGAAGGAAAATGCAAAACTCAATGGCGTTGAAAATGCAGAATATCATCTGGGCAAGTCGGAAGAGGTAATGAAACAACTGGTCAGCGAGGGCGTACGGCCGGATGTCGTATTCGTCGACCCGCCGAGGAAAGGCTGCCACCCGGAATTCCTTGAAGCACTCGTTGAGGTGAAGCCGGAGAAGATCGTCTATGTTTCATGTAATCCAAGCACACTTCAAAGAGATCTTAAATACTTGAACGAGCAGGGATATCATGTCAGCCCGGTGACACCGGTGGATATGTTCCCACAGACGAATCACGTAGAGAGCGTAGTGGCACTGGAGATTAAAACAGGCACGAATGCTGGTTGATTGTTATGAACTGTATATGGAGGAAATATAAGATTTGACTGACATCTGACGATTGCCGGGGTGATTCCTCCAGAGAAGTCAGAAATTAAGTAATAAATCCGGATTTTCGAATCTGGATTTTTATTTATGATTGGTGTAAAATATAATGATTGAAATTAATGGAACGGATATAAGAAATGAAAGGAATTAGATTATGAAGGAGAATTTTTGGCGTGATCTGCCGCGGCCTTTCTTCGTACTGGCACCGATGGAGGATGTGACGGATGTTGTTTTCCGTCACGTGGTCAGCGAAGCGGCCAGGCCGGATGTATTTTTCACGGAATTTACGAACTCTGACAGCTATTGTCATCCTGAAGGCATCCACAGTCTGCGGGGACGGCTGACTTTCACAGAAGATGAGCAGCCGCTTGTTGCACATATATGGGGGGATAAGCCTGAAAATTTCCGTCAGATGAGCATCGGTATGGCGGAGCGGGGATTTAAAGGACTTGATCTCAATATGGGCTGTCCTGTGCCGAATGTTGCCGGGGACGGGAAGGGAAGTGGCCTGATCTGCCGCCCGGAAGTTGCTGCAGAGCTGATTGAGGCTGCGAAAGCAGGCGGACTGCCTGTAAGCGTAAAAACGAGACTGGGATATACGGATATAGAAGAGTGGCGCGGCTGGCTGAGGCATGTGTTGGAACAGGATATTGCAAACCTCTCGATTCACCTGCGTACGAGGAAGGAAATGAGCAAATTTGATGCACATTGGGAACTCATCCCCGAGATAAAGAAGCTTCGTGACGCGGTGGCGCCGGATACCCTTCTAACAATCAACGGGGATATTCCGGACCGTGCGACGGGACAAAAACTCGCTGAACAATATGGTGTGGATGGTGTCATGATCGGCCGGGGCATCTTTAAAAACCCATTTGCGTTTGAGTGTGAACCGAAAGAACATGAAAGTGGAGAACTCCTTGACCTCTTAAGGCTGCACTTGGATCTCCATGATAAGTATTCAGAACTTGAACTCCGCAACTACACACAGCTTCACCGTTTTTTCAAAATATATGTCAAAGGCTTCCGGGGAGCAGGGCAGTTGAGGAACCAGCTCATGAATACTAAATCGACTGACGAAGCACGCGACTTGCTCAAAACTTTTACGGAAAATACTATATTGCAGTAGACGAAAATCCAGGGAGGCCCCTGGATTTTTATTTTTTAACTGTGTAGTTCAATTCGACAAACTGGTTGAACTCCCTGGAACCTTTGAACTCGAGTTCATGATGATAATCCCCGGTTTTGAATAGAGGAATACCATCTCCAAGCAGGACCGGTGCGACTGTGACCGTGATATCATCAATCAGCCCCTGATTCAAATACTCATGGATCATTTCTCCACCGCCCATGATCCATATATTCTTTCCTTCCTTTTCCTTCAGTTCATGAATCAGCTCGCTTACTTTCCCGTTCACAAACTTCACATCTTCATTGTCGGGAATGTCTGATCGTGTATACACGTAGCAGTCACTGTCTTTGTAGGGAAACTCTTCAATCTTCTTATCAAGCAGCCAGTCATACGTGCGTTTTCCCATGATGACAGTGTCAACGGTATCGTAAAACCCGGAAATGCCGTTATCTCCTTTACCTTCAACTTTGAACAGCCATTCGAGTGAGTCATCTTCAGTAGCGATGTAACCGTCAAGCGTTGCAGCGATGAACAGAACAACTTTACGGCCATGTGGCATGGAAACCATCCTTTCGAAGCTCTTTTCTTCCATTTTAACAATTTACAACTGATTGGATAAAGGAAAAGAAATCGGTTGATGCATCGATTTTTTCAGAAAAAAGAGACCAATTACCGGTTTAGAGCGGTAATTGGTCTCTCCATTTTTCACTTACGTATTCTCCACGTTGACTTTCATATTTTTTTCGATTTCTTTTTCCTCTTTTACATATTCATCATTTCTTGTATAGATGGTAAGTCCTTTGATGTTCTTCGGTGATGCAGCGAACATGAGACTCGCGAAATAACCGAGTGCGAAGGAAATGAGGAATGCGAATGTACTTACTGCGAATGGTGTCATGTTAGTCTGGCCGATGAAGTATGAAGCGATTGCGGCTCCAATGAGTCCGACCCACACGCCTTTCGTATTGGCACGTTTTGTGAAGATACCGAGAGCGAAGACCGCGGCAATCGGCACACCGAAGAGTCCGGTGATGCTGAGGAACAGGTTCCATGTTTCTTCTCTGTTGGTGGACACCAGGAAGAGTGCCGCACTCATGCCAAGTACACCAGAGATGATGATTGCCCATCTTGCTAGTTTTACATCCTCTGCCTGATCCTTTCCGACGAAACGTCCTTTGAAGTCAGTGACGATACATGCTGAAATACTGTTCAGACTGGATGAAATCGTCGATTGTGCTGCAGCGAATATAGCAGCGATCAGAAGTCCTGCCACGCCTGCCGGCAGGGTTGTCACGATGAAGTAAGGAACGATGGCTGAAGTGTTGACTGCCTCTGGAAGTCCGCCGAGACCGCTGTAATAACTGTAGAGGACTGTCCCCATTCCGTAGAAGATAGGGATTGTGATCAGTGCCAGTGCACCATTCGTCCATAGTGATTTGCTCGTTTCTTTCAAGGAGCTTGTTGTCTGATATCTCTGTACTACATCCTGGCTGGCTGTATACTGGTGCAGGTTGTTGAAAATCGACCCTATGAATATGATCGGTATGGCTGCGGCGGCAGTTCCGAATTGGAAGTTTTGTGCAGTGATAAACTTGTCATCGCGCATTGCATCTTCAATAAGGGTATTGAATCCGCCGTCTATATAAGTGATGCCGAGAATCAGAATCAATATGGCACCGCCAAGCAGAATGATTCCCTGTATGACGTCACTCCAGATGACGCCTTCAATTCCACCGAGGAATGTATAGATGATACAAAGCAGCCCAACAACGGATGCAACCAGCATAGGATTGATATCTGTAACCGAGGTGATTGCGAGTGTAGGAAGATAGACGACTATCGCTATCCGCCCGATGTGGAAGAGGATGAACAATATACTTCCAACTGTCCTGAGTGACACACCGAAACGTGCTTCCAGATATTCGTATGCACTGGTTACATTCAGTTTTCTGAAAAACGGGATATAGAAATAGATAAGTATCGGGATGATTGCAAAAATCGCAATGTTTCCTGCTGCATATGACCAGTCGGACAGAAATGCCTGCTCCGGTGTGGACATATATGTAATGGCGCTCAAAGTGGTTGCATAAATACTGAAGCCGGCCGCCCATGCTGGAATTCTTCCGCCGGCAGTAAAGAATGAATCAGTACTTTTACCTGCACGTTTCGTAAAATAAAGACCGACGCCTAACATACCAATGAGATAAATTACAATGACAATCCAGTTTATTGCACCAAGACCTGTTGTTTCCATTTTAAAGTCCCCCTGTCATTAACAGTTTTATAAAACGCTTTCATTCGATGTATTTTGAAAGCCCTGACTCAGATGAGGGTAGGGCTTTCTGGAATTTAAAGGTTGAAATCTTTGACGAGTTGCTCAACGTCAGCACGTTTAGACGGATCGAAAGAACTTAAAGGATTCTTTGTAGTACCTGCGTCGATGCCTTTAACGTTCAGAATTTCCTTCAGCGTCTGATAAATACCAAGATCCAGTACTTTTTCGATGATGTCATTTGCTTCGTGCTGAACTTTATATGCTTCTGCAAAGTTATTCTGTTCGCATAGCTCCATGATTTTTCTTGATCTGAGACCGTTCACATTATAAGTACTGCCGATTGCACCATCAACGCCTGAAAGCAGACCGTAAACGAGCATTTCATCAAATCCGGAATAGATGAGTTTATCAGGGTAGCGGTTGCGCAGTCTTTCGAGCGCAAAGAAATTACTGTCCGTGTATTTCACACCGATTACTTTATCATTGGCAAACAGTTCATCAAACTGCTCCATTGAAATCGCAACACCTGTAAGTGCCGGGATTGCATAGATGATCATGTCATTTCCAGTTTCCTCGATGATCGTGTTGTAATATGACTTGATCTCTTCGAATGTAAATGGATAGTAAAACGGTGTCACAGCAGACAGGCTGTCATATCCCAGCTCACTTGCAAATTTTCCGAGTTCCACAGCTTCCTCGAGGTTCAATGAACCGACCTGGGCAATCAGTTTTACTGAATCCTTCGCCTCGTCCTTCACTGTCTCAAAAATGAATTTCTTCTGATCTGTAGTAAGCAGGAAATTTTCTCCAGTACTTCCATTGACATAAAGTCCGTCAACTTTCTGAACATCGATGTTATGTCTAACGACCTGTCTCAAACCCTCTTCTTTAATTTTTCCGTTTTCATCAAATGGGATGAGCAGTGCTGTAAATAAACCTTTCATAATCAATTCCTCCTATGAGTTGATAAATCCGATATTTAAAAGATATAATATTGTCAGACCAATTTATAATTTCCATATTAGAATGACTCTGATATATTGTCAAGAGAAAATGCGAAATCGTTTTCAACAGTCATTTCTTGAAAAAACTGTATGGTATGATGGTTTTATTACAGGGGTGAATACATATGGCTATTAAAAAGACCTCTCTGGTAGAAATAGCAGCGGAGAGAATGAAGGAAAACATAATAGAGAATAATATGAGGCCGGGAGATAAATTTTTATCGGAAAAAGAACTTATCCAGCAGCTTCAAGTGAGCAGAACTGTGGTGAGGGAAGCCCTTAGATCACTTTCTTCCATTGGCATTGTCGAAGTGCGCAAGGGAGGCGGTGTATATATCGGCCATTCAAGCTTGGAATCGATAAAAAATATTCTGGAACACCACCATGCTGTACACGGTGTTAAATTGAAAGAGCTTGCGGAAATAAGGAAAGTGATAGAACTTGGGGCAGTCCGCCTCATCATTGAAAATGATGTGCAGGTCGACAGGCTGTATTTTGAGGAAATCAACAATAAGTATTTTGAAGCAATCAGAGCTGGTGAAGATACAAAGAAGTTCGATGAGCAGTTCCATCAGCACCTGATGAAAGAGACTGGGAATGATACTTTCTATAATTTTGCTGAA
>CAYTIR010000015.1:0-34878 GCA_964437955.1 uncultured Staphylococcaceae bacterium
TCACCGGTAACAATCCTTACTTGAGACCCCTCCTGTAAATGGCTATCTTTTGCATTGGTTTAAATACCGTTGAATAATACATTTATAGCCTTTTCCCGTAATTCCCATTATCGAATCTTTTGAGGAGGAAGAATATGAAAGCCATATACAGTAAAGACAATGAAGCTGCCTATCAGAGGCTGTCGCTCGCGATTGAAGCGGCTCCAGATGAGATATTCTATTATTTGGGAACAACAGAGGGAATCAGACAATGGTTTCCGCAACTTTCATTTTTAAAAGAAAATGAAACACACAAGCTCATCTTTGACCTTGGCGACAGCGAATTTGAAAAAATGGAAGTCAGTGAATATAATGCCCCGAAGACCATAGGTTTTACCTGGGACGTTGGATATGTAAGGTTGGGCCTCAAAGAAATCGGACAAAACACTGAATTTACGCTAGAAGAAAGACTGCCATTTGAATTTGAGGACATCCCGCGCGATTTCACCGGCTGGCAGTTCCAGGTGCAAAATATAAAACATATTTCCGAAACCGGACATCCCAAAGATATGAACAGCATAGACTTCAAGACAGAAGAGAAAAAAGTCGCCGACCAACTGAATCTATAGACGATATTTAAAACGATGTGATGCTTAGTCACGTCGTTTTAAATTCATATAGGGGCGAATATCCGTTTAAAACATTAAATAATCATTCATTAAAAAAGCAGTATCTTTGCCCGCTGAAAACATCAGGGTCCGAGTGGTATGAGATGTATTGGAATAATGCTTGTCATTACGGATGAAACGCTGACAAAACAAGTTTTTAGACAAACGTTGTAACGCCATTATAACGCATCGGAGAAACATCTTATTTTTAGTCTGGCTAACGAAATAAGAGGCCTGCCGTTCCTGCTCATGGACCTCTTACTTTTTTACTTTCAGATGCATTACATAATCGTAAGGAGTAATGCCATATATACTTTTAAAGTGCTTATTTAGGTGCGCGAGATCAAAGAAACCGCATTCTGCCACTGTCTGATATACATCGTTATTTTTCTCCAGTGATTTTCTTGCCTGTTCCACCTTACTGTTCAGAAAATATTGGTAGGGAGTAATTCCTGTTCGCGCTTTGAACTTCCTTATAAACTGGAATTTAGATAAGTTGAACAGGCTGCTCACTTCTTCGAGGTTAAATGTATTTCCATCGATGGAATGAAGAATATCTTTGGCATTTTTTATATAAAGGTCATCTTCGTAGTAATCTAATGGGATCTCCTTTTTGGCAAAGCTGTCCGTCAGGCTCAGAAACAGTTCATTTATAACATTTTCATCCTGATTGGTTAATATGGAATGGGACAATTTTCTCACCTTTTGACTGATGTCTCGATTATATACTATCGGAGTGGTAAACTTGAACATCTCTTTTATTTCTGAGGCTTCCATCAGAAGTTCCGGTTCAATGTACAGCATGATGTATTCGAGTCCCGATTTATCATGTGCTTTCCCATCGTGTGTTTGTTCAGGGTTAAAAAACATCACACCATCAGGATGGGAAAGCTGCCGGCTGCCGGAAAGATTATACTCTTGAATCCCTTTTAGTGTTACGCCGATAGCATATTCATGATGGGAATGCATTTTATAGGCGAATTCCTCCATTCTTGCCGACAGTGCGGTAATGTCTCCGGATTTTTTATATATGAAATTATCCAATCTATCACCCCCATATGCGTTTATAACCAAACCATGACCGCTGCGTATATTAAGAACAGCCCCATCGTTATATTCACCAATTGTTCATGCTTTTGCAAAAAATGCCTGAATACTGCACCAAAGACCACCCATATATTAAATGCTATAAAACCCATCAAAATAATTATGGAAACATAAAAAATTATGGGAAAAACTTCATTATAATAGGGCAATATAAAAGTAGGAATCACGGTCATAGCAAAGGTGAGTGCTTTAGGGTTGAGAAATTGTAATAAAAACCCTGACCTGAAACTGTCTGTATCTTTTTTAACCTTGTCACTCCCACTTTTTTTGAAAATGTTATAAACAAGATACAGCATATAAAGACTTCCCAAAACCTGCATAGTTATAAGCAGATTCGGCATTATCGAAATGAGCATGATATTCAATACTGCAGAAATAAACAACAGCAAACCGAAAGCGATTGTCGCTCCGTACGTATATTTCATCGCTCTTTTAGTACCGAAATTATTCACGGTTGATAGAATATCAATATTTGTGGGACCCGGGGTGACAGTAACGATAAAACAATATGTCAAAAATGGAATAACACTCATTGACCTCAACTCCCTCTGGTTTTGGTCTCGAGTATATACTGTTCCCGGATTTCTATATAGTACGATATTGCAGATATAAAAAAAGTGACCACAGGTGGTCACTCATTCGAACTCATATAATTTGAAAATTTTTCCGACAGGGCATTCACAGCAACTATGAACGCCGGTGGAATGATAAAAATCAACGATACTGCACCGAGAATCGGTACGAGGAAAATCAGTGCAAGAATTGCTCCGAAAATAATCAAAATTGATGTACTTTTATCCATTTTTGCCTCCCGCATTGCTATGTAAACTGTTTTGCCAACATCAATGACATGCAACATGTTTTTATAAAGTTGATATGTCAGTTGTTATATTATAATGTATCATAAATAAAAAGATATATCACGGCAATATGACTTTTAAATTTTATAACGCTATGCGATATCTCCAGAACCTTTGCACAGAGCGATTCGTAGTCATTTTAGAAACATCAGAATAACGCATCATTAATGCTGTAAAATTTTAAATTTCAAAATCTAAATTGCGCTCATAGTGTAAATTTGATATTATCAATAGGTTATTCATTTAAAGGTTGTAAAAAAAATTGGATATCATTTCATATCCAGTAAATATTAAGGAGCAGATTAATGAAGGATTCTTCAGATCTCAACAGTAGAAAATTATCAAAAGTATTTACCTATTCAGTAATAATCGTTGCATTGCTGGTCGTTATCGGTGCAATCAATCCAAATCAGTTCGGAGCGGTTGCCGGTTCCATATCGAATTGGGTGAGCAACTACTTTGGCTGGTATTATATGATCATTACTTCCGCCATGGTATTCTTTTGTATATTTCTAGTCTTCAGCCCGATAGGAAAATTAAAGCTGGGCAAGCCTCATCATGAACCGGAATTCAGTACCCGGTCATGGCTCACAATGCTGTTCAGTGCCGGCATGGGTATTGGAGTTGTATTTTACAGTACATCCGAGCCTATTTCACATTTCATCGCACCGGCAACTGCCGATCCCGAAACAGAGGAAGCAATCCTCGAATCCATCAGGGCGACAATCTTCCACTGGGGCGCACATGCCTGGGGCATGTATGGAGCAGTCGCTCTGGCACTCGCATACTCCCAGTTCAGAAAGGGAGAAACAGGACTTCTCTCTAAAACCCTGCGTCCTATATTAGGTAAAAAAGTCGATGGTCCTGTGGGCATCCTTGTCGATGTTCTTACTGTATTTGCTACAGTAATCGGTGTGGCTGTATCACTTGGTGTCGGTACAACACAGATCAACGGCGGCCTGAATTATCTTTTCGGCATACCGATCAACCTAACCATGCAGGGTGTCATCATCGCTGTCGTCACTGTGCTATTTTTGGCCAGTGCGTGGAGTGGTCTGAGCAAAGGAATCAAGTATCTCAGTAATTTAAATATGATTATAGCAGCCATTTTACTTTTAACAGTTTTAATACTGGGTCCAACCATGCTCATATTAAACATGCTGCCGACTGCTGCTGGAGATTACCTCAATACATTTGTTGCAAATACACTGGATGCCGCACCATTGAATGAGGGCAAAAATGAGTGGCTGCAATCCTGGACGATCTATTACTGGGCATGGTGGCTAAGCTGGAGTCCGTTCGTCGGCATCTTCATCGCCCGTGTTTCAAAAGGTCGTACTGTACGTGAATTTGTAATGGCACTGCTTATTGTACCTACTACAATCGGTATCATCTGGTTCACCGTATTCGGTGTAACCGGTATAGAAATGGCAGACCGTGTACCGGAAATTCTGAATTTCGGACCAGAAACACAATTGTTCGCGATATTCAATGAAATGCCACTCAGCGTGCCACTTTCAATTTTAGCGATCATATTAGTATCCTCGTTCTTCATCACATCTGCAGACTCGGCAACGTTCGTACTGGGTATGCAGACATCGGAAGGTTCATTGAACCCACCCGCAAGAGTTAAGATTGTATGGGGCGTTGCACTTTCATCCATCGCTTATATACTGTTGCTTTCAGGTGGAGAAACAGGACTCGAAGCACTTCAATCTGCTGCCATCATCGCAGCATTACCATTCAGTTTTGTCATCATCCTTATGATGATCTCGTTCTATAAAGATGCGAACGAGGAAAGAAAGTATCTGGGACTCACAATCACTCCAAACAAGCATCGCATGAAGGAGTATCTTGACAGGGAACAAAGAGAATACCAGGAACAAAGAGACGCAGGCGTGGATGAAAAAGATCTGTAATCAGCGCCACCGGCATCAGAACATATCAGTTCTGATGCTTTTTTCATAAGTCTTTTAATTGCACTTTCAGCAGTTATCCATAACAATTGAGATAATGATAAATAATGGAGGGTGTTAACATGTTCCATGAACTCAGCAAAGACAACCATTTCTATGCAATGTCAAAAGACAATGAACCAAAACTGAAAGTAGATATCGGTGATAGTGTAAAAATCGAATCGCATGATTGCTTTACGAGTCAGATCACTTCTGAAGAGAATGCATTTGATGGTTTTTCATGGGATCGGATCAATCCCGCTTCCGGTCCTGTTTATGTAAATGGTGTGAAACCCGGAGATGTCCTCAAAGTGACGATTGAAAGCATCGATATTGGCGATACCGGTGTAATGGTTACCGGTCCTGATATGGGAGTTATGGGGAATAAGCTCAAAGACATGAATGTAAGGATATTTGATGTGGATAACGATGAAGGAACCGTCGATTTTGATGGCCTTGAAATACTGGTCAATAAAATGATCGGGGTTATCGGTGTTGCACCGCCAAATGCAGACATCAATAACGGGACGCCCGATACCCACGGAGGCAATATGGATTCTGTAAAGGTCGCTGAGGGAGCCGTTCTGTATCTTCCTGTGTATCATGACGGTGCTCTGTTCGGTCTCGGGGATGTCCACGCAGCCATGGCAGACGGGGAAATCAGCGTATCAGGGCTTGAAGTCGGGGCGGAAGTCACAGTAAAACTTGAAAAGGCTGAAACCCTGAAAACATACCACCCGGTCATTACAGATAAAGATGGCGTCTATATGATGGTCTCTGATAAGGACCTCAACCTTGCTGTCGACCAGTCTGTGCAAAAAATGGTAGAACTACTGCATCCTCAGATCGATTTACCATTATCTGAAATGACAATGCTCATGAGCCTCGTCGGGCACACTCAAATCAATCAGGTTGTCGATCCGAAGAAAACCGCGCGCTTCTTTGTTCCTCAGTACATTCTGGACCATTACAATGTTGAACTGAAATAAAATTATGAGACAATTAATGTAAATCAATCTACCGGGAGAACAATCAATGAGAGTAATGACCGTAATCACCCTGATGGTGACAGCAGGACTACTGCCGTTGGCAGTTGAACTTATACCAGCCATACCCGACAGTTATTCCACAGGTGCATGGCTGGGAACCATAGTACTTTTATTCATCGCAGCAATAGTGCTTGATAGACATAAACGGCAGAAAGAGAAGAAACACGATTCATAGCATATTTTCAACTGGGGTGCGCAGTCAAGATAATAATACTGCAATTGAAAACTTGCCGATTACATTACGAAGAAGGACACCCTTTATAACTATCTTTTATATGCGCCAAAAAGCCTCCTGAAAATTTCGGGAGGCTTTTTATCATGAATTCGCCTTTACTCTGATAAATACCAGCATCAGAAATGATATTACGACAATCATAATGACCCATGCCCATGCGAGTCCCATGTTACCCGACTGCAGTGCGGTATATATCGCTGTCGGCATTGTCTGTGTCCGGCCAGGTATGTTCCCGGCGATCATGAGTGTCGCACCGAATTCGCCGATTGCCCGTGCGAAACTGAGTAACACCCCTGTTATCAATGCAGTAGCGGATAAGGGGACGGTCACTTTTATAAACGCCTGCAGCCTGTTTGCCCCGTCTACTCTGGCGGCATTTTCAATATCTTGATCCACATTTAAAAAACCGGCTTTTGCCGATTGATACATCAGTGGAAAAGCGACTACTGTACTAGCAATGACTGCTGAATACCATGTGAACATGATGGAATCATTGAACAGCCATTCATACAGGTCACCGACAAAACTGTTGCTTCCGAATATCACTATGAGCAGAAATCCCACGACAGTGGGCGGGAGTACCAGTGGCAGCATCAACATCGTTTCCACCAGGATCTTCCCTCTGAAATCTGTCCGTGCCATGAATCGTGCAGCAAGTGTCGCAAGGATAAATACTATTATCAGGGCAATGACCGCAACTCTTAATGATAAAAGAACCGGGCCTAAAAATTGCTCAGTTGTTAAGTTACTGAATAATAAAACCATAATCTTTAAATACCTCTAATGCTTCCTCAGATTGAAGAAACTTGTAGAATGCTTTTGCCGCAGCCAGGTTTTTTGAATCATTAATTATACCGACCGGGTAAATGATAGGATCGTGGCTGTCGCCTGGCGCTGCATCTGCAATTTCTACGTCATCACTCATCTCAGCATCTGTTCTATAGACTAAACCTGCCTCGACATTACCTGTCTCGACGTAAGTCAATACCGACCTGACATCTTCAGTATAAACAAACTTGCCTTCCAGTGCCTCTGTCAGCCCCATAGATTCAAGGGCTTCAATGCTGTACGCCCCTGCCGGTACAGATTCAGGAGTACCCAATGCAATACGTTCTGCGGAATCCATTTCATCAAATGAAGTGATGGAATCATTACTCTCCGGCACAATCAATACAAGTTCATTGGCGAGCAAATTCAATGCCTGGTCTCCCTCTATGTATCCTTTATCGACAAGTGGCTGGAAGTCGCTCTCTGAAGCAGAGAAAAATACATCTGCCGGCGCACCTTGTATAATCTGCTGCTCCAGTGCACCAGAGCCGCCAAAATTATAATCTACTTGGACTTCCGGATATTTTTCCATGAACAACGTGGCAATTTCATTCATCGCATCGGTCAGGCTTGCTGCTGCCGATACCGTTAGTGTCCCTTCAATCGCTTCTGCGTCGTCACGTTCACCAGATGATTCGCCGTTTCCACACGCTGAAATAAAAATCATGAGAAACGCTAACAATCCGAAAACTCTTTTTGCTGACATTCCACTTCCTTCTTTCCATACAAGGACTTTAACCATATTGTACCAGTATATTCAGTCAATCAGGTTTCAACCGTCATACAACTGAAGACCCAGGTAGATTGCAACGCCCCATATGATGATTGCAGAAACCTTATTGATCGTTTTTAGAAGTTTGCCTTCTGTATCAAAGTTGCCCACTGTTCTGCCAACAATCGCCAGCCCGATGAACCAGAGGCATGAGACCACGATACAAGATACTGTAAAAATGATCTTCTCATTCCCCTCATAGCTCAGTGAACTCGTACCGATCACGCCAATCGTATCCAGAATCGCGTGCGGATTGAGCAGGGAGACAGACATTGCAAATAATACCTGCTTTTTTATCGACATCGCCGCTTCTTCTTTGTTCAAATTAGCAGGGTCACTATTCCAGATGGACCATCCCATATAAAGCAGGAAAAGGATCCCCACAGAAAAAATGACTGTCTGTAAAACCGGCATTGTCAGCACAATTACTGAAACTCCCAGTACGGCAAGCAGTATCAGTAGTGTATCGCAAAGAGAAGCAGTGATGATGACCGGGACAGCACCTATGAACTTAGGCTGTGAGGCACCCTGATTGAACACAAATACATTTTGGGCACCTAAGGGGAGGATTAACCCGAACGCCAGAATAATACCGTGAATTAGTGCAGCAGTCATAATTTTATCTCCTTTGATACAATGTTTATTAAATAGATTAATTCATATAATACGTTACTGTAGAGGATATGTGTATCCATCGGGCACATTAATTTTTAATCTCAAAATAATAAACGTCACACCGCTATATTGGCATGACGTTTCAGATCAGTGAACTATTTTTCCGGGTGATGCTGCACATGGACTTCATAAGTGGTCAGTTCTGTGCCCAGAATCGGACTGTCTGCTTTATCTTCCTTGGATTTACTCTGAGCTTCATGCGCCTTCTGTGTTGCTCTGCTTTCCCTCCATGCCTGAAAATGAGAATGGTCCTCCCATGTTGTGCAGACCTGGATTTCATCAAATTCTTCAGTGTCTTCTTTAATGAGCACTTCCATCAGTACAAAGCCATCAAAAGTATGGACCGCTTTTGCTTTGTTGAATTTTTCAGCGACTTCCTGTGCAGCACCCTTTTTTAGACGTATTGTGTTTACTGCTTTGATCATGTTACATCCTCCTGTTATTTATTTTCCTCTGCACTTCTAATGATAGAGGAAACACAGACGTTAGACTATGTCTTCAGTTTGAATAATATGTGAAGATTCCGTACCGGATCAATTGGATTTCTTTCTCAAGTGCTCCTGATATTCATAAAATACCTGGAAGAGCAGAATCAGCAGGGCAAAATCATATGTGTCGTCCAGAATCTCCAGATCATGCCTCGATGCAATCTTGAAAAACTCAGATTTTGTCGCCATGATTTCACGGCCGTTTCCGTCTGTGACACTCACCGAGCGCGAGAAGAATCCTGATTGGAAAAAAAGCCGCTCACCATCATTGCCCTCGAAAGTCATTTTTGGCCTGAATGCCATCTTAGTCGTAAATTCACCCATTACCCCGCCATCCTTCACTACGTCCCAGACGGTTCTGAAGGGAGTCTTGAATTTACCTTCGAATGACTTTTCCTGTTTTGTAGAATAATCGGACGTCCCGCCTTCTATTTTAAAATTATGCTTCTGCCGCCCCAGATAGGCGAAGGCCTTCTGTCTCTCGGAAGTATAATACAGGCTGAGGGAATACCTGGGGTTATCTCTTTCATCATAAACATCGATTGATTTTGTGGATGAGTCAAAGAAGTTCTCCCGGTAATGAAAATTCACCATGATAATCTCTCCTATAATTTTCTTTTGTCTATAAAATACTTCTAATACCTTACCCTTGTACAGCAATATCCAACGTCTATGGTAAAATAATCATGGACTAATGATTATTCTTATACTACAAAAGGAGAGGGAATTTTAATGAGTAATTTGAAAGACAATGGTTATGAAAAATATGATCTGATGCACACCCTGTATTATGATGGTATTGCAGAAGACTATAAAGAAATACTGGATTATTTCGAGGACCTTCCGGAAGATGATTATGCACCCGGTCTAAATAGATACAGAAGATATTCAAGGGCACTCGTACTGCCCACGTCACAAAATATAGAATGGCTGCCCACCGTAGAAAGGGACGGCACTGAGTATGCTGCCTACTTCCAAGGTAAATTCAATCCGGAGCACAGTGGTTCCTACAGGGAATTCCATTCGATTGAAGAAAACATACGGAATAATAAACTGCTCAGGGAAATCATCATGGCCGACTACCATGAAACCTTCTGGGAAGAAGAAGAGAAGATCATGCCGATCCATGTCGGCGTACATTTTGTAAAACTGCTGGTTAATCGTGATGGGGACAAGGCAGTATCTTCACCTGACTGCCTTCACCAGGACGGTGAGCCGTTCACTTTCGCCCATCTCGTAAAACGGGAGAACGTCAAAGGGGGTACAAACGCCATCGGAATACCGGCAGTTAAAGGGAATAGACCCGAGGAAGTTGCCGAAGCGGATATTCATGAAATATTCGAGCTGGAAAAACCCCTTGAATCTTATGGCGTGTACGATTCAAAAGTCAGCCATTATGTCAGTCCCGTAGAGAAGGGGGACGGGCCTGAAGAAACAGGTGTACGCTCAATCATTCTGATAGACTATCAGCAGACCGTCGTTGCAGATATGGATGAGTAATCCAAAGATATTTCCCGGGAAACTTCTAAACAACTTCCTTTGTTAATGCCTTGTTCAATGATAGCATGTTCCTTATAGATTACTAAGGAGGCGTTTGATAATGGCAAGAGTATTAGTTGTCGGGGCGAATGGCCAGGTTGCCAGGCACCTTACTTTGAAACTTAAAGAAAAAGGGCACGAACCTGTGGCAATGATAAGAAAAGAAGAACAGGCGGCTCAATTCAAAGAACAGAACATCGAGACTGTGTTGGCGGATTTGGAAAAAGATTTTTCCCATGCCTTTGAAAATATAGAAACTGTTGTATTTGCAGCAGGTTCCGGCCCGCACACCGGACCGGATAAGACGATCATCATCGACCAGGAAGGTGCGATTGAAACGATTGATAACGCTGCGAAAAAAGGCATTCGCAACTTCGTGATGCTCAGCGGTCTGCCGGTGGATGGTCCTAAAAATACCGATGAAAAAATGAAACCGTATTTTTATGCAAAACACAGGGCAGACGAGTACTTGAAAGGGACCGACCTGGACTATACGATTCTAAGACCCGGTCTGCTGACTGATGAGGAGGAGAGCGGTAAAGTTCAGATGGTCGAACATAGTAAAGCCTCTCCTGAAGCGACCAACGGCGAAGTCCCCCGCAAGGATGTCGCTGAAGTACTTGCACAAATTGTCGACCGGAATAACCTGAATGGCGAGGTTTATTATCTGATCGGCGGCAATACTGACATTAAAGAAGCATTTTAATTCGCATAATGAAGCCGTTTCTTTCGGGAAACGGCTTTTTTTATATTGAAAATACAGTTTACAGTCTATAATGGAGTTATCCATTGTAATTTGAAAGGGAGTGACAGCCATCGATATTAAACACATGCATTATTTTGTCGCTATTGTAAAACACGGCAGTATGACCGAAGCTTCGAACCGCCTCTATATTTCGCAGCCGACGATCAGCAAAGCAATTCAGGACATTGAAACAGAACTCGGGATGTCCCTTTTTGACCGCAATAAGAAAAAGATTGCTTTGACCGATGCCGGCAAAGTTTTCTTCGATCAATGTGAGGAAATACTCAGGCTGCACTCGGAATTGCCAAATGACCTGAAGAATATGGTGGGGATACGCCAGGGGCACATAAAAATCGGACTGCCGCCGATTATGGATGCCTCTAAGCTGATGGCAATCATCAAGGATTTTCATGAACTGTATCCAAAAATCACATTCCAGCTTATAGAGAGCGGCAGCCGGACAATAGAATCCCGCCTCATACAAAATGACATCGACATCGGCATCACAGTATTGCCCACGGAAAGTGACCATTTCGATAACTTCAACTTCATCAGTGAACCCCTGTGTCTTGTAGTACATGAAAATCATCCGTTTTCCGGGAATCAATCGGTTCAATTAAAAGAACTGGAATCTGAGAATTTCATCATGTTCAACGAAGATTTCTATCTGAATGAAATCATCACTTCAGCATGTAAGAATGCCGGTTTCATACCGGACATCATCTCTAAGACTTCTCAATGGAATTTCATCGAAGAAATGATCGACCGGGAACTCGGCATAAGCATCATGCCGAAAAGTGTCGCAAAGCTTCTCAAAAGTTCCTCAGTCACCGTGAACATAACAGAGCCTAACCTTAACTGGCGGCTTGGAGTCATCTGGCACAAGGACAAATATATCAATTTCATCACTAAGGAATGGTTGAAGTTTTTCCAGCAGCATTATACTTGAATGTTTAATACCGCTTTCATAGTTTTTGTCTATACATCCTATGAAATACCACTATTTTTATTAATGCGTTCCATCCCTCATAATGGCTCTATCAGGTAAAGGAAGAAAGGTAGAGCAAAATGACAGAAACTAAAAATCCAAGAGACAGCAGGGTAATCAGTATCGATCAGGTATTCGCAAATGATCTGAATAACTACAATACACTTTTCGGGGGTGTATTGATGAAGCGCATAGATAATGTTGCATCCCTGGCAGCGAGACGCCATGCAAGAGTGAGGGAGTGCGTGACCGCTTCAATTGATTCCATCGATTTTCTCCACCCAATCACCCAATCAGAATCTGTGTGCATAGAAGCTTTCGTTTCCTCTACGGGTAACAAAAGTATGGAAGTTTTCTGCAAAGTGATTACTGAAGATATGATCACTGAAGAAAGGAAGGTTGCCGCTACGGCATTCCTTACTTTTGTGGCGCTGGATGACTCCAAGCGTCCGATAAAAGTCCCTGGGATCGCGCCGGAGACAGACGAGGAGATATATTTATATCAGTCCGGCGACCAGAGAGCCGCAATGCGCAGGGAAAGACGCGTCCACAGCAAAGAACTCACACAGAAAATCGGAGTCGACAAACCGTGGGATATGTAATCGAAAGGAGCGGATTTCATGTATACAAGCCAGAAAACAATACACAGCATACAAACTGAACTGAATGATATCAGTATCGCATATCCGGAACTGTACAGCCGTATTCAGCATGTAACCAGTTTCGCCAGACAGCTGCAGGTAAAGTACAGATATCTTGCCGATCTGATTACTGATGAATGCAGGGAACCGGATCCAAAGTTCATCAAATCATCCGTCCTTGATCTTCTGGTCCTCGAAGTGGACAAGCTGAAACAAATGCCGAATTTTGAAGTGTTCTTCAATCTTCTTAACGATAATAGACACAGTGACGCACCGGAGATATTCCTTCTTGTACTCGGTGCAAGGCCGGAAACTGTAGTCAACAACGCCATCATCAACTGATGTTCTGCTACAGGAAAACCCTCTCAAATTGAGAGGGTTTTTATTATGGTCAAGCTTCCCCTGTGAAAAATCGCTTAAAATCCCGTTTCCGTCGAAGTTTACAAAAAAAATAGGTGGGTACATAAAAATACATGCAAGAGTAATGCATAAGTCAGCCAACATGATACGAATCAAAATCGAACTCAAATAAATGGAGGTATGAATTATGCGTAAGATTGAAACATTTGCTAATGAAGAAGAAGTAAACGGAAGAATTGAGCAATTAAAAGCAGAAGGTATCAACGAAGAGGATATAACAGTCGTTTCAAAAAAAGCCCTTGCAGGCAGTGAAACAGGATATACAGGTGTTAATTTCAGAAATTCCGAAGGCAGCACATGGGACAAGATCGTATCGTGGTTCTCCGGTGAAAATCCTGAAGAACGTGTAATGACCGACCTGGATGTAAACAACAAAGAAGAAGAGCAGTACAAGGGAGCACTCGACCGCGGTGAAATTCTTCTCCATGTCAACCGGAGAGGGGAACAAGGGACCGGTGTCTATGCTCAGGATGATTCCCTTGAAAATGATGAAGAACTCCACACAACAGGAGATAACCGTACTATCGGAAAAGGGGAAGCTGCCGAAAGCCAGCATGAACAAAACGTGATGGACACCCACAGGGACGACCCCCTCGGTGACAAGGAAGACGAATACAGCGTTGATGAAAGAGCACTCAATACTGAGGGCGGACTTGCAGCCGACAAAGAGCAAGGATACGACTACGATGAAACTGAAATCAGAGACCGGGAAATCTCCGACAGTAACGAACGGGAAGACCTTTCGGAAGAAGAAAGGATCCAGCTTCGCGAAGAACAGCTGAATGTAGATAAAGAAAACGTCCAGACAGGGGAAGTGGATGTAAATAAGCACGTCGAAACAGATCATCAGGAGTTTGATGTTCCGGTGGAACGGGAGGAAGTCTCCGTTGAACGGCGTCCGGTAGAAGGGGAAGCCAAGCCAGGCTCACTTGATGGCGATACCGAAGAAGATTCCATCCATGTTCCTGTCAATGAAGAGCGTGTCAATGTAAATAAGGAAAACGTAGTCAATGAAGAAGTGGTCGTCAAAAAAGATAAAGTCCGCGATACAGAGCATGTATCAGCAGATGTGCAGCGTGAAGAGATAGATGTAAACGAAACGGACAATAGGAACCGGGAGCAAAGGAACCGGGATGAGGACGGTAATATGAACAAGGAAGATCAGGACTTGCCGGGAAATGACACCTACAGAAGATAACCATTGATCTTGAAAGAATATAAACTGCCCGCAGACCAGTCTGCGGGCAGTTTTCATGCGTTTGACATGGCTCCGCCTCCTTGAAATGGGCTCCCTTTACTGTTATTCTCTAAATGTTTGTGTCTTACTTTTTAAAAGTAATCCATTAAGGGAGAGGGATAAAATGAATAATGATTCGAAAGAACCAAAAAGAAAAATTTCCAAAGTATTTACTTATGCCGCTTTTGTAGTCGGCCTCCTGGTTGTCGTGGGGGCAGTCTTCCCCGATCAATTCGGACAGATTTCCGGCTCGATTTCCAGCTGGGTCACTGAATACTTCGGCTGGTACTATATGATTTTAACAACATTGCTTGTCTTCTTCTGTATCTTTCTCATGCTGAGTCCCATAGGTAAATTGAAGCTGGGCAAACCGAAAGACAAACCGGAGTTCAGGACAGTTTCATGGCTTGCCATGCTGTTCAGTGCCGGTATGGGTATCGGACTCGTATTCTACGGTGCATCCGAACCGATGTCCCACTACGTGGCACCGCCTACTGCCGACCCGGAAACGAAAGCGGCCATTCTGGAGTCCATGCGGTCAACATTCATGCATTACGGCATCCATCCGTGGGCAATGTACGGTGTAGTCGCACTGGCGCTTGCATATTCCCAATTCAGGAAAGGGGAAAGCGGACTGCTTTCTAAAACACTGCGCCCTGTATTCGGTGACAGAGTCGATGGCGGACTGGGCATACTTGTCGATGTGCTCGCAGTATTCGCGACAATCATCGGTGTTGCCGTATCTCTTGGTGTCGGCGCCATGCAGATTAACGGAGGACTGAATTATCTGTTCGGCATCCCGAATAATATCGTCGTTCAGGGCATCATCATCGCCATAGTCACAGCACTCTTCATGATCAGTGCATGGAGTGGTCTGAGCAAGGGTATCCAATATCTCAGTAATACAAACATGGTACTGGCCGGGATTTTATTCATCATTATCCTGGTTGTCGGACCGACAATGCTGATCTTGAATATGATGACAGAAGCAACCGGGGCTTATATGCAGACATTCCTGCAGAACAGCTTTGATGTGGCTACTTTGAATGAACAGAAGCATGCGTGGCTGTCTTCGTGGACCATCTATTACTGGGGCTGGTGGATGAGCTGGAGTCCATTTGTCGGTATCTTCATCGCCAGGGTCTCCCGCGGCCGCACTATCCGTGAATTCGTCGGTGCAGTACTGTTCGTACCGACAGTCATCAGTATCATCTGGTTCAGCGTATTTGGAATGACAGGTATAAATACTGCACAGTCAACACCTGCGATATTCGATATGCCTCCGGAAATTCAGCTCTTTGCGATTTTCAATGAACTGCCAATGGGATCCATCCTGTCACTTATCGCAATCCTACTAGTCTCTGTGTTTTTCATTACATCAGCAGACTCTGCTACATTCGTTCTGGGGATGCAGTCATCCTTCGGTTCACTGACACCGGCTGGCAGAATTAAGATTGCCTGGGGAATAGGCTTGTCTTCCATCGCCTATATACTGCTGCTTGCTGGCGGAGAAACGGGACTGAACGCCCTTCAATCCGCAGCAATCATATCCGCCCTGCCATTCAGTGTCGTGGTCATTCTTATGGTAGTCTCGTTCTACAAAGATGCAAACAATGAAAGAAAGTATCTGGGACTTTCCATCACACCTAATAAAAAACGAATGCAGGACTACTTGGAAAACTCTCCGGAAGAACATCAGGAAGAAATTGAATCCTATATAGAATCACAGGATGATACAAAGGGAATCTAGAAGCAGAGCATGGGCCGAAATCCGGTCCATGCTTTTTGTATTTTTTGCCCGACCGTTAATTTATAAAGAAATAGATGTTATTCTAATTACGGAAACGGTTAATCGGAGAGAATTTTAGTATAATGGACGTAATAGTAATTTTCGGCCAAAGATACATAGACATGCAATCCGGCCGTAAATCAGAGGAGGATATGCAATTTTGGAGACGAAATACCTTGATTTGTTATCTGAAAAGTATGACCAGGAAGAAAAAGTAGCGACAGAAATCATCAATTTGGAATCCATATTGGACCTGCCCAAAGGCACCGAACACTTCGTCAGTGATCTGCACGGAGAATTTCAGGCATTTCAGCATGTTTTGAGAAATGGTTCCGGAAATGTCAGGCAGAAAATCACCGATATTTTCAAGGACACACTGACTGAAGAAGAAATCAGCCAGTTTGCAGCCCTTGTATACTATCCTGAGGAAAAACTGCAGCTGATCAAAAACCAATTCGAATCAAAAAAGGACCTCGACGAATGGTACGTCATGAAGATCGACCAGATGATCGATCTCATTTCCTACGCTTCTTCCAAATACACTCGTTCAAAGCTCCGCAAGGCATTGCCGGAACAATTTGTCTTCATCATTGAAGAATTGCTCTATAAAAGTGATGAGTACAGCAATAAAAAACCGTACTATGAGAAACTCGTCCAGCAGATCATCGATCTCGGCCAGGCCGACAAGCTGATCATCGGCATGTCTTATACTACACAGCGGCTCGTGGTCAATCACCTTCATGTCGTCGGCGACATTTATGACAGAGGGCCGGAGCCGGAGAAAATCATGGAGACGCTGATCGACTACCACTCCCTTGATATACAGTGGGGGAATCATGATGTACTCTGGATCGGTGCGTATGCAGGTTCCAAAGTCTGTCTGGCGAACATTCTCAGAATATGTGCACGTTATGACAACCTGAACATCATTGAGGATGCCTATGGCATCAATCTCCGCCCGCTGGTCAATCTGGCGGAAAAATATTATGGAGATAACCCGGCTTTCCACCCCAAGAAGACGGCAGATCAAAACCTGTCCGATCTTGAAAAGCTGCAGATCACAAAAATCCATCAGGCGATCGCCATGATCCAGTTCAAGCTGGAGAGCCCGATCATCAAACGCCGCCCTTCCTTCGATATGGATGAAAGGCTCGTATTGGAGAAAGTGGATTATGACAGAGAGGAACTCACGGTTTACGGCAAGACTTATCCGCTCGAGAACACATGCTTTGCCACCGTGGACAGGAAAGAACCCGCCCGGCTCCTGCCGGAAGAGGAAGAAGTTATCAATAAACTGCTGCTCTCCGTCCAACAGTCTGAAAAACTCAGACGGCATATGAATTTCCTGATGAAGAAAGGCAGTCTCTACTTGAAATATAACGGCAACCTTCTGATCCACGGCTGCATCCCTGTAGATGAAAATGGTGAAATGGAAAAGATGGAGATTGACGGGAAGACTTATAAAGGGCGCGAATTGCTGGAGCAGTTCGAGGATTATGTACGCAAATCGTTTGCGGATAAGGAAACGACAGATGATCTGGCGACCGATCTCGTCTGGTACCTGTGGACGGGTAAATATTCTTCACTGTTCGGAAAACGTGCAATGACTACATTCGAACGTTATTTCATAAAAGACAAAGCGTCCCACAAGGAAGAGAAGAACCCGTATTACCATTTGAGGGAAGACATCGATATGTGCCGGAAGATGCTGGAGGAATTCGACCTGGATCCGGATCAGGGGCGCATCATCAACGGCCACACGCCGGTAAAAGAAATAGACGGTGAAGATCCCATCAAGGCCAATGGCAAGATGATCGTCATAGACGGTGGGTTTTCCAAAGCGTATCAGTCTACTACCGGCATTGCTGGATACACGCTGCTCTACAACTCATTTGGCATGCAGCTGGTCGCCCATCAGCATTTCAACTCCAAAGAGAATGTATTGCTGGACGGTGCGGATGTACTCTCAGTCCGACGCGTCGTCGATGAAGAACTGAAGAGGAAGAAAGTCCGCGACACGAATATCGGCGAGAAACTCCAGGAAGAAATAAAAATGCTCAAAGAGCTGATGGCATACCGCTATATTGAATAAATGTTTCACGAGACACTATTTTATCAATCTGAAACCGGACATGTTACAATTTAATCAATCACAATATTCTTTGACTGATCGTCAAAGGGGAGTAGCGTTGGAAGAGATTCTTTCTTTTTCAAAATGAAGTCGTCAATACATGGAGGAATCCATCGGCTTTATTAGCAGATATTGCTCAGCGAGACCTTTGCCCTCCGGGGTGGAGGTCTCGTTTTTTCTCACAAAGGAGGACTCGTTTATAGATGGCAATTTACCAAAAAGACATTGAAGATGTTTTGGTCAAGATGAATACATCGGAAAACGGCCTGTCGGATTCCGAAGCTGCCAAACGGATTGAAGCATACGGTCATAATGAAATTGAAGAAAAAGAGAAAGCTTCGACATTAAAGCTGTTCCTTGAGACTTTCAGAGATGCAATGGTGATTGTCCTGCTCGTGGCAGCGGGAGTACAGATTGCACTGGGAGAAATCGCTGAATCTGCAATCATTTTTCTAGTATTGATCATCAATGCCATCATCAGCGTCGTCCAGACAAAAAAAGCGGAAAGTTCACTTGAAGCCCTCCAGGATATGTCAGCACCTGAGGCGAATGTACTGCGGGGCGGTACAAAATTGACACTGCCTGCGAAAAATCTCGTGCCGGGTGACATCGTCTTTCTTGAAGCCGGAGACTATGTACCTGCAGACGGCCGTGTCATCGAGAGCGGCTCGCTGAAAGTGAATGAAGGGATGCTCACAGGCGAATCGGAAGCGGTTGAAAAACATACGGATACACTGGAAGAAGAGGCGGTAATCGGAGACAGGGGCAACATGCTTTTTTCAAGTTCACTGGTTGTATACGGACGCGGCACTTTTGTGGTGACCGGTACAGCCGAGGAGACTGAAATCGGTAAAATTGCAGACATGCTCTCCACTGCCGAACAGAAACAGACACCGCTTCAGCTTAAGCTGAACAGCTTCAGTAAAAAACTCGGAATCGGGATACTGGTACTCTGTCTTTTAATCTTTGCTGTACAGGCGGCCCGTATCTGGTTCGGCGACAGTAATGTCGGTACAACAACGGCACTTCTGAACGCACTTATGTTTTCCGTGGCCATAGCGGTTGCCGCGATACCCGAAGCGCTGCAATCCATCGTGACGATCGTACTTTCCGTCGGTACTAATAAAATGGCAAAGCAGCATGCAATCATCAGAAAATTACCCGCAGTGGAAACGCTGGGCTCCGCAAGCATTATCTGTACAGATAAAACCGGCACACTGACGCAGAATAAGATGACCGTCACAGATCATTTCATACCGGGGACTTCAAATAATAACCTTCCGGAAAATCCGGAGGAGTGGAATATATCAGAAAGAATGCTCGTCAATATCGGCGTACTATGCAACGACTCCTACATCAATAAAGATAATAACGAAATCGGCGACCCTACTGAAATCGCTCTGATCAACTTTGCAAATGCCAACCAGGAAGATTACGAGGAAATACGGAACACATGTCCCAGAAAGGCAGAACTGCCGTTTGATTCTGAACGCAAGCTCATGTCTACAATGCATGAAATCGACGGTATGCCGATGATGCTTACAAAAGGCGGTCCGGATGTCATATTCGAACGGGCAGGGTTTGTCCTCATAGATGGAGAGGAACAGCCAATAAATGATGAAATTCTGCAGGAGTTCCAGTATGCCTACGAGAAATTCTCGGAACAGGCTTTAAGAGGGCTAGCATTCGGCTACAGGAAACTGGAAGAGAAAGATGCCGGCATCACCCACGAAGACGAACAGGATATCGTTCTCACCGGTCTTGTTGCCATGATGGATCCACCTCGTGCGGCGGTATACGGCTCCATAGAGGAGTCCAAAAAAGCCGGAATCCGTACCGTTATGATAACGGGTGACCATAAAATCACCGCCCAGGCGATCGGCAGGAAAATTGGTCTGATGGAAGAGGGCGATATCGCAGTAACGGGCAGGGAACTGGATGCGATGTCCGAGGATGAACTCGAAGGAAAACTGGAAAGCATCTCAGTATATGCAAGAGTCTCACCAGAGAATAAAATCCGCATCGTGCGTGCGTGGCAGAAAAAAGATGTCATCACCGCGATGACGGGTGACGGTGTGAATGATGCACCAGCTTTGAAACAGGCGGATATCGGTATCGCGATGGGCAGTGGGACGGAAGTCGCCAAAGACTCGTCGGCAATGATACTCACAGATGATAATTTCGTTTCCATTGTGAACGCTGTGGGAGTCGGCCGGACCGTATTCGACAATATTAAAAAGGCGATCGGGTATTTATTCGCCGGAAACCTGGGTGCAATCATCGCCATCCTCTACGCTGTAACACTGAATCTGCCCAACCCATTCACAGCGCTGCAGCTTCTTTTCATCAATCTGGTCAATGATTCACTGCCGGCCATCGCCCTTGGCATGGAGAAATCAGAGCCGGATGTGATGAAGCGGAATCCCCGCAGTGTGGACGAAGGTATTTTCGCCGGCGGTACATTGAGATCCGTTGTTACACGCGGTATTCTGATCGGTATCGCCGTTATCATCTCTTTCCATATCGGACTTGCCGCATCTGCAGAAATCGGTGTGGCCATGGCATTTACGACATTGATCCTTTCACGGACTTTGCAGACATTCGCTGCAAGGTCCAATACACAGACCGTTTTTGGTGCAGGCTTCTTTCAGAACAAATACGTTATCGGAGCAGTCATTCTCGGCTTTGGCCTGTATGGTATGACAACATTGCCGGTGGTCAGGGAAATTTTCAATATCCCGCCGGAATTCGGCGTGTATGAATGGCTGATAGCTACAGGGCTCGCCCTGGCATCGGTGGTCATGATGGAAATCGTAAAAATGACCCATCAGCGCATGAGCAAGTAGTTTATAATGCGGCAGCTGTAAGTGTATAATGTCACTCAGTGAAAATATAAGAGGCAGGAAGATTAATGAAGAAGATAATTATTACAGCGGCTGTAATAATGATTGCCGCAGCAGGACTCGTCACTCTCAATAGCCAGACTGATGAAGGACTCTTAAAAGAAATAGAATATATCATCATGCCCGATCCCATGGAAAATAACAGATATGACGATGGCCAGTGCACCCATTATATTTTTGAAAAAGTGAAAGCAGATGGAAAAATGATTGAATCGGACTGGAGCGACGCGAAGTATTGGGCAGAAAGAGCACAGGATGACGGCTATAACGTCAATGGACAGCCCGCTGAAGGATCCATACTGCAGACCGGGACAGGTAAACTCGGGCATGTTGCCTATATCGAGGCGGTAAATGAGGATGGCTCGATCGAGATTTCTGAAATGAATCTTGTCGAAGCCTACGAAATCACAGAACGGACGATACAAGCAGAGGATATCGATAAGTATGAATATATCCATCCCAAAGAGAATCCTTATGACAAGAAAGAAGATGCATAATGATTTACTGCATGTGGATGATTCCGGCCATTTGGGTAAATACATCAGAGAGGTGAACTTACATGTCAAATATACGCATCATCGGTGCCAGTCAGAATAACTTGAAAAATGTCAGCGTGGATATCCCGAAGCATAAACTTTCAGTATTTACCGGGCGGTCCGGTTCAGGGAAATCCTCCCTTGTGTTCAGTACTCTGGCCGCTGAGTCTGAACGTCTGCTGAATGAGACGTACTCGAGCTACATTCAGCATCAGCTGACCCAGTATGAGAAACCGGATGTCGACCATATTGAAAACCTGCCTGTTGCAATGGTCATCAATCAGAAAAGACTGGGTGGAAATTCCAGGTCGACAGTCGGTACCATTTCCGACATATATGCATCCGTCAGGCTGTTATGGTCACGTATCGGGGAGCCGTTCGTCGGATATTCCAATGCATTTTCGTTCAACAACCCCAGCGGAATGTGTGACAAATGCCACGGGCTCGGCTATGTTGAAGACATTGATTTGAATGAGCTGCTGGATTTTGACAGAGCCCTGAATGAAGATGCCATCAACTTTCCTTCATTCAGACCGGACAGCTGGAGAGGGAAACGTTATTTATACAGCGGCCTTTTTGATAACGATAAAAAACTCAGAGACTACACTGAAGAGGAAATGAACACATTTCTTTACACGAAACCGAAAAAATTAAAGAATCCGCCGGAAAACTGGCCACGGACTGCGAAGTTTGAAGGACTCATCCACCGCTTCAGACGTTCATTCCTGCTCAATGATAATTTTGAAAAAAAGCGCTTTTTAAAGGATGTGGAACGGGTAGTCACTTCACATAAATGTCCGGTCTGCGAGGGCAGACGGCTCAACAAAAAAGTTTTGAGCTGTGAAATCGATGGTATGAACATTGCGGATTTCACAGCATTATCCATCAATCAGGCAATCTCTTTCCTGAAGGGACTGGAAGATGATAAAGCAGTTTTCATCATAAAGCCATTACTTGAGCAACTTGAAGCCCTGTCCTATATCGGTTTGAACTATTTGACGCTCAATCGGGAAACGCCCACGCTCTCCGGAGGCGAATCCCAAAGGATAAAACTCATCCGGCATCTGAACAGTGCCTTGTCCGACCTGGTATATATCATTGATGAGCCAAGTGTCGGACTTCATCCCGAAGATATAGAAAAGATAAATGATATCATGCGTTCGATAAGGGATAAGGGAAATACAGTACTGGTCGTGGAACACGACCCCGATGTGATCCGCATTGCAGATCACATCATCGATATCGGCCCGGGTGCAGGGCAGCATGGAGGGGAAGTCATTTTTACCGGTACGTATAAAGAACTGGTACAATCAGATACCCCGACGAGCAATGCCCTGAACCGCAAACACGGGCTGAAAACCGAGCCGAGATTTCCTGTGGATTTCATCAGCCTTAAAAACATCACACAGAATAACTTGAAGGATGTCTCCGTGGATATTCCGAAACGCGCCTTATCCGTCATCACAGGTGTTGCCGGTTCAGGAAAAAGCACACTGCTTTCTGCGGGGCTCGGCAATTCATCAGACAGCATATTCATAGACCAGAAGCCGGTGCATGCCTCAAACCGGTCCAACCTTCTGACGTACATGGACCTTTTCGATGAAATCCGGACATTCTTCAGCCAACAGACCGGCGTGAAGAAAAGTATGTTCAGCTATAACTCTGAAGGGGCATGTCCGGAGTGCGGCGGCAAAGGTGTCATTAAGACAGAACTTGCCTTCATGCCCGATTTCTCCCAGGTCTGCGAAGTTTGTCAGGGGACAAGATACAAGCCGGAAGTGCTCGATGCGACAGTGGATGGCTACTCGATTGCAGATGTGCTCGCCCTGACCGTTGAGGAAGCACTGTCCATATTCAGAAAAAACACCCGGGTGATCAAACGTCTCGGACACCTCGAGGCAACCGGACTGCATTATATGACACTCGGACAATCACTGGACACACTCTCAGGCGGAGAAATCCAGCGTGTCAAACTGAGCAGGTATATGGACAGTGAAGCCACGGGCGAAACATTCGTATTCGATGAACCCACAACAGGTCTGCACGAAGATGACATTCCGACGCTGCTTGCCTGTTTCGAACGGCTGATCAATCAGGGGAACACCGTCATACTGATTGAACATAATCTGACGATGATGATGCATGCGGACTGGATCGTGGACGTCGGCCCCGGGCCCGGGGCATATGGCGGAAATATTTTATACAGCGGCGCGCCCCAGGGACTTCTGGATATCACCGGCTCAGTGACCGCGAAGCATATTCAAAGATATATCAATCTATAAAGGGAATCGGAATCTTTTCCATTTCCTTTATTTTTATGCCTCCAAGTGTCGGAATAGTCTGAATAAATGATTTAAGAAGCATCCAAAAGGGAATCAGGGATAATAATGACCAGGAAAGGAGACATGGAAATGAATAAGTCGCTTGAGATAATGTTAAACGGTGCAAAACAAAAGATTCAAGATGATGAAACGCTGCTTAATTATTTAAAAGAACAGGGCGCAGAGCCTCCGAGCCTTTGTTACCATCCGAGCCTGGGTGCACTTGAAACATGTGATACTTGTATCGTCAAAGTCAATGGTGAATACGTCCGTTCCTGTTCCACAACCATAAACGAAGGAGATATTGTTGAAACGGTGGGGGAAGATATTCACGAAGCACAGCTTATCGCGATGGACCGTATTTTGGGCAACCATGAACTTTACTGTACAGTGTGTGACTTCAACAACGGCAACTGTGAAATACATAATACGGTAAAGGAAATGAGAATCAGCCATCAGGATACGCCGCACACTGGAAAAGATCATCCAGTCCAGCGAAATGCATTTTACCGTTATGACCCTGACCAGTGCATTCTTTGTGGAAGGTGTGTCGAAGCATGCCAGGACCTGCAGGTGAATGAAACGCTGCTGATTGACTGGACTCTCGAGCGCCCCCGTGTCATCTGGGACAATGATACGACAATTGATGAATCCTCCTGTGTAAACTGCGGACACTGTTCTACAGTCTGCCCGTGTAACGCCATGATGGAAGTCGGCATGGAAGGGGAAGCCGGATTCCTGACTGGTATGGCCGAAGAAACATTCAGACCGATGGTAGACATCACGAAAAATATCGAAACAGGATATGGATCACTCATGGCAATTTCAGATGTCGAAGCGACAATGCGGGAAGAACGGATTAAAAAAACAAAGACAGTCTGCACATATTGCGGTGTGGGATGCTCATTCGATGTATGGACCAAAGATCGTGAAATTCTGAAAATCGAACCGCAGGAAGCAGCACCGGCAAACGGGATATCCACTTGTGTCAAAGGAAAATTCGGCTGGGATTTTATAAACAGTGAAGAACGTCTGACAAAACCGCTGATTCGCGAAGGGGATGAATTCAGGGAAGCTGAGTGGGAAGAAGCCCTCTATCTCATCGAGAAGAAATTCAAAGAAACGAAAGCGGAAAAAGGACCGGATGCCCTCGCCTTCATCTCATCTTCAAAATGTACGAATGAAGAATCCTATCTCATGCAGAAACTCGCCCGTGGTGTGATTGGAACAAACAATATCGATAACTGTTCAAGATACTGCCAGTCTCCCGCGACTATGGGACTCTGGCGCACCGTTGGATACGGAGGTGATTCAGGCGGCATCGGCGATATCGCCCAGGCGGAACTGATCATTTCCGTCGGGTCAAACACAGCAGAATCCCATCCGGTACTCGCCACCCGGGTAAAACGGGCGCAGAAGCTCCATGGACAAAAAGTCATTGTGGCAGACCTGCGTGAACATGAACTCGCCAATCGTGCGGATCTATTCGTCAGGCCTGCACCTGGAAGTGACCTCGTCTGGCTTTCTGCAGTAACGAAATATATCATCGACCAAGGCTGGGATGACCAGGCGTTCCTAAGGGAGCACGTGAACGATGTCGATGAATATATGGCAAGCCTGGATAAATATACACTCGATTATGCAGAATCAGTTACAGGAATGACAAAGGAAGAGCTGATTGAAATCGCAACTTCCATCCATGAAGCGAAAACGACTTCCGTCCTGTGGGCGATGGGTGTCACCCAGCACGGCGGAGGAAGCGATACAAGTACAGCGATTTCAAACCTGCTGCTCGTTACAGGCAATTATATGAAACCAGGTGCCGGTGCATACCCGCTCCGCGGCCATAACAACGTACAGGGGGCGAGTGATTTCGGCAGCATGCCGGACCGCTTCCCGGGATACCAATTCGTCAGCGATGATGATGTCCGTGGCCGTTTTGAAGAAAGCTGGGGTGTCGAATTATCAACCCGTCCCGGCTTGAACAACCATGAAATGGTCGATGCCATCCATGAAGGTAAGCTGGAGACGCTATATCTTAAAGGGGAAGATATGGGTATTGTCGATTCTAATATAAATTACGTCCAGTCGGCATTCGAAAAACTGAGATTCTTCGTTGTCCAGGATATATTCTTCTCTAAAACATGCCAGTATGCTGATGTAGTACTGCCGGCCAGTCCAAGCATGGAAAAAGACGGCACATTTGTGAATACAGAAAGAAGATTCCAGCGCCTGTATAAAGCGATGGAGCCGCTGGGAGACTCCAAACCGGACTGGCAGATCATCAAGGAAGTAGCGAATCGGATGGGGGCAGAGTGGGACTACGCGCACCCTGGTGAAATCATGGATGAAGCGGCTTCCCTTACGCCGTTGTTTGCGGGGGTGAGCTATGACCGACTTGAAGGGTATCACAGCCTTCAATGGCCGGTGGCCGAAGATGGCACGGATTCACCACTCCTGTTCGAAAAAGAATTTCCACTGCCTGGGGGAAAAGCGCGACTCTGGCCGGTTGAATGGACAAAACCGCTCGAATTTGAAGATCAGTATGATCTCCATGTCAATAACGGCAGACTCCTCGAGCATTTCCACGAAGGGAACATGACATATAAATCCGAAGCGATTACCGGAAAGACACCGGAAGTCTTCCTTGAAGTTTCACCTGTTCTTGCAGAAGAACGAAAACTCGAAGATGGAACCAAAGTCCGTCTGACCTCACCATACGGCAGCGTCAAAGTGAGCTGTATTGTTACAGACCGTGTATTCGGCAATCAGCTGTACCTCCCGATGAATTCAGCCGGCGAAGGGGCAATCAACTACTTGACAAGCTCCCACTCCGATAAGGATACCGATACACCGGCATACAAGGAAGTTTCTGTAAAAATGGAAATATTAGAAGCGAAAGGAAAAAGTCCACTACCTAAAATCAACCACCGATATGGGAATCCTCAACCACAAATTGGTGTCAATGTGGAAGAAAAGTGGGCAAGGGATGATTATATATTCCCAGGGGATATCGTCAAAGAAAGAAGGTCGAATAAATAATGGCCAAAGCGACAAAAGTAATCCATAAGATGAAAGTCGACCCTGAAAAAAGACATCAGCAGGAATACCGGGAATTGGAAATGCTCCTTACGGAACACAAGGATGCACTTGCTGATGTCCTGGCCATCGCAGATAAGATGAAGGAACATGGCAGCCTCGATATGGTGGACAGCAGCCTCGGTCAAAGCGACAAAGTCATCCATAGGATAGTCACCGCACTGGATGATTCCAACACACCACAGTCAATCAAAAACGTGCTGCTCCTGTTCCAGCTGCTTGGAACACTGGACATGACTGAAATTGAACCCATTGTACTAAAACTCAATACCGGGATTTCGAAAGCGGCTGAGTATGAACATAAAAATACGCACGCCGGTTATTCAGGAATACTGAATGCTTTCAAGGACCCCGAAGTGATAGAAGGCACAAACGTCCTTCTGAAAATACTGAAAGGGTTAGGGACACAGAAGGAAGATGAAGAAAATGTAGAGCCACAGACAGAACGTACCCATCAACCAGAAAAAGAGATGGGTGAACAAAGCAAAACACCTACAGTAGAAAAATCATCAAAGCAATATGGATATGCACTGGCAGCAGGGGCCGGCGCTTTATTGATGGTCCCACTGATCTTTTTAAGAAAATGAAAAGAGGTTCCCATACGGGAGCCTCTTTTCCACTTCTATGGCCGTTGGTGATATGCGAACTGTAATTTACGCACCGCTTCTGACAGTTCATCGTCCGGTCCGTCAACTTCCACTCCCCGGATCACTTCGGGAATGGACAGTCCCCTCAACAAACCGGGTTCGACACCAATGTCCTCATGCCACATTTTCAACTGTGCTGACGAGCTCGCATAGACTATACGTCCGAGACCTACCAGACCGTGGGCAGAAGCACACATGGAGCAATGCTCTCCTGATGTGTATACCGTTGCCATGCGCCGTTCTTCTTCACTCATGTTGGCAGCAGCCCACCGTGCAATTTCAAACTCCGGATGGCGCGTTCTATCCCCTCCGGAAATTCTATTATGGTCTTCAAACAGTACTTCACCTTCATGGGAAACAAGAATCGAACCGAAAGGCTGATCCCCTTTCCCAAGTGCTTCTTCCGCCAGTTCAACACACCGTTTTAAATACTTTCTGTCATTTTCATTAATCATATTCGTCATCCTTTCAATTATTCATGTCCCCGCCATACGTTTATCATTTTTCTTTTAGTATATACTTAAAGTAATATAATATAGTATAATCCTCAAATGAATGAGGCAAAGACAAGGATGGTTTTATGAAACCCAGGATTATGTTCCTACTTAATTCAATTGACGTTAACAAAGGTGGATTGACACATGCCTCCTTAAGACAGGCAAGCACTTTTGCCGATGCAGGATATGATACCCATATATTAACGTTCAAATATGAACCCAGATTCCCCATGATCTGCAGAAAACTCGTAGAAATGGGTAAAGTCAGCAAAAAAGTGAATATACGTAACATGTTCGAAGATTTCGCATCATACAACAAACATGACAAAGTAAATACTGATAAAATAAAAACAGACATTTCCGCATACTCCAAGGAGTATGCTGTGGCAAAGAGAAAGAAGCACAATGCATACAGACTTTATAGAAATGGATTATACGAGAAATATATCTCATTGAGAAATGACAACACTCTGGATTTTACAGATTACTTCAATGAAAACCGATACAGGATCAGAAGGGAAAACGTCAACTATTACGGCCATATAAGCAGGATTCAATATTTCAGCTATGAGGAGAATAAAGTCAGGCAGCAAATATTTTATGATAAATCAGGAACTGCCTTCCTTAACTACTGGCACGATCCTTCCACCCGCAACATCACCCGGATCACACACATCGGAGAGGATAATAAAATCCTCTCTGAAACGGACGGTGATGCAACCCCGCATAAACTTCACTGGCTGAACAGCGTAATAAATGAAGCGGAGCGTGAATCGGTAATTATTTCAGACACACGGACTACTGATGAGTTACTGGTGAAGCTGGATCACCCGTTGGCTAAAAGAGCACTGCGTCCGCACAGTAACCATTTAACGAACCCTGATGATCCGGATTCTGAGCTGAATCAAAGGAACAGATATGCGGTAGAAAATATCGCGAATGTCGATGCACTCATTGTGCTGACTGAAAAACAGAAGAATGATATCGCTGAGCGTTTTGGTCACCGGGAAAAACTTTTTGTCATTCCAAATTATTACGAAGTGAACATGCCTAAAATAAAAGGATTGCGATCTTTTATTGCCAAAATGAAACATAATGGAGACCGGACTGAGGAAAGGGACATGTCCAAAGTTTCAATTGTCTCCAGGTTTTCCAGTGTTAAAAACATCGATCACACAATCAAGGCATTTAAAGACGTAGTTAAGGAAGTGCCGGAAGCCCGCCTGGAAATCTGGGGATCGGGCGATAAACAGAAGGAATACATCAAATTGATTAAGGACTTGAATCTTAAAGACAATGTAGAGTTAAAAGGATACACGCAAAATCCCGAAAAGATATATCAGTCCGCTGCATTATCTACCGTAACATCCAATGCAGAAGGATTCTCCCTTTCTGTGATGGAAAGCATGGTAAACAATACCCCGGTTGTAAGTTATGACATCCGTTACGGCCCATCCGATATGATCGAAGATGATGTGAACGGTTTCCTCATAGAAAAAAACGACATAGAAGCATTATCACAGCGAATCATCCACATGCTTAAGAACCCTGAGAAAACAAAAAAGATGGGGGAGGAAGCAGGAAGAACAATGCAGACAAAATTCAGTAAGGAGAACTATGAGAATCTCTGGTTCACCTTCACAGATACAATGTTGGAAAAAGAAGAAAGGAGAGACGGCAATGAATAATTTGATTACTGTAATTACCCCCGCTGAGAAAAATGAAAATTATATAAATATCGCTTTGGAATCGATGAGGAAACAGGCATATACTAATTTTGAAGTCTTGATTCTCCATTCAGATACCAAAGCCTTGAAAGAAGTAGTTGATGATGTCTATACCAGTGACGAAAGATTTAAATTTATAGAGACTCCACCGGATCTGAATGTAGGTGGTGTGCGTAACATCGGTATTGATGAGGCAGAGGGGGATTATATATACTTCCTGGACAGTGATGATTATATATCCGAAAATATGCTCCAGCTCCTGTCTGACAACATAGGGGAATTCCCTATGATCAGGGGGCGGATGAAGGCCACGGATTTCAGTTCCAGCTCAATCATCATACTTCCCGGTACCAACAAAATAAAAATGTATTCAAAAAGAAGATACAACTTGATCAGAAATAACTCTGCCATAAACTTCCTGATTTCAAAAGATGTCATAGAACGTATGAATCTAAGATTTTCCGAGAACTTCAAAACATATTCGGATCTGACATTCATGCTGCCATTACTTGAAGAAATTGAGGTGATACCTTATGTCTATGAAACCATCTATTTCAGGAGAAGAAGGAACGACCCGATAAATAACCCATCGTTGAGGCAGTCACCTGTAGAACAGTTGGCACATGACCTTTTTGGAATATACAACCAGCTTAGGACCGATGAAATCAGTGAACAGGCTCAAAGATTCCTCGATAATAAGCTGTTGAACTTCTACAGAAAGCGTCTGATTGTTGAATTTAAGGATGAATCAGCAATTGATCAGTATTTTGACGGACTTGTGGAAAGCATTAACAAAATCGATCCCGAAAGACTGGAAAACAAGGATCTTATTTTAAAAAATGACGTAAGAGCAATTAAATCAAACAAAAAAAATGCTTTCAGAAGACTAAGTAACTTCCACCACCTTCTGAGGGATATAAAAAGGGGACTCGCTTCTAAAAAGGGCCGTAAGGAACTTCTATACAAGCGTGTCTTCAAAAATATGAGTTTCAAAGATAACCTGGTTGTTTTTGAAAGTTTCCAGGGAAAATCATATTCGGACAGTCCAAAATATATTTATCAATACATGCTTGAAAACAGAAAAGACTATAAATTCGTCTGGGTAAAGAATAATCTGGAAAAACTGCCTGGAAAGCCGGAAACTGTAAAACGTTTTTCACTCAAGTATTACTATTATCTGGCACGGGCTAAATATGTTGTCAGCAATGTCAGAATGCCAAACGGCTATATTAAGAGAGACGGTCAAGTGTACCTTCAAACATGGCATGGCACCCCATTGAAACGCCTTGCGGGCGATATGGCAGATGTTCATATGCCTGGAACAAATTCCGCACGGTACAAAAGGAACTTCAACCGTGAAACCGATAAATGGGATTATCTGATTGCACCTAACCAGTACTCTTCCGACATTTTCAGAAGAGCCTTCTGGTTCAACAATACGATGCTCCAGACCGGATATCCGAGAAATGACATCTTAACGAATCATAATGATGCCGAGACAATCAAGAAACTGAAGAGAAGAATATATTTGCCGAACAACAAAAAAGTAATCCTCTACGCACCAACATGGCGTGATGATGAGTATTTCAAAGTCGGCAAGTATAAATTTAACCTGACACTGGATCTCCATCGCATGAAAGAACAATTCGGGGATGAATATATCATCCTCCTCAGAATGCACTATGTGGTAGCATCCAAGATGGATCTGACTGACCTGGAAGGATTTGCATACAACGTCTCAAGCTACAGTGACGTCAGTGAGCTTTATCTTATGTCGGATATTCTCATTACGGATTACTCTTCAGTATTCTTTGACTATGCAAACTTGAAGAGGCCAATACTTTTCTATACGTATGATATAGAAAAGTATGAGGGGAAACTTCGCGGTTTCTACATCGATATGGAGAAAGAACTGCCGGGGCCATTGCTCATGAACAATGACGAAGTGATTGACGCAATTGAAAATATCGATGCAGTGAGTGAAAAATACAGTGAACGATATGATGAATTTTACGACAGGTTCTGCAGTTGGGATGATGGAAGATCCTCGGAAAAAGTTGTAGAAGCAGTATTCGAAGAATGATATATAGATAATATGAGACCCGGAACACGAATCCTGGGTCTCATATTTATTTCAACATATTTCCTGGGGAATATTACTATGTCAAACCCTTTTGACAGTCATTAGATGACACATGCCAAAGAAGCTTGGTAGCATGAATGATGAAAAACAGGGATTTCATTTCAGAAAACAATATGGACTGTTGGGCATGCTTTCGGTGCACCAGTTTAATTCGGCGGCGTACCTTTAGCATTTATAACCATGATGCTGTTGAGTTAGTATCTCTTCACATTAATCTAAGCTGTTTTAAAATCAATAAACCATACTCTTGAAGCAACAATATTTTCAATACAGGACCGACAACAGAGAAGGCCTCAATTTATAATGCCATGCGTTACTTGTTTAAACGCTGCCATCACAGCTTTCAAAGGAGTTTTTCACATTTGTAATAATGCCGGTATATCGCATATTCCCTATAACTTCTAATGGCAGGCGCATATTGTTTTGATTTAGTCCGTCGGATGAAGGGTAAATAGAAGTATAATAAATATAGCGGGAGGTATCACTATGTCAGATATCAAAGCTGCTGTGGAAAAGCTCGAAGGCTGGGCAGTGGAAAATGAAAAACTCAGTAAGAAGTTTAAGTTCGATAAGTATTTGGATGGTATTTCATTTGTAGAAAAAGTAGGCGGTTATGCAGAGGGCGTTCAGCACCACCCTGATATTTCCATTAATTATACAACAGTAACTATGACATGGACGACGCATTCCAAGAAGGAACTGACTGAAAAAGACATTGCCGGTGCTAAAGCGTGTGAAAACTTATATAAGTATTTTAAATAAGAATCAATTGATGATAAAAAAGAGTTCCGGACCAGAATCTAGATTTCTGGCCCGGAACTTTTTATTTTAATATGGAAAAACTTGCCCATGGATGTTTATCCGGAGGCAGACAGTCAACCGTTATCATTTTATCTTTTGTAGGATGCTTGACGCTTAGACGGGAGGCCCATAAAGCAATCTGCTGCCCAGGACGGTTTACTTGCTGTCCGTATTTCTGATCACCGTAGAGTGGCGTACCTTGATTGGCCAGCTGGACCCGGATCTGATGGGAACGCCCCGTCTTCAGTTCTACTTCAACCAGGCTGCTGCGCTCATTATCACTCAGCACTTTATATTCCAGAATTGCTTTTTTAGCATCTTTCTTATCCTGCTTTGCAACGTTGACAATATTATTTCTGCGGTCTTTCCAAAGATAATCTGCGAGTCTTCCCTGTTTTTTAGGCAGATGCCCCCGTGTAATTGCAAGATACTTCCTATATATCTGATGCTTCCTCAATTCATTCGACAGACGGGAGGCCGCTTTCGAAGTTCTTGCAAAAACCATCGCACCGCCTACAGGCCTGTCCAGCCTGTGTATCAGGCCGAGATATACATCACCCGGCTTATTATACTTATCTTTTATATACTTCTTCAGAATACTCAGCAGATCCTGATCCCCTGAACTATCACCCTGGACTGGAATATTAACAGGTTTCTCAACGATCAACAGATGATTATCCTCATAAAGTACATTGATATGCACTTGACTCACTCCTATTTTATAATTGCATATAGTTAATGCCCGGCCGTAAAAAAATACGGCCGGACACTGAAAAAACATTAATATACAATATAACATCTATTGATATAAAAGAGTTCATATTTCCAAGGCTTTTAATATGAAGACCATTTATACTGACTGCCATGAAATGAAGGCCGTTATTCAAAACTTCATCGTAACTTGCGTTTAGCGCACAAACAATATGACTGCAAAGAACAAGATAGCGATAATCAATATTTTCTGCAGCAATCTATCCGGCAGGATACTCGCGTATTTACCACCAATAAAACCACCCATGGCAGATCCCATGGATAGAGCAACTGCAAACTTCCAATTTATTAAATCATTCAATATAAAAACGAAAGTTGATATGGAAATATAGATTGTGACAACCAGTGTTTTGATACCATGCATTTCCGCCATTGGAGTTTGAGGCACCAGCATTATCAATGTAAGAAGAATAAAGAATCCTACCCCTGCCTGCAGTGCACCACCATATATACCAATCAGGATAAATGCAAAAAATAGCAATATGATAGAAATTTTAGGATTAAATTTACCTTTTATGTAACGCTGGGGTTTAATGATGAGCAGTAATGCAAATATGATCATGAAAGCCGCAAGTAATGTATCGAACGTACTATGCGCGATATTAACAGCGATCTGAGCACCGTATATAGAAGCGATGGTGGCAGGAACCGCAAGTAAAAGTCCCAGACGCAAGTTCAAATGACCATTTTTATGGAATTGGTATAAGGCAAATATGTTTTGTACCATGATTGCGATTCTATTAGTACCATTTGCAACATTTGACGGCAAACCAAAGAATATCAATAGCGGTAAAGTAAGCATCGATCCCCCCGCTGAGACGATATTAACAAACCCTACAATAATACCCACTATCAGTATGGCAGTAATTTGTATCATTTCCATAGAATCCTCCTCTCTTTACATCTTCTTATATATGACTATCATACTAGACTCTCAACCAAACACATATGGTTAAAGATGAGAAAACGTTCATTTATGCAAACAAGAATGATTACAAATCGATTCTCATTAAATGAATCGACTGTAATTAAAAATCTCGTTTATTCTATTAGGAATTTAAAGGCTGACTGCTATCGATCATAGTATAGAAGACTGGCATGGCAACTATTTGACAGGGTGCTATATCCACATAATGTATGAGGTTTTTAAATCAAGAAAGCATATTCAATGTGTGGGAATTTTCAGAAATAATACAGTAGTATTTCAATATTACACAACATTACATATAAGGACCGGATTTGTAACTTTATTATTATTAGGCTGTAACACACTGTGGATATATTTATGATATATTAGGCACTGTCTTGAAAAAAGAAACTAAAGAAT
>CAYTIR010000016.1:0-34578 GCA_964437955.1 uncultured Staphylococcaceae bacterium
TTTATAATCTCAGGTTTTTCATCATCATCCAGGTGGTGTAAAGTGTAAGTACTTATGATGTAGTCATAAGTTTTTCCAATAATTCCATGTGGCAGACCATCAGAAATATCCCATTCCATTAATTTCGCTTCCGGCATTTTAGATTTTGCAATCGAATGCATGCTTGAGGAAAAATCAATGCCATCCACTTCATGATCATTCTCATATATCCTGCTTGTTAATACTCCTGTTCCAAAACCAATGTCTAGAACTTTCGATTTACCATTTTTCATCACTTCATTAAAAATCAGATTCAATACTTCTTTATAGCCAGCGAAAGGATATACATTGTCTTCCTCACTGATTTGTACCGTCTTATCATAGTCGTCTGCCCATACGTCAAAACCTTTATTACTTAACATCCTTGTTCCCCCAATTTGTTTTAGTTATTGAATCTTCAAAGATAGTTTGAACAATTTCTGAGAATAACATTGAATAATCTTTTTAAACTCAATTACTTAAAATCCTTTTTGAATACATAGCTTGCTTTATCATAATCCATTTTATTTTCATAAAAACGATGGGCATCCGTACGTTGTAGGCCTGATGATAAAGCGACGCTTTCATAACTGTTTTCTTTCGCCCATTCATGAACATAAGTGAGCAGTTTTTCTCCATACCCTTTTGAACGTTTGCCTGTATCAGTCACTAAATCACATACCCACACAAATCTTCCGTAGTATAAAGTTATCATAGGTTTAAAACCAGTGACTGCAACGATTTCTTCTTCCTCAAATAACGCAAATAACTTATAACTGTCTTTTTCTTTTGCCTCTAAAACCAAATCAAGATATGTCTCTTTATTCAAATGTCTTCTTAACTGTTTCATGATTGGATAAACCTCTAATATTTCATCTTCTGTATGTAATTCTGTGATTGTTATAGTGCCCATAAATATCTCCTTAATCTCTTTATCAAAGTTATAAATCATTTTTTAAAGTCATGAATTTTGATGGTCCAATTCCCTATGACTCGAATACGATAGCTGTCATACTTGTATCTGTACGTGTTCCATGTTCTTCATCTCTTCCAATAGACAGCATCACCCATCTTTACAAATACTCTTTGCAAATTGCCGCTTCGCACATATCCTTCTCCTGCAACAACAAGCAATAGTATAACTTTACTCGTTTCCCACTTCTGTGACGGGTGCTTCCTTATCATTAATGTAAAAATTAAATGTATCCACTTCTTCGGCCATGTCCAATTCAAATATTTGTAACATCATTTGACCGTTTCATTCGGCTCTTTAAAATTTATATTAAGTATAGTTTCATCTTCTCTGATCGATGCTTCCGAACCTTTCTCAATATAAGCATATATGAACTGTTTTTTTGAATCAGTCTGAATTAAAAATATACCCTCTTTTTCAGAGCTTTCTAAGTTCTTTGAAGCTAAAAGTTTTAATGTCTCTTCTGAACCGTTTCCGGAAACTTAGGTTGTGCTGTTACAACCAGCAAGAAATATGAACAGTATGGATATCATCATGAGTCGTTTCAACCATTATATTCCTTCGCAATCTAATATGTGACTAAATGCCAATTATCGTATTCTTCTCAATAGCAAATTGATTGTTACTATTATTTATAATAATGTCAAATTCCTCTCGTCTACCATGCATGAATATTTCGTACTGGATTCTTCTCTGATGATGAGACCGGATCAATGCTTCTGAAGATTTCCCCCTGCTTTTCACATCTCTCTCCATCCTTCTATCCAATTCGGTCTGCTCATCTGTATAGATGTAAATTGATAAATCAAATAAAGATGCATCCACGAAGGTAGTGCTCATACCATCGACGATTGTAACCGGACGTTCTGCATAGATCATTTTTTCAGGTGCCCAGTGAGCATCGATGCTGAGGAAATCCATTCCTTTTTGCAACATCAACAGGTCCCGCTTCAGACTTTCAAGTTCATGTGCGGCTGGCAGGCATGCGGTGGCTTTCCCTCTATGTACTTCATTTTCATATTCATAGATGGCCTCAAGTGACTTCCTATAGTCCCCTTTAATAATATAGGCATCTGTATTCAAATAATTATATGTATTGCTTTCCAGGCGGTTCATAACCGCTTCTGAGCATGTCGTTTTACCCGCTGCTCCGTGTCCACTTATTCTCACAATGTGTTTATTCTGCTTCTTCAAATAGTCTGCGATCAAATTAAGAAACTGTTCCACAAACATCCCCCATAAAATCGTATTTCATAACTGTTTTTTATATTTTTTTATGTATTCCCCGCTATCCATTTCTGTAATTTTTCTGCATAAAGAGTACGATCAGCCGGTTCAGTATAAAAACCTTTTGTCAAATAAAGATTGTCATTTTCATATCTGGGATAAACATGAAGATGATAATGCCATACATCTTGATTTCCGGCAGGCTCATTGTGCTGTCTCGTGGAAACCCCATCACAACCATATGTATTTTTCATTGCAAAAGCCATCAATTGGGCGATACTATGAATCTCCGCTCCCATTGCAGCAGGGAGTTCATATATATTTTCATAATGATCATTGGGAACAACTAAGACGTGTCCTTTATTGTTTGGCCACCACTTACTTGCGATAAATGCAGTGACAAATTTATTTTGATAAACTATATCCCTTTGTTTAGTTCCTTGGTTCTGCTTTTCTTTACCAGCTACTATTCTGCAGAATGGACATTCATAGTCTGCAGGTTTATGTGAATACGTTCCCATTTTATATCCTCCTCAATTTTTACATACAATTCTACAATGATTTTCTGAAACAGATGACCCTGTTCATCTCTTCGAAACCATTTTTCAAGTGAAATTCCATACTCCCTCTGTTATCCAGCTCACAATCACTTGCAAACTCGGTACACCCATGCCCTTTCGACCACTTTTCGCAAATTTCTATCAGTTCAGAAGCAATATGTCTCAACCTGAAGTCTTCTTTAACAAATATCCCTTCCAAATATCCCACAGGCGATGAATTTGTACCTTCAACATAATCATACCTGAGCTGGCAATGTGCAAATGCCACCGGGCGATCCTCAACAACCTTAATAAAATAAGCAATATCATCTTTAGAAATATTCTTTACAAATTCATTTATCAGGATCTGCGGATTTTCTCCCCACAGAGCGTTTGCGAGTTCAGCCATGTCATCAATATGAGTTTTTTCAGCCTTGATTATCAGCACGCCCCACTCCTTTTCGGATGAATTATTATCTCAATTATTCCAATAGCAGTAACTCATGTATAATACTATATTACCATATGTTTTTTGAATATTCCGATACGAGGAGTGAGAGTAAATGATTAAACCGAAAAAGTTGAAACATGGCGATACTGTAGCCATTGTTTCACTTTCAAGCGGACTTGCTGGAGAAAAATCAATCAAATGGCGTACAGAACAGGGACTCGAAAGACTGGAAACAGTTTTTGGACTGAAAGTGAAGGTTATGCCACACGCACTAAGCGGTATAGATTACATTCAACAGCATCCCGAGAAACGTGCAGAAGACCTGAACGATGCCATAAGAGATCCCCAGATAAAAGCGGTCATCTGTTGCATCGGTGGAAATGAGACGATACGGATCATGCCCTATGTGGATTTTGAAGCGTTGAAGAACAACCCTAAAATCTTTTCAGGATACTCAGATACTACCGCGAATCATTTTATGTTCTATAATCATGGAATTTCAACAAGCTACGGGCCTGCCCTCCTCACAGACTTTGCAGAGAATATTGAAATGGATGCTTACACTATACAATCCATTAAAAAGACCTGGTTCTCAACTGAACCTATCGGGCTGATCAAACCTTCTGATACAATCCGGAGATTCGGACTGAAGTGGGATGAGGAGAATAAAGATATCGAACGCGAAACAATCACCAACCCCGGATATGAAAGCATCAACGGCGAAGGTGTTGCTCGCGGCCATCTGATCGGCGGATGTTTCGAACTTTTTGGGAACATGCGAGGCACAGAACTTTTCCCTGACATTGAAGCATTTGATGATGCGATTTTATTTCTCGAAACTTCTGAGGTGCACATCACACCGGATTTCTTCGAAGATTATTTACGGGCAATGTCTGTCATGAGCATCTTTGAACGAGTGAATGGTATCATCGTCGGCAGACCGCAGGATGGCGTTTACTATGAAGAGTATAAAAACATTTGGCGGCAGATTTTAAAAGAATCCGGACGTGAAGATATGCCTGTACTCTACAACATGAACTTCGGGCATAATGAACCTAAATTCATAGTGCCATTCGGCCTGCAGGCAGAAGTGGATACAGTGAACTTAACATTCACCATATTAGAGAATGCGGTTGTCGATTGATGGGCTGAAAAAATACTAATTTATGTATTCCTTTTGCTCCTGAAAAAATGTTATCTTTCCATATTCTGTGCAAACTGAAGTAAAATTATTAGCCTTAAAGATGACTATTTTAATGAAGAGAATAATGAATATGTTCTCTACAATAATCTGCCAAAACTGAATAATATTTTGAAGAAGTGATTCGTAATGCAATCATGTGATTTCAATGTTCAGACCAGTATCAGGAAAAATCAATTCCTGATGCTGGTCTTTTAGCTTTAATCATTTTCACATTCTTTATTATGCCACTTACCCTCCTATATCTACCGCTTGGTGAAAACGCCTTCCATTCCATCTGACCATTTGCTTTAATTATACATAAGGAGGTTGCCTATATGAAAATCAAGCTTGATATTGATTCGGATGTAACCGAAAATTCGATTACCATCAAAGCCAGTGAAATGACTGATGACATTGAAAAAGTAATTCGATATGTCGAGTCCCTCCGAACGCCGGAGACGTTAAACGGCCGTTTGAATGAAGAAATCTATCGCATCAATCTTAAACATATCCATCGATTCTTCATCGAGGATAAAGTAATGAAGATGCAGACTTCCAAGAATACTTTCTCTATTGATAAACGGTTATATGAGATCGAGGATATTACAGGATTTAATTTCATTAAAATATCCAAATCTGAAATTGTGAATATAGATTTTATGGATCGCCTTTCTATCACACCTTCGGGTCAGATTAAAATATATATGAAAAATGGTGAATTCACTTTTTCTTCCAGAAGATATTTAAAATCTATAAAGGAGAGGTTGAGCTTATGAAGAGACTATACGAAGGTTTTAAAACAGGCATGTTCATTGGCATTATCATTTCATTGATTTTTTCAATACTCATTTCAGATGGCATATATTACCCCTTGAATCCACACTCCTTCATGGGGCAAATCTACGCTCAAAACCTGACCGGATTACAGACCTTCATCGTTGTGCTCATTATTTGGGGAATAATCGGGATACTATTTGCATTTGGAGATATGATATTCTCACATACTGATATGAGTGTGACAATGTCCACCATCACCCATTTTTCTCTTATGCTGCTTGTATTCATCCCTCTCGCCATACTTGCAGGCTGGTTTCCTTTCACCGCCGAAGGTTTTGTGACTTTCATCATCCTTTTTGTAATCATCTACGTTGCCATCTGGGTGATTGCTCGTTCGAGGCATCGAAAAATGGTGGAGGAAATAAACAAAAAACTGAAAAGAAAAAGATAAAAAATTCCAATAAGAACCGGACAAGTAATTATCATCTTGCCCGATTCTTATTGGATTTATTTTGTTAAATTATTATTGTGGCAGTGATCCACGTCCAATGACTCCTGTAAGGAATTCCTGATTCGGATAATCTGCATCTGCCAGTTGTTTTTTCACTTTTTCCACATCATATTTTACACGCTGTGTCCCTATATTGAACTGATATCCGTCTCCTTCCACTATCAGGTAAGAGGCATGGTTCAGCCCATCGAACGGCAATCCGACACTTCCCAGGTTTGCGACACATTTTCCATTGATATGACGGATGTACGGTAAATGGATATGTCCATAAAGGAAAATATCCGCTTCATTTTCAGTCATCAATTTTTCTTCCAGAGTCTGATCGGACTCTGTAGGTTTGACGACTTCAAAAAGACTGTCCGGTGTCGCATGAAAACAATGGGTTTTTATATTTTCGGTGAGTCCAACTGTTACTTCCTCCGGCAGATTGCGAAGATATTCCATGTCTGCTTCATCTAATTGATTGACAGTCCATTCCTGTTCTTTCTGCATCATTTCTAGTGCCTGATCCGGAACTTCACCTTCCTTTATGCCCCGATGCACCCATTCATCTGCATTTCCTTTGATGACGTCCGTATTCAGATTTCTTATCAGATCTATAGACTTTTTCGGCTCGGGGCCCCTGTATGCAATATCACCAAGGACAACAATCTTATCTGCCTGTTTCTTTTCAATATCTGCAAGCACCGCTTCAAGTGCCGTTGCATTTCCATGTATATCGGAAATGAATGCTATCTTCATTTTGAAACACCGCCTTTGGTTGATAATATACCCTTCTATAAAATATCTTAACAAATAAAAAAGGATAAAGACCAGATTGGTCTTTATCCTTAGAATTCTCTATTCTTTATCTTCTACATCAAGTTCAATATGCAGTTCTTTCAGCTGTTGTGGTGCAACTTCTGATGGTGCATTCATCATGAGGTCTCCGGCGCTTGCCGTTTTAGGGAATGCAATGACGTCACGGATGTTATCTGTGCCTGCAAGGAGCATGACAAGACGGTCGAGGCCATATGCGATGCCGCCGTGCGGTGGTGTTCCGTATTTGAATGCCTCAATCAGGAAACCGAACTGTTCATCACGCTCTTCATCTGTGAATCCGAGTGCCTTGAACATTTTCTTCTGCATTTCTGCATCATGGATACGAATAGACCCGCCGCCAAGCTCGTAACCATTCAATACGATGTCATAGGCGTTTGCTTTCACTTTCTCAGGTTCAGTTTCAAGCAGTGCAACATCTTCCGCTTTCGGTGAAGTGAACGGATGGTGCGCCGCAAAGTATCTGCCCGCATCCTCATCATACTCGAACAACGGCCAGTCAGTGACCCACAGGAAATTGAACTGGTCTTCTGCAATCAGATCCAAGTCTTTAGCGAGTTTATTTCTAAGGTTTCCGAGGGAAGCATGAACAACTTTGGCTTTGTCTGCTACGAAAAGAATTAGATCTCCGTTATCCAGGTTAAGTGTTTCAAACAATTCCTGTTGATTGTCTTCATTGAAGAACTTAGAAATTGGTCCATTCAGAGCATCCTCTTTAACCTTCAGCCATGCAAGACCTTTAGCACCATATGTTTTCACATATCCTTCAAGCTTGTCGATATCTTTTCTGGAGAAATTATCTGCCTGGCCTTTAACGACGATCGCCTTGACCATGCCGCCATTTTCAACTGTGGAACGGAAGACTTTGAAATCCACTGTTTTACTGAATTCACTCAGGTCATTCAATTTTAGATCGAAGCGTGTATCCGGCTTATCTACACCATACTCTCCCATCGCCTGATCATATGTCATTCTCGGCAACGGCAGTTCGATATCTACACCTTTGACATACTTCATGACATGTTGAATCAGTCGTTCGTTCAGTTCCATGATCTGTTCCTGGTCCATAAATGACATCTCGATGTCAATCTGTGTAAATTCAGGCTGTCTGTCAGCACGCAGATCCTCATCCCGGAAACATTTGACGATCTGATAGTATTTCTCCATACCGGAAAGCATCAATAGCTGCTTATAAATCTGCGGAGATTGCGGCAGTGCATAGAATTCTCCTTCGTGAACACGAGACGGTACAAGATAGTCACGTGCCCCTTCCGGTGTTGATTTAGAAAGTACGGGTGTTTCTATATCAACAAATTCTTCGTTATCCAGGAAGTTTCTCACGCTTCTGTTTATCTGATGACGCAGTCGTAACGTATTCTGAAGTTTATTGCGTCTTAGGTCAAGGTAGCGGTATTTGAGTCTGACATCCTCCCCGATTGTATCATCAAGGATTTGGAATGGCGGTGTTTCAGCTTTTGAAAGCACTGTCACTTCATTCGCCAGAACTTCGATCTTTCCTGTTTCGATATTGTCATTGAACTGGGAAGGATCGCGTTTTAATACTTCACCAGAGACTTCAATGACATATTCTGAACGGATTTTCTCCGCGGTTTCCAATGCTTCTTTAGAAACTTCAGGGTTGAACACTACTTGTATAACACCTTTACGATCACGCAGATCGATGAATATCAGTCCGCCCAGATCTCTGCGTTTTTGTACCCAGCCTTTTAATCTAACTGTTTCTCCTGTGTGTGACTCTGTCACTTCTGTTGTATGGTGTCTCATGATTATTTTTCCTCCAGTAATGTTTCCAGTTCATCCAGATGAACTGTTTTTGATTCTCCGGTTCCCATTTGTTTGAGTTCAACATTACCTGTCGAAAGTTCTTCCTCGCCCAGCACGATTGTGTAGGCTGCCCCTTTTCGATCTGCATCTTTCATCTGAGCTTTCAACTTACGCCTTTTATAGTCGATATCACAGCTGATCCCTTTTGTGCGCAGTGAATGTACAAGACGGCTAGCTTTCTCGGTTGCCTGCGCGTCCAGTGCACAAATATAGAGATCGATGCCTTTCGGTTCCGGTATTTCAATATTTTCAGCTTCCAGAGCAAGCAGCAATCTTTCGATGCTGAGTGCAAAGCCGATACCTGTCTCATTCGGACCATCCAGCATTTCCAGCAGACCATTGTAGCGCCCGCCGCCACATAGTGTCGTAATTGCACCAAAACCTTCCGCATTACTCATCACTTCGAATGCAGTATGTGTATAGTAGTCCAGTCCCCGGACCAGGTTATAGTCGACTTCATATTCGATTCCGATAGCATCGAGCGTCGTCTTCACTTCTTCAAAATACTGCTTTGACTCATCATTCAGGTAGTCATACATAACAGGAGAAGTTTTGATCAATTCATGGTCACGGTCTTTTTTACAGTCTAATATGCGCATCGGATTTGTATCGATTCTTGTCTGGCAATCTGAACAGAACTCGTCTATGGATGGTTTGAAGTGACTCACCAGTGCTTCGTTGTATGCCGCACGGCTGTCCTGGTCCCCGATTGAATTAATATATAATTTCAGATCCTTGAGTCCGAATGATTTGTATATATGCATCAGCATACTGATGACTTCCACATCAATCAGCGGATCCTCAACGCCGATTGCCTCGATTCCGAACTGGACGAACTGTCGGTACCGTCCTTTCTGCTTACGCTCATATCTGAACATCGGCGCCATATAATAAACTTTGGCCGGCTGAACCACATCATGCTGCATCTTGTTTTCGATATAGCTTCTGACAACAGGTGCTGTCCCCTCTGGTTTCAATGTCAGGCTGCGATCGCCTTTATCCTGGAATGTATACATCTCCTTGTTGACGATATCAGTTGATCCGCCCACACCTCTGACAAAAAGTTCAGTGGATTCAAATGCCGGTGTACGTATCTCTTTATAATTATAATTTTTTGCAATAGTGTGCAGCTTTTCTTCTATGAACTGCCACTTGTAACTGTCTTTTGGTAAAATATCCTGTGTTCCTCTCGGGATCTGGATCATTTGGCTCACTCCTCATTAAAAATATAAAAAAGCCCCTTATATCCATAACCGGATATAAGGGACGATTCCTCGCGTTGCCACCCTGATTCAGCTTATAATTCTATAAGCCCTCTTACATTTTAACGATTGTCACCGCCTGCAGTATGCACAGGATTCTGCCGGAGTGTCGGTTTTCGGTCATCTGACGTATCTGCTTCCAGCCAGGGCAGATATCTCTGTACAATCTCACGACCACCTCTCCGGGTGATAGAATTCATTTCATTCGATTAAGTTATATAATATTGATTATACGACTTCAAGTCAAGCATTCAATTCAAATAATTGTCTATCCCTTCAAGAATCGCTTCAGTCATTCTGTCCTGATAGGATTCCTCAGTGAGCGTATGATCATCAAAGCGGTTGCTCAAATACCCAAGTTCAATGAGAGCTGCAGGATAGTCCAGCTGCCAGATCACCTGATATCCGTACTCACGATTCCCCCTGTTATGAAAATAGGAATAGTTTTCCATTGCTGCATTAAGTGATGCAGCGAATTCTTTTTGGTTTGGATAAGTATAGTAAGTCGTAAACCCTGTGATTGACGGATCATCCATTGCATCACTGTGTAGACTGATGAAAAGATCTCCTTGTTTCTTCCTCTCATCAAGAGATACAAATTCCCCTTTTTCCCGTGTGAGTATCACTTCAGCCCCGCTCTCTTCCAAACGGTCACGAAGTTTGTCTGCGATATTGAATACAATCTGGGATTCATTGACGTTCGAAGCACTTGTTGCTCCGGGGTCTTTGCCACCGTGGCCAGGGTCCAGTACAATCGTCTGACCGGTGAAATCATAGCTTTTGCTCTCAAATTCCATCTCTATTGGAGTATATTCTTCTTCAATGAAATTACTGTAAATGAATACTGCTGCCCCAATTACAACACCTGCCAGGATCAGGAAGAACAAAGGAGGAAAATACAGGTGCTTCCTGTATTTTATGAAATTCCAAATAATACGCCAGAGTGTACCGAGCAATTTTTTCGCCCTGTTCATTACTTGACCTTACCGTCTTCGGATTCATATAGTATTGTAATCGGTCCGTCATTATTGATATTGACATTCATCATTTCACCAAAGAACCCTGTTTTAACAGTCAGTCCTTCTTTTTCAAGTGTTTCATTGAATAATTTGTACAACTTATCAGCTTGATCCCGTCCAGCGGCTTTTGTAAAACTCGGCCTGTTTCCTTTTTTAGTATCGGCATAAAGTGTGAATTGGGAGATGCTGAGGATTTCACCACCAACATCCTTGATTGAAAGGTTGATCTTGCCGTCTTCATCCTCGAAGTTTCTGCTTGCCGCAATTTTTTCAGCAAGTTTGACGGCATCTGCGTCCGTATCCTTAATGGAAACTCCGACAAGAAGGCAATATCCTTTGCCGATCTCATTGAAAAATTCATTGCTTATCACTGTTGAACTGGAAACTCTCTGCAGTACTACTCTCATTTTTTCACCTCATTTAAAAACGCGTTCTACGCTATATATGTCAGGCAGCTGTTTTATCTTATCTACAATCCTGTAGAGGTCTGCTACATTCTGTACCATGACGGACAGACTGATCTTGGCATTCTTATCAACATCCGCCCTGCCATTCACACGCGTAATCGGGAATTTAGTACTGGCGATGACATTAAGCACTTCATTAACAAGTCCCTGCCTGTCATAGCCGGAAATTTCCAGGTCCGCCTGGTATTTGCGGTCCCGGTCTTTATTCTTCACCCATTCCACGTCTATGATGCGTTCCGTTTCATTTTTAATGTTCGGACATGTAGAAACATGTACTTTTACGCCATGACCCTTGGTAATATAACCGGTGATATCATCTCCCGGTATCGGATTGCAGCATTTCGACAGATTAATCAGCATGTTATCCATACCCTGTACATAAACTCCCGATTCGGTTGAAATCTCCTTATAATGGTGTGTCCGGTCGATTTCCTCAATCTCGTTGGTTTTTTCCTCGGTGACATTGAATTTTTCCATCAGACGGTTTGTCACCTGCTGGCCGGTCACGCCACCAAAGCCGATCATTGCAAACAGATCTTCCTCATTAGACAGATTGTACCGGTCGAGAACAGGTTCTATATACTGTTCTTTCAATACATCATCAGGTTTATGCCCACGGTTCTTGATTTCATGTTCTATGGCAAATCTGCCTTTTTCAATATTGCTCGCGCGGTCCTGCTTTTTAAAGAATGCTTTGATTTTATTTTTTGTACTGGATGATCTAACCAGTTTCAGCCAGTCCATGCTCGGCCCATATGACTGTTTGCTTGTCCGAATTTCAATGATTTCCCCTGTGGAAAGTTCATAATCTATTGGTACTATTTTACCATTCACCTTTGCACCAATCATCTTGTTACCGACTTCTGTGTGCACCTGATAGGCGAAATCGATCGGTACTGCACCCTGCGGCAGTTCGACGACGTCTCCATTCGGGGTAAATACATATACCTTGTCACTGAGCAGATCGGTTTTCAGCGCTTCCATGAATTCTTCAGCATCCGGTGAAGACGTCTCCTGATCAACCAGGTCCTTGAACCAGTGGATCCTTTTTGCAAGTGAAGGCGATTCCTTGAGGTTTCTCCCCTCTTTATAGGCCCAGTGTGCGGCTACCCCGTGCTCCGCGATTTCATGCATATCAAACGTGCGGATCTGAATTTCCAGAGGATCCCCATTCGGACCGACAACTGTCGTATGGAGAGACTGGTACATATTCGGTTTCGGCATCGCAATGTAATCTTTAAAACGTCCCGGCATCGGTTTCCAAATAGTATGGATGACCCCAAGAATCGCGTAGCAATCCTTGATGTTAGTAACCAGCACTCGGATAGCAAGCAGATCGAATATCTGATCGAACTGCTTATGCTGTTTTTTCATTTTCTTATAGATGCTGTAAATATGTTTCGGCCGGCCGGAGAGTTGGCCGTCAATACCGGTCGTACCCATTTCATCTTCGATGCGGTCTATTGCATTGTTGATGACACTTTCCCGTTCACTTCTTTTTTTCTTCATCATGCTGACAATCTTGAAATACTGCTGCGGTTCGATATACCTGAGTGCAGTATCCTCCAGTTCCCACTTGATGCTGGAGATACCGAGCCGGTGGGCGAGAGGCGCATATATTTCGAGCGTTTCCCTTGATGTGCGAATCTGTTTCGCTTCAGGCATCGCCTTCAAAGTCCGCATATTATGGAGTCTGTCAGCGAGTTTTACAAGGATGACTCTGATATCCTTGGCAATTGCCACAAAAAGCTTCCGGTGGTTTTCTGCCTGCTCTTCCTGTTTGGAACGATACTTGACTTTTTCAAGTTTCGTCACACCATCCACGATTACAGCGACTTCCTCATTGAACATCTTTACCAGGTCATCGAAAGTATAAGGTGTATCTTCCACAACATCATGAAGGAAGCCTGCAACGATTGTAGGTCCATCCAGTTTCAGTTCCGCCAGAATTCCTGCAACCTGCACCGGGTGAAGAATGTACGGAAGGCCATTTTTCCGATACTGCCCTTCATGCGCCTCTTGGGCAAGTTCATAAGCGTTTTTCACCATGCGGATATCATCATCTTCCATGTACTGGCTGCACATGTTGATAACATCATCTTTACTGCACGGATACTCTTTATTCATGACCTCACCGTCCTCTCCAGAAAGAAATAGTTAGAATCATCATACTATAAATTTGACATCAAATAAATGTATGACGAAAAAAAGCCTGTTTTCACAGACTTTTTTCATTACTCATCATAAGTTAGTAATGATATTGTATCATAGCCCTCGAGGTGTTTCCGGCCGTCAAGATACTTGAGCTCGATAAGGAAAGCGATGCCCGCCACGATGCCTCCAAGTGATTCAATCAGTTTGATCGTCGCTTCAATCGTTCCGCCTGTGGCGAGAAGGTCATCAGTAATCAGTACTCTTTGACCCGGTTTGATTGCATCGCGGTGCATTGTAAGAACGTTTGATCCATATTCCAGGTCATATTCATATCTGATCACTTCACGGGGAAGCTTCCCTTCCTTTCTGACAGGGGCAAATCCGATACCCATGCTGTAGGCTACCGGACAACCGATGATGAAACCTCTAGCTTCCGGTCCTACAACAATGTCAACTTCCTTTTCCCTGGCATATTCCACAATCTGATCAGTTGCATAGCCATACGCTTCACCGTTATCCATGATTGTCGTTATATCCTTGAAGCTCACACCTTTTTTAGGCCAATCCTGAACTTCTGACACATACTGTTTTAAATCCATACTAACACCCACTCAATTCGAAATTAATGTTCTGACATATTGTTTTAATTCATTTGTCGAAGACATCTTCAGACGCGTTTCTGCTTCCATGCGGCTGTTAAGAAGTCTAAAATGTGCTGATTCATTCAAGTTCCACTCCATATCAGCATTTCCCTTATATACTATACCATTTTTCAGACTGATTATCTTCAAATCTTCCATAATATCAGTCATCATTTTTAGAAATGTCATTGTTATGCCCAACTTTTTGGAAAGTGGCGGTGCATGTTTGGCAAGGTTGATAGAACCATCCTCAGCACCTTCAATCACGGTATGGAGGTCCTCTATATCCGACCGGTTTGGCAGGCCGCTGAAAAACAGTTCATTTTTGCTGTGAAAAATCAGAATCATTTTTGATATGTGAATATCATTTAAAGAATAAGCCAGATTATCCAGGCTGTCCGGCAAGTCCCTGAGAATCACACTGCCTGTAACGAATGGCAGTCTTTCACCATAATGATAATAATTCTGGCCTTTCTTCTCTCTGCCTTCCTGAATCAGAAAAACATCATCCTGGTTTATTATATCAAACTGCTGATCCGTCCGACTGCGCATATCCATGATCTGCACCGTATCGATGGCTGCATCGAGCAGAATCATCTGGAGGGAACGCTTCTGGTTGAATTCATTGATGTTAACAGTTCCAATCAGGCTGATTGTGTCTCCATTGCCCACTTCATGTATAAGATGGCCAAACTTGAAACCGATGACATCGAGCTCCAGTTCAGGGACCGTTATTTTAATATGGGATTTATCTTTCCCTACCTGCCGGATTACCCCGATTTTAACATTATTGACCATGAAAATTGGTGTTTTGAATGACTGTCCGAACGGTTTCAATCGTTCAAAACGTTCGAATTCCTTCATCTTCATATTACCGGGCTTAAGCTGGTAATCGATATGCTTGACCGGCCGCAGATCCAGACCGAGTGATTCAAAATACTCTCCAAGTTCATTTTTGAATGTTTCAATATCATTCGCTGCGACCTCAATCCCAAGTGCCTGGGAGTGACCCCCGTAGCTGTTGTAATGCGTTGAATGTTCTTTGATCACACCATGGAGGTCCACACCTTCTATTGAGCGTGCTGATCCTCTGTAGACGGTGCCGTCGAGGGTGAAGACAATAGCGGGTTTTCCGAATTGGTCAACCAGCCTGGAGGCGACAATGCCGATAACACCGGGATGCCAGCCCTCATTATAAACAATGTTGATCTGGCTTGTACCGTCTGCCATATCTGCCGCCTCTGTATGAATTTCTTCAACGAGCTGTTTTCGTTCCAGGTTCATCCGCTCCACTGCCATGGACAGTTCATAAGCAGCATCAGGATCTTCTTCCATCAAAAGCTCGACCGCAATGGATGCTTCCCCCAGCCTGCCTGTGGCATTCAACCGGGGAGCAATAGTAAACCCAATCGTCTCCTCATCAATATGGCCATCGTGCCCGGCACTTCTGAGCAATGATTTTATACCAAGCAATGTCTGGTCATTCAATACTTCCAAACCCTCTGTGACGAGCTTTTTATTCTCATCGATGACAGGCACCAGGTCTGCTATAGTACCGATTGCCACGAGCGCCAGATCCTCACGTGTATCCAACCCGAGTGCCTGGACAAGTTTGTAGGTAATACCGACACCCGCCAGTTCATTGTATGGATAATCTCCTTCAGGATGATCCGGATGGATAATCGTGGCATCAGGAATATGATCGCCGAATGTATGATGATCAACTACGATCACATCCACATCATTCTCTTTCAGAAAAGCAATTTCCTCCTTTCCTGAAATGCCATTATCCACTGTGATTACCAGGTCGAACTGCCCAACAACAACCTCTTCAAATATCGACATGTTCGGTCCGTAACCGTCAGAAATCCTGTCTGGTATGATAAATTCCACGTTTTGTGTTTTGCGTCTCAATGCATTAGACAGAAGCACAGTACTCGTAATGCCGTCAGCATCAAAATCCCCATAGATCAGAATGCTCTCTTCATTGATGATTGCAGATTCTATCCTTTCTACCGCCTGTGCCATGTCACGGACCAGGGAAGCAGCGTAGGAAACCGGGTTGAAGATTTTATTCAAATCTTCCTCCTGTGTGTACCCCCTGTTTTCCAGGACGGTCTTTTCCAGGTTATTCAGCTTTAATTTCTGAACAAGACCCTCTTCTATATCCGCAGTTTTTTTGCGGACCTTCCATTCATACTTTGACTGATACACGATTTTACCACCTTTTGAAAACGCCCGGGAGAACCCGGGCGCAATCATTTATACTAATATTTTTTCGTCATCTTTTTTCTTTTCTTCATAGACGACAAGTTCACCCTCATTTTTAGCAAGCTGTCGTTTCTTCAGGATGCCCCACAGCTGGATTGCTATGAACATTGATGAATAAACGCCGCTGATCAGACCGACAAGAAGCGCGATGGAGAAGTTGAGTATCGCACTGCTTCCGAGTAACACAAGGAAGACGACTACTATAACAACCGTCAGCACTGTGTTGATTGAACGTGTGAGCGTCTGTTTCATCGAACGGTTGATGATTTCATCGATTTCTTCATCCGAATGGATGACTTTGACCTTCTTCAGATTTTCCCTGACCCGGTCGAAAGTCACGATGGTATCATTTATCGAGTAACCGACAATCGTCAGTACAGCAGCTATGAACGTGATATCCACTTCCAGACGGAATATCGAGAAAACGGCTACCATGATGAATGCATCATGCATCAGAGCCAGCACAGCCGGCAGTGCCATTCTCCACTCGAATCTGATCGATGCATAAAGTATGATACCGACGGCGGCCAGAGCAAGCGCAAACATTGCGTTTTGTGCTAGCTCCTGGCCAATGACCGGACTGACTGTACTGATCATTGGATCCGCTCCGTATAGTTCGGCGAATCTTTCCTGCATCCCTGTCACTTCATCTTGTGACAGATTCGTGCTGTACCGTGCTGTGATTTTATCTTCACCCGAAGTAGTTATGCTTTCAGGAGGGAGATCCATTGACTCAAGCTCTTTCTCCACTTGTTCCACGGTGGCCGAGCCATCCGTAGTTATATCCGCCCGTGTACCACTTGTAAAGTCGATGCCCAGATTCAGCCAGAATATGGACAGCACGGCTGTACCGGCAACAAGCAGTGCAATACTGAATGCGAAGAATTTCTTATAATGCTTTACAAAATCCAGACGGTCCCACGGAGTATTAAGATCTTCAATCTCTTTTCCTTCATTGATATCGAACCTGTCTTTTTCTTTGACACCGAACCAGCTCAGTTTCTTATTGAAGTATCCTGACTTGACGAGCAGTGAAAGCAGGATTCTTGTCAGGAATACTGCTGTAACGAAACTCATCAATATGGAAAGGAGGAGCATCGTCGCAAAGCCTTTGACACTGCTCGTACCGAAGATGAATAGAGCAACCCCAGCAATCAATGTGGTAAGGTTCGCATCTACAATCGTCAATAATGACTGGGCGGATGCTTTTTTATATGCCGCCTTAAGGTTGCGTCCAATGCGCAATTCATCTTTGATCCTCTCGTACATGATGATATTCGCATCCACTGCCATGCCGACCCCGAGAATCAGGGCAGCAATGCCTGGGAGCGTCAGGACACCGCTTATAGTATTGAACCCTAGTATCGTCAAGTATATATACACTGTCAGTGTAACTGCAGCAACCAACCCTGGCAGACGATAGAATGCAATCATGAAGAGGAATACCAATGCCACGCCAATGAGTCCGGCTGTCACTGTTTCATCAAGTGCCTGTTCACCGAACTGGGCACCGACAGAGTTGGAATAGATTTCTGTCAGTTCAACCGGGAGAGATCCGGCATTCAGCAGGGCAGCAATATTTTGAGCACGTTTCAACCCTTCCTCCCCAGAAAATCCGCCGGAAATCATGACTTCAGACGAATTGATTGGCCCCGAAACGCTGGGTGCTGAGACAAATTTCGGATTCTCCTTCTGGGCTTCTTCGGCGAAACTGTCTTCGCCTTCTTCAAAGTCCATCCAGATGACCATCAGGTTTTCACCCTCTGGCCTTTGGGAGATTTCTTTGGTTATCTGCCGGAATTTATCCGGGTCTTTCAGTTCCAGGGAGACCATCGGATTACCTGTCTCATCAAAATTCTGGCTTGCTCCGCCCTGCACCAGGTCCGCGCCGGACAGCAGGACATTATCTTCGACGTCACGTATTGTCAGCTCCGCCTGCGTGCTCAGCATTTCACGTGCTTCCTGCTGATCTTCCACGCCTGCAAGCTGAACACGGATCCGGTTGTCACTTTCAACTGATATATCAGGTTCTGATACACCCAAAACGTTCACTCTGGATTCAAGGGTACTTGCAGTACTTTGGAGTGCGGTCTCATCAATCTCGTCCCCTTCGTTAAGCGGCTCCACCTGATAAAGGACCTCAAAGCCACCCTGCAGGTCCAGTCCCAGATTCACATCCTTCACAACATCTTTCAAAGTAAGACCGATTGCTGTAAAAAGGACGACGACAATCATCAACGACGTTAATATTTTGCTAAAATTTGTTTTCAAAGTTACACCTCTGTTTCTACGATTCACCAACGTGTCAATTATACCTATTGTACACTTAAAGTGGAACCAAAAAAAGCTGACAATATTCTGTCAGCTCATGGCATTTATTTCACAATTTCTTTTAGCGCTACACGGTCGAACTTGAGTACTGCACCGCCAGCATCTTCAGTACGTATGTACATATGCTTTTGGTCGAATGATTCGACCTCACCATGCATACCGCCTATTGTTATGATCTGGTCGCCTTTTTGCAGATTATTCTGCATGTTTTGTACATCTTTCTGTTTCTTCTGTGCCGGACGGATCATCAGGAAATACATTACCAGGATGAGTACCAGGAACGGCAGGATGGCCATGAAAAATTCCATCTGCTAAATCTCTCCTCTTGACTAGAAATTTTTCGGATTTTCATCATTCAATCCATAAGATTCGAAAAACGCTTCTTTAAAATCCAATAAATTATCATTTAAAATCGCAGTTCGAACATCTTCCATTAATTTTAACAGAAAATACAAGTTATGATAAGTAGTTAGCCTTAAACCAAGAATTTCATCTGTTTTGAACAGATGACGTAAATACGCCTTAGTGTAATTTTTGCATGTATAACAGTCACACTGAGGATCAAGCGGGGTAAAATCTCTTTCATAGATTTTCTTTTTGACGACAACGCGTCCCCGTGAAGTCATGGTGGTACCATTTCTTGCAATCCTTGTCGGGAGCACGCAGTCGAACATGTCGACGCCACGGATGACACCTTCTATCAGAGCGTCAGGTGAACCGACACCCATCAGATATCTCGGCTTGTTTTCCGGGAGATGCGGAATTGTTTCCTCCAATACCCGGTACATGATTGGTTTGGGTTCCCCGACCGAAAGTCCGCCGATCGAGTATCCTGGAAAGTCCATGGAAACCAGATCTTTCGCGCTTTGGGCCCGCAGGTCACTGTACTCGCCGCCTTGCACGATACCGAAGAGTGCCTGAGTTTTGTCACTGCCTTTTTTCATATGATGGTTAAGGCCGCGTTCTGCCCATCTGGATGTACGCTCAATTGAATCTTTGACGTACTTATGTTCAGCGGGATGCGGTGGACATTCATCAAATGACATCATGATGTCCGAACCAAGATCATGCTGTATATCCATGGCTTTTTCAGGACTCAGAAAAAGTTTGGACCCGTCCAGATGACTTCTGAAATGGACGCCTTCCTCTTCTATTTTCCTTCTATCACTCAGACTGAATACTTGGAACCCGCCGGAATCTGTAAGGATTGGCTTATCCCAGTTCATGAAATTGTGGAGACCGCCTGCTTCTGCAACAATATCACTGCCTGGCCTGAGCCACAGATGATACGTATTGCTCAGTATGATCTGGCTGCCAAGATCTGCCAGCTCCTCGGGTGTCATTGTTTTTACCGTCGCCAAAGTTCCGACCGGCATGAATATCGGTGTATCGATTGTGCCATGGGGAGTATGAAGTTTCCCCAGCCTTGCACCCGTCTGTTTGCATGTTTTTATATGTTCATATCTGATTGCCATTAATAATCACCTTTATAAATAATCATCGCATCACCAAAACTGAAGAAACGGTACTCCTGCTCTACTGCGTGATGGTATGTCTCCATGATCATATCACGGTTTGCAAATGCACTGACAAGCATCATCAGTGAGGATTTCGGCAGATGGAAATTCGTAATCAGTGCATCGACTGCCCTGTATTTGAATCCGGGATATATAAAAATATCCGTAAAACCGCTGGCAGCCTTGAATGTGCCATGATCCTGCATAATCGTCTCCAGCGTACGGGTGCTCGTCGTACCTACACTGATAATCTTATTGCCGTTTTCTCGGGTTTTATTCAGCAGTGTCGCCGTTTCATCATCCATTATATAAAATTCGGAATGCATTTTATGATCTTCGATATCCTCTGCACTTACCGGCCTGAATGTCCCGAGACCCACATGGAGTGTAATCGTGGCAACATTGACCCCTTTATCTTTAATCTCTTTTAGCAGCGCTTCAGTAAAGTGAAGACCGGCAGTCGGTGCAGCGGCAGAACCGCTGTTTCTGGCATACACTGTCTGATATCTTTCCTTATCTTCCAGCGTTTCCTTGATATACGGAGGCAGGGGCATCTCTCCGAGTTCATCAAGAACATTTTCGAGCACTCCTTCGTAAATGAGCTCCACATGTCTGATACCTTCTTCGAAAGTATCTGTACATACTGCTTTTAAAAGTCCTTCCCCAAATACGATTTCGGTGCCAATTTTCACGCGCTTTGCAGGCTTGATCAGCACTTCATAGCCATTTTCAATCGGCTTTAACATCAGCATCTCAATCTTTGCACCCGTCTCTGCCTTTACGCCGTAAAGACGTGCGGGGAGCACCCTCGTATCATTCAATACAAGCGTATCCCCTGCCTCAAGGTAATCGATGATGTCCGTGAAATGTTTATCTTCTATGCTGCCTTCTGACTTATTTAGGGCAAGCAGCCTGCTGCCAGAACGGTTGGCAAGCGGAGTCTGCGCAATCAATCCATCCGGCAGATTAAAATCAAATTCATCGAGTTTCAAACCTTATTCCTCATTTCTAAAAATATCAATCTCATTATGAGATGCAAAATAGTCCAGACTCTTAGCCGTTGCCTTGCGTCCCCTTGGTGTTCTTTCCAAAAATCCACGTTGAATCAGGTAAGGTTCATAGACATCAAGCAGGGTAACCACTTCCTCACCAATAGAAACCGCCACGGTTTCTAGGCCGACAGGCCCCCCTCCATAGGTATCAATGATCGTATTCATGATCCGGTGATCTACTGGATCAAGACCAAGGTCGTCAACTTCCAGCACTTTAAGCGCATGGTTTGTCGTTTCAAGTGTGATTGAGGATTCTTTTTTGACTATGGAGAAATCCCTCACCCGGCGAAGCAGACGGTTTGCAATACGGGGCGTCCCCCTCGAACGTTTGGCAAGTTCCAATGCGCTGTCAGGGTCGATGTCCACTTCGAAAATATCCGCAGTCCGGTTCACAATGTTAACAAGGCTCTCTTCATCATAATATTCCAGTCTGAGCTGAACACCAAAACGGTCTCTGAGCGGTGCAGACAGACTGCCGAAACGCGTAGTCGCACCGACAAGTGTGAACGGCGGCAGATCTATGCGAATGCTTCTTGCTTCTTCTCCTTTGCCGATGACGACATCCAGGAAAAAATCTTCCATTGCAGAATAAAGAACTTCCTCAACCGCACGAGGCAATCGATGGATTTCATCGATGAAAAGGACATCGCCAGTGTCCAGGCTGGATAATATTGCAGCCAGGTCCCCTGCCCGCTCAATGGCAGGACCCGATGTCGTCCGGATATTCACTCCGAGCTCTGCTGCTATAATATTCGATAATGTCGTTTTACCGAGACCGGGCGGACCATGGAGAATCACATGATCCAGGGCCTCTTCTCTGATTCTGGCAGCTTCGATAAAAATTTTGAGATTGTCTTTCAAAGTGGTCTGGCCTATGTATTGATCCAACAGTCCAGGCCTCAGGGACATCTCTGCATTTTCTTCATCATTCATTTGGGATTCATCCAAAATACGTTCATCCATATCAGCACCCCATTACTGTACTAGAAATTTAAGTCCGCTTTTCACTGCTTCATCCACAGAATTTATTTCTGTCGATTTGAGATGTTTTTCTATACGCGTCATCTCACGTTTGGAGTATCCAAGTGCCTCCAGTGCCAGCAGCGCTTCACTGATGTAATGTGCATTGCTGTCTTTCGATGTTTCTTCCTCTGTTGATCCAGAAGGCGCCAGTTTTCCTTTAAGGTCCAAAATGATCTGACTTGCAGTTTTCTTCCCAACTCCAGGGAACTTCTGCATGTAGGCCTGGTCTTCATTTTCGATCGCATTTATGACGCCTGTCGGTGAGGAGGCCGCAAGGATGGCCATCGCACTTTTAGGTCCGATACCCGTCACTTTGAGTAATGACTTGAAGAGAGATTTCTCCTCCATATCTTTAAAACCGTAAAGTGTATGACTGTCCTCACGCACAATCAGCTCGACAAAAATCGTCACTTCATTATCCACCGCAGACTCGAATCGAAACGGATTCGGTACATTGATTAAATGACCGATACCGTTCGTCTCAAGCGTAATATATTGTGGTGTCACTTCTTTGAGTACACCTTTTATATACTGATACATGAAATCACCATCACTCTACAAATTCGAATTCCCCACCGAGAATCCGTACTGTGTCCCCAGGCTGAATGCCTTTATCTCTTAACGCATCGTCTATGCCCATTGTACGCATTTGACGTGCGAAACGGCGGACTGCCGCATCACGGTTGAAGTCGGTCATCTTGAAAGTACGTTCGATTGCAGCACCGGATACGACATAGGCACCATCATCATCCCGTGTGATTTCAAAGGCATCCCTGTCCTTTTCATGACGATAGATGACTCTTTCGTCTGTATTTTCAGGTATGACTTCTACCGCATCCGTCTCTTCAAGCAGATCGGCAACTCTGTAAAGAAGTTCATCCAGATTTTGTCGGGTTGCCGCAGAGATGTGGAAGATTTCCTTATCTTCACCCACCTCTTCTCTAAACATCTCGAACGTTTCTTCGTCTTCCACCAGATCCACTTTGTTCAGGACAATGATTTCAGGACGGTATATCAGATTTTCATTATACAGCGCCATCTCGTTGCGGATCGTCTTATAATCTTCAACTGCATTGCGTCCTTCTGATTCGCTGATATCTATCACATGGACGATGACCTTTGTACGTTCGACATGGCGCAAGAACTGATGTCCCAGACCTGTACCTTCAGAAGCACCCTCAATCAATCCCGGAAGGTCAGCCATTACGAACGATCTGCCGTCTTTTGTTGCTACAACACCAAGGTTAGGCTTTATCGTCGTAAATGGATAGTTGCCGATTTTCGGCTTGGCTTTTGAAACGGCACTCAATATTGTGGATTTCCCAACACTCGGGAAACCGACAAGGCCGACATCAGCCATGAGTTTAAGTTCCATGATGATATCAAACTCTTCACCCGGCTCACCGTTTTCAGCAAAGTCAGGTGCCGGATTCCGGGATGTCGCAAAGCGCGAATTCCCGCGTCCGCCACGTCCGCCTTTGGCGACGACTGCACGTGCACCATGCTGTGTCAGATCTGCCAGAGTCTCATCGTTATCTTTTCTCTTGATTACTGTGCCTGGCGGCACTTTCAAAACCAGAGGTTCTGAATTCTTTCCGTGTGCATTTGCATTCATGCCGTTCTGGCCTCTCTCAGCCTTGAAATGTCTCTGATAGCGGAAATCCATCAATGTCCTGAGCCCTTCATCGACCTCAAAAATGATATCCGCACCATTTCCGCCGTCGCCGCCATACGGTCCGCCCATCGGAACATATTTCTCTCTCCTGTAGGCAACAATTCCGTTGCCGCCGTCACCGGCTTTTACATATATATCAACCTGATCTATGAACATGATTTCACCTCAATTCCTTTGTATTATATCATATCGTATTTTACTCATTTAATGAAAAAGGACATCAGCAGAAGCTGATGCCCGTTAGATAAATTATTTAGCTTCCTGGTAAACGGAAACACGTTTTTTATCTCTGCCGATGCGTTCGAATTTTACAACGCCGTCGATTTTAGCGAATAATGTATCATCGCCACCGCGTCCTACGTTTTCGCCCGGGTGGACTTTAGTACCACGTTGACGGAAAAGGATTGAACCGCCTGTTACGAACTGGCCGTCCTGTCTTTTGACACCAAGACGTTTGGATTCTGAATCACGTCCGTTCCTTGTAGAACCAACACCCTTTTTGGATGCGAAGAACTGAAGATTGAGTTTAAGCATTGCTTTCACCTCACTTATATATAAGTCTGATATGTTCACCGTATTCTTCTTCAATCGTTTTTAATGATATGATCATGCCTTCCAGTAGAATCTGCAATTTTTCATCCGCCGGATCGGGCGCTATGAAACTGAAATAGCCTTCATCCTCGTCCATCTCTATGGAAGGATCGGTTCCAGTCATGTTGATGATTGCATTTACAGACCCAAAAACAACTGCCGAAGCACCTGCACAGACAATATCGCTGCCATGTTCATCGAACATCGCGTGACCTGTCATGCTAAAGGATTCAACCTGGCCTTCGTCGTTGATATTAATGGATACATTGATCATTACGCTTCAATCTTTCCGATTGTTAGCTTCGTATATGGCTGACGATGTCCCTGTTTACGGGAATAGTTCTTTCTGCGTTTGAATTTAACGACAGTAATTTTCTTGCCACGGCCATGTTTTTCAACTTTAGCGGAAACAGTCGCTCCTTCTACAGTTGGGGCACCAACTTTAACAGAGTCGCCACCAACAAAGAGTACTTTGTCAAAAGTGAATGTATCGCCGGCTTCTGCGTTCAATTTTTCAACGTAGATTGTTTGGCCTTCTTCAACTTTCAACTGTTTACCACCAGTTTCGATGATTGCAAACATACTTACACCTCCTGATTATATAAGACACGCCATTTACAGGTGGACACAGTCTCTTTTAACCCGTAATTGTGCGGTTGATGTCTACAGATTCACCAACTATTGCATTATACCAAGCACCACAACCCTTGTCAATGCCTGGATTGCAGATTATTCCTGACCTTCGATGTCTTCAGTGCGGTTACAAAAACAAAGAAGAATAACAGAGCATTCAAGAGCAGACTCGGCGCTGCGCGCAGTGCAAGATAATCGAAAACAGGCATGTATACGAGATCAAGCACCCTGTAAATGAAGAAGATATACGTCTCATACAGGAATGTCAGCAATAGTATTACAAATGCCATCGCTACAAAATCCTTGTAGAATACACGGAAAGCAGTATGCATAAACGCTACGAAAGCCACCATGCCGAACGAATGAATACCATAGACTGAGCCGATGTAGACATCGAGCATCAGCCCGAGCACTATGCCGATGAAAACACTCATCGATGGACTCACATAGATGGAAATCAGCAATACGTACATCAGCAACAGTCTCGGAACAAAGTATACATCAAGACCACTAATCATTATGGGACTGATTTCTGCAAATAAAAAGTCCAGATACATGAACAACAGGGAGAACAGGAAGATAATGATCGCTTTCATATTAATCCTCCATCGATTCCGGGCTTCTGTTCAGCACAAATACCGTATCGATATCATCCACATTACTTTTAAGTTGTACATATGCATTCTGACTGAGTCCGTATTCATCATTTTCAACTTCTACTACAGTCCCGATAATCAGTCCTTCCGGGAAATCACCAACCAGTCCGCTCGTGAACACTTCATCTCCCTTTTCAAGTTCACTCCTGTTCTTGATGTTTTCCACGACCAGCAGATTGCGTTCATTATCAAATCTGCTGATATTCCCGTATACAGGTGTGTCATCATGCATGATTTCAACAGAAAGATTGTTCTGGGAGACGGAAGTGGTGAGCATTTCTATGTAACTGCTTCCACCATTGGCACGCCGCACTGTACCAATCAACCCTTCAGTCGTCATTACCGCCATGCCTTCGGCCAGTCCGTCTTTCTCCCCTTTATCAATGGTGAAACTGTTCAGCCACTGGTCCGGAGAACGGGAAATCACACGTGCAGCCGTTGTATCATATTCTCTTTTCGAACTGACATCCAAAGCTTCACGGAGTTCTTTATTTTCCGCCTCCAGACGCTTTATATCCGCTTCCATCTGAGGAAGCATGTCGAGTTTGGCTTTCAGTTTTTCATTTTCTTCTATCGCACCAAAACTTTTGCTGATGGTGGTGAAGATGTTACTGACGAAATTGAGAGGGGCACCAATAACTGTCTGGGTCCCGGCTGTTGCATCAGCGGTAAACTGTTCAGCTTTGGTTGTTGAATTCCTGTCACCCATCGAGAATCCAATCAGCAGAATGAGTACTATGATGCCAAAAAGTATCATCAGCATCTTATTTCGGTTGAAAAGCTTATTCACAGTAAGGCGCCTCCATAATCCATTATATCTGATTAAAAGAATACCACATCCGTATCAATTTTTTAAAGCATATACAAAAAAAGATGGGAAGGCCGGAGCCTTCCCATCACAGATAAGATAATAATATATATGATATCTAGAACAAGATTGAAACCATGTTCTATCAAAGGTCTGATCTAACGATGATGAGTCGGAAAATCTACCTTTTTATGTCGATTTCGTTACATTTATAATGGTACATGTTATGCCCATAAGTTTCAAGACCTAATCACGAAAATTTTACATAAAGTTTACTGCCACATTTCTTTAATGTCGTTAAAACGCTCTATGACAGTGTCCAGAACCGTATCGTCAACAGCCAAAGAAATCCGTATATAATTTCGTCCCCGTGAGCCAAAAGGTTTGCCAGGCGTGACGAGAATCGACTTTTCCCTGAGCAGGAAAGCTGTAAAACTCTCTCCGTCATAGCCTGCCGGCACACGGATCCATCCGAATATCCCGCCTGCTAAAGGGTTCAGCGGTATACCGGATTCCGCGAAAGCTTTTTCAATAATGTTTCGTCTTTTTTGAAATTTTATATGCTGTTCTTCAAGGATTTCCTCTTCATGCTGTAACGCCGTTACAGAAGCATCCTGAAGTACACCCCACATCCCGGTCTGTGTATGATCCTGGTAAATGTTGACGGATTCAATCATTTCCCTGTTGCCTACTGCAAAGCCGACCCTGAATCCGGACATATTGAATCCTTTTGATAATGAATAGATTTCCATCGAACATTCCAGACCCGGATCACTGCTCAGGATGCTCGGATGCTTTTTATCGAACGAGAAGGCAGCATAGGCAAAATCATGGACGATCCGCGTCTTCGTACCTTTGAACCTTTCGACTGTCGCATCAAAGAACTCTTTAGTTGCCACCGCTCCTAAAGGGTTCGAAGGATAGTTCAGGTAGATCAGCCTTGCATTAGAAACCTCACCCGCATCCAACGAATCGAAATCCGGCAGAAAATCATTTTCAGCAAGCAGCGGCAGGTCATAAACTTCACCCCTAGCCAGTCTGACACCGGCTATATAATCCGGATAGCCCGGATTCGGCAGGTACACGCCTTCACCCGGCTCGATGAATGTCATCGGAAATTGTACCAACCCACTTTTGGTGCCGTACAAAATAGCGATGTTCCCTTCATCCAGGTCGACATCATAATGCTTCTTATAAAATCTTATGATGGCATCCTTGAAAGACTGCTTTCCCCGGAATGTCCCATACCTTTGGTTTTCAGGCATATATACCGATTCTGTGACGGTCTCTTTGATTATATCAGGGGTCTCACCGTCCGGAATGCCGACAGCCAGATTCAGGAGCGGCAGTTTACCAACATCCATTTTTTTCGACATCGCACTGCCAAAATAGCTTGGTGGTATGCTGTTCAACAATTCATTTGCCATTTAAAACCCCTCCGGTCTATCAAATCCCTCGAATTCTGCCTCAATCGTCTCTTTAAAATGATCAGACTCGACTGCTTTGATCAGATCGTCTGCCATTTTGCTGTCCGCATCCTCTGCATTGATGACTACCTGATTCCTGAAATTCTCATTCATCTGCTCAAGCTGCAGGGCATCTGCCAGATCCATGCCACTCGCCAGAGCATAGTTACCCGGTACAAGAGAGAGTCCGATCTGATCTACACTTCTCGGCAGCTGGCCGGAATCCTGAAATACAAATTCCAGGTTTTTATTGTTCTGAATGATATCTTCCTTCTCAATTGCCAGCATATTGGCATCTTCCGCAATTTCAATCAGACCCGCATCCTCCAAAGTCTGGTACCCTCTTGATGAGTTGACCGGATCCAGCGGCAGTGCAACTTCACTGCCATTTTCAATACTATCCAAAGAATCATATTTGCTTGAGTAGAGCCCCATCGGAGCCGTTGGCACTTGTATCAGATTTAGGAGATCCGTACCATTCTCTTTATTAAAATCCTTCATGAAGGAAACATTCTGGTACAGGTTTGCATCCAGATCTCCATTATGAAGTGCATTATTCGGCTGGATGTAATCTGTATATTCCACAATCTCCACTGTGTATCCCTGAGATTCAAGCGCCGGTTTCAGGGCGAGGTTAACCATATCACTATAGGGACCGGATGAAGCGCCGATTGTGATAACCTCGCCTTCACCTTCATAAAGCATCACACTGGTTACGATGATTACTGCCAGAGTCGCTCCTAGAAACGTAAATATTCCACGCATTTATTTCCCCTCCTGTCTTTGGCTCAAAAAGTCACCGATCAACTGTATGAGTTGGACAATGATGACCAGTATTACAACCGTCGCAACCATCGTCACAGTGTCATATCTGTAATAACCATAGCGGATTGCCAGGTCTCCGATGCCGCCTCCGCCGACTACACCGGCTGTGGCACTGAATGCCACCACCGAAATGATCGTCAGTGTAATCGCCTGGGTAATCCCCCGCTTCGCTTCCGGAATCAACACATCCGAAATGATGAGCATCAAAGAGGCACCGCCGGCGATACTCGCTTCTATCACACCTTTATGGATGCCGTTAAAACTCGTCTCAACCAATCTGGCGAATAAAGGGATAGAGGCGATTGACAGTGCCACACTCGCAAATACAGGTCCATGTGAGCTGTTCGTCAGCCAAGTCGCAAGCGGCATGATTGCAACGATCAGAATGATGAAAGGGAATGAACGTATCACATTCGTCAAAGCTCCGAGAAATGCATTCAGCGGTTTTATTTTAAACAACAGCGGGTTTGCCGTAATATACAGAAGTATTCCCAGAGGAAGCCCGATCAGTACCGCAAAAAATATTGAAATTGAAACCATCAGAGTCGTCTCCAGCAACGCTTTATAGAGAAGCGGAGATATTTCAAGCAATCTATTCATAAATTTCAGCCTCCTCTATACCTTTGGAATCAACGATGAACTGTTTCAATTTGCTGATTTCCTGGCCGTCCCCCTGTACATGCAGCATCAGGAAACCGAGCGGCATTCCATTGATATATTCAATCCTCCCATTCAAAATACTGATATCCAAATCGAAATGACGATACAGCTGATTCACATAATTTGCTTCTGCATTCTCATTTAAAAACTTGATCGTAATCACCTGTGACTGATCGGTCTCTTCAATATGAGGGGGTATGACGAAATCATAAATGTCCTGGACGAACCCTCTCGTCACTTCATGCTGTGGGTGACTGAATATGCTATATACATCATCGGTTTCAATGATTTCACCATCTGACATGACCCCGACGCGGTCTGCTACTTCCTTGATGACTTCCATCTCGTGGGTGATGAGGACGATGGTGATTCCCAGATCCTTGTTGATCTTCTTCAGCAGTTTAAGTATATTTTTCGTCGTATCCGGGTCCAGTGCACTGGTCGCCTCGTCACACAACAGTACTTCGGGTTCGTTGGCAAGCGCACGTGCAATGCCGACCCGCTGTTTCTGTCCACCGCTTAAGTTTTTAGGCAGTGAATGCATCTTATCCGACAACCCGACCAATTCGAGCAGTTCAGCAATTTTGTCCTTTACTTTACGTTTATCAAATTTGCTGGCCTTGAGAACAAATTCTATATTCTCGTAGACCGACTTTGATTCAATCAAGTTGAACTGCTGGAAAATCATCCCGATCTTCTGTCTCTTCAGACGCAGATCCTTCTCCGAAAGGCGGTCCAGGACCACATCATTCACTGTAATGCTCCCCGTCGTCGGCCGTTCAAGAAGATTGATCAGCCTGAGAAGCGTACTCTTTCCCGCACCACTGAAACCGATCAGACCGAATATTTCACCGTCGTTAATTACGAGATTCGTCGACTTCAATGCTTCCACTCTTTTATGCTTCACCTCAAATGTCTTAGACACATCTTTCAGCTCGATGCCCATTCAACCACTCCATTCTTATATAAAAAACCATCTGCCAAATTGATTGGCAAATGGTTAGTAGGATTTTATCTCTCAAGCCTCTGCCTGCAGGATTTAGCACAGTGCCCTTAAAGGACCCGCTGCTGAAGCTTCACAGGGCCTGATCCCTCCGCTTCTCTGAATAAAAAGTTATTTGATTATTTTTAACTTTAGAACAACGGGCGCAGAATGTCAATACTCTATACGGTTGCACCTGTCACTTGCATAGCATACATTTTAGCGTAGTCCTTATGCGCCTTCATCAGGGATTCATGATCCCCTTGCTCTGAAATCTTTCCGCTATCCAGCAAGATGATCTGATCGGAGTGCTGAATCGTGGACAGCCTGTGGGCAATGATGAAGGTCGTCCTGTTGCGGCTGACGACTTTCATTGCATGCTGTATCATCTGTTCTGTCTCAGAGTCGATGTTACTCGTCGCCTCGTCCAAAATCAGCACCTTAGGATTGAATGCCATCGCGCGGGCAAATGAAATCAATTGGCGTTCACCGAGTGACAGTGTTGAACCACGTTCAGTGAGTTCACTATGAATCCCTTCGTCCACCCTGTCAATCAAATGCTGACCACCGACACTGATCAGCGCATCCCGGGCTGCTGCTTCACTGATATCTTTATTATTCAGGCGGATGTTGTAAAGAATCGAGCCACTGTAGATGAACGGGTCCTGCAGGACAATGGACATATGACTCCTCAATGACTGTTTCGAAATGTTCTTCGTATCCTGTCCGTCGAATAAAATTTGCCCTTCCACCGGATCATAGAAACGCATGAGCAGATTGATGATAGAGCTTTTTCCTGAACCGGTGTGGCCGACCAGTGCCACAGTCTCTCCGTTCGAGATATTTATATTGATATCCTCCAACACACTCTCTTTACCGTCATATGAGAAACCGACATTTTTAAATTGGATTGAGCCACTGAAATCCTGCAGCTTCCCATCTTCCTGCACTTCTTTCTCAGCATCGAGCAGTTCAAATACTTTTACTGCGGCCACACGTGCTTCCTCGAAAATATTCAATTGCCCGATAATATTATAGAGGGGGTTGAAGAACCGGCTGATATAATCCACCAGCACATACATCGTCCCAACCGACAAGGCCAGGGAATCAGCCATAAAACCTGTTGCAAAAATATAGACCATGACTGCGAAAATAAGAGACCTGAAACCTTCCAGGAGATTTTCGCCAGTTCCACTTTCCAAGGTGATCAACCGCTTCGAGTTTTTCACATAATCATCATTCAACGATCTGAACTCCTCTTCGATCTGTTCTTCCCTGTTGAAGATCTGGATGATTGACATGCCATTGATCGATTCATTGATCATAGCATTCATGTCACTGTTACGCTCACGTTTATTGTGGTTGAAATCATTCGAGTACTTTCTGTAAAGGATCATCCATAAAATGATGATCGGTATGAATATCAGCATCGTCAATCCTGTCCACTGGTTGATAGTGAAAATGATGACCGTTATCGCCCCTATTGTGAGCGCACTGACCATGAACATCGGCAGAACGACACTGAACATCTGGAGAATCGATTCCGTATCATTGGTAATCCTGGCAACCACTTTACCGGCAGGGAGATCATCAAAGTATCTGATCGGCAATTTTTGTATGTGACCAAAAATATCATTCCGCATTTTCTGGATGACCAGTGCACCTGATTTCTGGAGAATGACCGTCTGGAAATAGTTGAAGATTGCATGCAGGACTTTAATCACGAAGAAAAGTCCCAGAAGCTGGAATATCGGTGCCAATTCAATGACGTCGCCGCCTACTTTAATATGCTTATCTAAAATCTGCATGGCGATGAATGGACCGAGCAGTTCAAAACCGACCATTAGTATCATAAGAAATATTCCTGCGATAAACATCCATTTATAGGCAGATGCATAGCGTATCAATCGTTTAAATTCAGTCATCAGGATGCACCTCCTGTCTGGTAATATGTGTTCTGGGAACTGTACCAGCCATTGTTGCTTCCAAGTTCCTCATGTGTACCCATTTCTACAATTTCCCCTTCATCCATGACGATGATGATGTCGGAATGTGTAATGGCGGATAACCTGTGTGTCACAATGATGGTCGTCTTCCCTCTTCTGCTTTCCCTGATATTGTCGACGATCCTTTTTTCAGTCTTGGCATCCACAGCACTTAAAGCATCATCCAAAATCAGAATATCCGGGTTTTTAATCAGACTTCTGGCAATGGATATCCTTTGTTTCTGACCGCCGGAGAGTGCGATTCCCTTCTCGCCAACCATCGTCTGCAGCCCTTCGGGCATCCGTTTTAAGTCTGAATCAAAAGCACTGAGTCTGATCGCTTCCTTCATTTCATCATCAGCAGCATCCGGCTTTCCGAATTTTATATTCTGTTCCACTGTTCTTGAAAACAAGATATTCTCCTGTGAGACATATCCGATTTTCTCTCTGAGTGCCGCCTTGCTGAGTTTGGCAACATCATTACCATCAATAATCAGCCGGCCTTCGCCACCCGGATAGTATTTCAACAGCTGCTTGATCAACGTCGTCTTTCCGCTGCCGGTCTTTCCGGCGACTCCCAGCGTTTGCCCCGCCTTCAGTTCAATGCTGATGTCTTTCAGATTTTTCCTTTTACTCAGAGGATATGTGAAGGAGACATCATCAAAATTCATATCGCTTTTTTGCGGAATAAATTCCCCTTCATCTTTCACATCATCTTCTGTTTCAAGCACATTGTCGATACGTGTTAAAGAGGCATTGCCACGCTGCAGTATGTTAAACAGCATACCGAGTGCGAACATTGGCCACACAAGCATAGTCAGATAGATATTGAATGTTACGATATCCCCTACAGTAATTACGCCTCGGTTTGCCAAAACTGCTCCGTATCCGAAGGCAACCATAAAACTGATCATCGTAACAATGATGGTCAATGGCTGGAACAGCGCATCCAGGCGCTCCACCTTCATGAACTTGTCCAAATAAGTGTCCGTCATGCCTTTAAACCTCTTGCCTTCATCTGCCTCCTGAACATAGCTTCTGGTCAGCCTGACCCCTTCAACCACTTCAAGCACAGAATCGTTCATATGGCTGAATGCCTCCTGGCTCTCCTTATGCGCTGCATTGATCTTTCTGCCCAGCTTCGCTTCTATTACAGCAAGTAGCGGGAGGGGCAGCATCGCATAAAACGTCAACTCCCATGAAACGGTGATTCCCATCGCAAGAATGATCGTTCCCATGAACGTCGTTGCATCAATCAGTGTCAGCACACCCCAAGCAGTCGCCTGGTGGACGCTCCTCAGATCATTGGTGGCTCTCGCCATGAGGTCACCGGTTTTATTCTTCTCGAAAAAACTAGGTGACATCATCAAAAATTTACGCATCAACTTCATCCGTATGATGCTTTCAATCTTGATTGCTCCACCGATGAGCATATAATACCAAAGGAATCCTCCTGCATAGCTCAACAGAATGACCACAATAAAAATAATGATCAGCTGCCACATCAGCTTCATTGTAATGTCACCGGTACTGATGAAATCAATTGCCCTGCCAATCAGCTGGGCCGGAATCACTTCCAGTACATTGACAAGTATCAGTACTAGAAATATTGATATATAACGTCCTTTATTGTCTTTAAAAAACCATTTCAATTTAAATAGAAATTCAAACATTGTTTAACCACCCTGTCCTGACCAGGGCTCTTATCACTGGTTAAAGCCGATAAAACCCCTTGGTTTTCATTGTTGTCGTATAAACTCCAGCTGCATTTTCAGATAATCTCCCTACATTTACTTTCAACATAGTACTTTAGCCCCTTTAAATTTTGAATTTTCTTAAAAATAACGATAAAAAAAGTGCACGCTACTTTTGCGCACACTGAAAAATTGCATAAAAATAGAGAGGTCAAAGCCTCCCTAACACAGATAAGAAATAATATATATGATATCTAGAGCAAGGTTATGATGAGTAATCAAGCTCTACCGAAGGAGGCACCATTATGAAGTTGAGTATTTAATACACTATTTATGTTAAACATCAGGTTGTCCTCCTTTTTATGTTATTTTTAAGACATGTTCATCATATCGCAATAAATTTCGGTTAGCAACACATTTTACAAATGTTACGGTGATGTAATACTCCTGTAATATAAAACCTGATCAAACCGCCTCTTTTAACAATGCAAGATCATTTATATTACAATGACAGTAAAAGCGA